>JAEYPE010000091.1 GCA_023411035.1 Pseudomonadota bacterium
GTCCCGAAATTCGCGATCTGCTGCTTGAGGATCGCAGAGATTTCTGCGGCGCGGATATCCATCAGACTGATCCCCCTGAGGCCTTCATGGCGAGTTGCAATTTGTTCAGCTTCGTGCGCACCGAGGTGTCGACCATGCGCGAGCCGAACTTAACGATCATGCCCCCGATCAGCGCGGGATCGACCGAGGTGTCGATCAACACCTTGGAGCCGATCGACGCCTTCAGCGCGTCGGTGACCGCGGCCAGCTGAGCATCGCTCAGCGGCTGGGCGGAGGTGACCTGCGCGGTCACTTCGCCGCGGCGGCGGGCCAGTTCGGCGAGAAAGCCTTCGATCATCCCTTCCAGCGCGAACAGGCGGCGGTTTTTTGCCACCAGCCCGATGAAGCGCTTGGTTAGATCGGACACTTCGGCGCGGTCCAGAACCGCCGCCATCGCCCGGCCTTGATCGGCGCGGCTGATCACGGGACTGCGGACGAGGCGGCGAAGGTCGGCGCTCTCAGCCAGGATTTGCTTCAGCGCAACCAGATCGCCTGCGACCTGATCCAGCGCTTTGTTCTCGTCCGCAAGCTCGAACAGCGCGATGGAGTAGCGCGTAGCGAGTTCGGAAACGCCTGTACCTTCGATTGCCACCTGATCCCTCGAATTGAGTTCGGTAGACGGTGAATTTTCAGGGCCTTAAGGGCATGAAACCCACATCGCGGCGGCCCAGCCCGCGAAAGCGAGCGGTCCAATATCACAGGATTAGCCCCTGCGCAACGGGGTCTGGACAATTTGCACGCGGCGTGAGTGCGGCGTTTTGCGCCCCAGCGGCGTGCGGTCCGTTCCGGGCGGCGGGGACTGGAAATGGGCATACCACTTCACAACCGCAACGGACCGCCTTGGCTTTCGAAGGCCCCACCCGCTTCCGGGCCTTCTTCCGGACCCTTTTCCGGGTCTTCCTCCAGGGACGAGACTGTGACCTGTCACCCCGCTTAATACCCGATTAACCATTCATGCGCACCGTCGCGCCCGTAACCCGCCTGTCAGGACAAACCCTAGGCCCATCATGACCGTCGTCGCCTTTTCCTGCGCCCGCTTCACGCCCGCCGACCTCAACGAGTTCGAGGCGGTGGCCGAACCGAAGCTGCGCCTTGGCCATTGGGCCGGGGTCGTCCGCGAAACGGGCCGGGAGCATGACCGGCTCCTGGTTCTCCTGCCCGGCGTGGACCGCCCCGTCTTCCGGTTCGAGCGCGACGGGCGCGGGCGCTACAGCCTTTCCTTCAACGACCGGTCCGGCTGGTACGGCATCGGATCGGGAAGCACCGCCGCGGAATGTCTGGCGATCTGGCGCCCCCGCCCGCGGTCCGGCCGCTCCCTTTCGGTGCTCTGAGCGCCTTTTTCACCCTTCGGAAAACCCGAGTCGTTCGTCTGCCGAAGGATCGCTTCCCCCTCGGCGCCCCCTCTCAGCGGCCCTTTCAGCGATAGACTCCGACCGACAGCAGATAGGGCGCGCCGTCCAGAACGATGCGGCGCACCAGCATGGTCTTCGGCGCGATCTGCCCGGACAGCGGGTCCGGCCATTTGTAGCTGACGGCGCCCGAGTCCCGCTCCGCCACGATGTCCAGCGCCTCCTGGATGAAGGGCTTGCCGTCCACGTCCTTCAGGTCCTTCAGGTTCACGCCGTTCAGCGACGGCGTCCAGCCGTGGGCCACCATCACCCCGTCGCGGTCGATCAGCATCGGGTAGAGGTCGCGGTCGATCAGCGCGCCGTCCCGCTGGGCGAAAGCGTTCGGCGCGTCCTCCGCGCCATGCTGGCGCAGATATCCGCTGGTTTTGTCGAGCAGCGCCTTGGCGTCCGATTCCGTTCCGCGTGTCTGTGCGGGAACGCCCGCCGCCAGCGCGATGATCGCCAGCAGGGCCAGAACCGGAAGAACCGTCAGCAGAGTGTGGGCGTGGAAACGACCGCGCAACCTGGTCATGGAATCGCTCGGCGAAAGATGACTTCCACACTCTGGTAATACCATGTTCCGCCGGCTGCAACGGACCAAACGTCACAGGTGCCTTGCGGAGCGCGCAGGGACAATCGGTCGCAGCCCCTCTTTACAGGAAGCTGTAGGGGTCCACGTCCACCTGCACGCGCACGTTGGGCGGAATCTCCACCTGCTCCAGCCAGCGGGCGATCAGGGGTTGCACCTGGACCGTGCGCGGCGCCTTCAGCAACAGACGCCGCCGGTGCCGCCCGCGCAGCAGGGCCAGCGGCGCCGGCGCCGGTCCCAGCACGGCGACGGTGTCGCTGCGCGGCGCCGCCCTGCCCAACGCGATGGACAGCTTCTCCACCGCCGCCGCGTCCTCCCCCGACACGATCAGGGCGGCCAGCCGTCCGAAGGGCGGCATTCCGGCCTCCAGCCGCATTTCCGCCTCCAGCTGATAGAATCCGTCGCGGTCCCCGGCGGCCAAAGCCTGCATAACCGGATGTTCCGGCATGTAGGTTTGCAGCATCACCCGCCCCGGCCTCTCGCCGCGCCCGGCGCGCCCGGCCACCTGATGGAGAAGCTGGTAGGTCCGCTCCCCCGCCCGCAAATCGCCGCCGGCCAGCCCCAGATCGGCGTCCACCACCCCGACCAGGGTCAGCATGGGGAAATGGTGGCCCTTCGCCATCACCTGCGTGCCGATCAGGATGTCCAGCTCGTGATCGGCGATTCGGCGGACCATTTCCTGGATGGCGCGGGGACCGAACAACGTATCCGACGCCATGATGGCGGCACGGGCATCGGGGAACAGCTCCGCGACCTCCTCCGCGATGCGCTCCACGCCGGGACCGCAGGCGGCCAGGGTGCCTTCCTCGCCGCACTCCGGGCAGGTGGGGGACAGCGGCTGCGACAGGCCGCAATGGTGGCACTGGAGCTTGCGCGCCAGCCGATGCTCGACCAGCCACGCCGTGCAGTTGGGGCATTGCAGCCGGTGCCCGCAGGCCCGGCACAGGGTCAGCGGGGCGTAGCCGCGGCGGTTCAGGAACAGCATGACCTGCTCCTTCTCCGCCAGGGTTTCCTCGATGGCCTTCTTCAGGGACGGGGCCAGCCAGTGACGCGCCGGGGGCCGGTCCTTGCGCAGGTCCACCAGTTCCACGTCGGGCAGCACCGCACCGCCGTGGCGGCCCGGCAGATGGATGCGGGCGTAGCGGTTGCTGTCGGCGTTGACCTTCGTCTCCAGCGAGGGCGTGGCGGAGACCAGCACGGTGGGGATGCCGCCCAGATGCGCCCGCGCGACGGCCATGTCGCGGGCGTGGTAGATGGCCCCCTCCTCCTGCTTGTAGGCGGCGTCGTGCTCCTCGTCGATGATGATGACGCCGAGATCCTTGTAGGGCAGGAACAGGGCGGAGCGGGCGCCGACCACCACCGGCACCTCGCCGTTGGCCACCGCGCGCCAGGTGTCGCGGCGCTGCGCCCCGGTCAGTTCGGAATGCCATTCCGCGGGCGGCGCGCCGAAGCGGCGGGCGAAGCGCTCCAGCCACTGCGCCGACAGGGCGATTTCCGGCAGCAGCACCAGCGCCTGCCTGCCCGCCTTCAGGGCGGCGGCGATGGCCTCGTAATAGACCTCCGTCTTGCCGGAGCCGGTCACCCCGTCCAGCAGAACGGTGGAGTAGACGCCGGACTCCACGCGGGCGCGCAGGTCCGCCGCCGCGGCCTCCTGGTCGCCGGACAGGGTGGGGCCGGGGCGGTGGCAGTCGGGCCGCCCGAGCTTCGTCGGCTGAAGCAGCACCGGCTCCAGCATCCCGGCCTCGGCCAGCCCGCGCACCACGGTGACGCCGCAGCCGGCCTCCTCCGCCAGTTCGGCGGGCGTGCGCGGCGGGCCGTCATCCAGCAGGGCCAGCACGCGCCGCCGCGGGTCGGTCATCTTGAAACCGGGGGGAGGCTCCGCGTCCGGCTTGCGCAGATAGGCGAGCATGGCCTTCGCAGGCTCCAACGCCGAGGGCACGCTGATCGCCATGCGCAGCACATGGCCCGGCGGCGTCATGGTGTAGGCGGCGACCCACTCGATGAATTTGCGCTCCACCTCCGGCATGGGCGGCACGTCGAACCGGCGCGCCACCGGCTTCAGCCGGACGGCTTCCACCACCCCGGCCCCGTCGCCCCACACCACCCCAAGCACGCGGCGCGGACCCAGCGGAACTTCCACATAATCGCCGGGGCTGAGAGTCATCCCGGCGGGCACGCGGTAATCGTAGGCCTCGCGCAGCGGCAGCGGCAGGAGCACGCGGACGCGCGGGTCCGGTTCCACCGGCGCGGTGCCCGGCAGAAGGGCCTGCGCCGGCCCCCCGGATCTGGCGGAATTGGCACGCATCGGCTAGAGTGCCCCTTGGCCGAAGCGCCGGGCACCGAATCCCGGGTGACAGGGCACGGTCTTCCTCAGCAAGTATGGATTCCAGGTCATGAAGTTCTTCGTTGACACCGCCGACATCGCCGAGATCCGCGATCTGGCCGACACCGGCCTGCTGGACGGTGTTACCACCAATCCCTCCCTCGTCGCCAAGACCGGTCGCAGCTTCCTCGACCTCGTGGCCGAAATTTGTGACGTGGTGAGCGGCCCGGTCAGCGCCGAGGTGGCCTCCACCGACTTCGAGACCATGCTGGCGGAAGGAAAGAAGCTTGCCAAGATCGCCGACAACGTCGCGGTGAAGGTGCCGCTGACGCAGGCCGGCCTGAAGGTGTGCAAGGCGCTGTCCTCCGAAGGGACGATGGTCAACGTCACGCTGTGCTTCTCCCCGGCGCAGGCGATCCTGGCCGCCAAGGCCGGCGCCAGCTTCGTGTCGCCCTTCGTCGGCCGCCTGGACGACATCGGGCAGGACGGCATGGGCCTGATCGCCGACATCGTGGAGATCTACAGCAACTACGACTACTTCAAGACCGAGGTGCTGGTCGCCTCGATCCGCAACCCGATCCACATCGTCGATTCCGCCCGCCTGGGCGCCCATGTCGTCACCGCCCCGCCGTCGGTGCTGAAGCAGCTCTTCAACCACCCGCTGACCGACAAGGGTCTGGCCCAGTTCGTGGCCGACTGGCAGAAGACCGGCCAGTCGATCCTCTGAGGACAGCAGCATGGGCCGGGAGCCGGGACACACCCCCCGCCGGAAGGACGCGCCGACCGCCGAGGATGTGTGCGCCTATCTGCGGGACCATCCCGACTTCCTGGTCCATCACGCCGATCTGGTCCACCACCTGACCCCGCCGTCGCAGGACCGCGGGCGCGGGGTGGTGGATCTGCAAGCCTACATGGTCGAGCGGCTGCGCGGCGAGGTCCGCCTGCTGAAGGAGCAGCAGCGGGAGCTGATCGGCACCTCGCGCGCCAACATGAACAGCCAGAACCGCATCCACGCGGCGGTGCTGTTCCTTCTGGACGCGCAGAGCTTCGAACAGCTCATCCAGACCATCACGACCGATCTGGCCGTGCTCCTGGACCTGGACGTCGCCTGCCTGATCGTCGAATCGAACGGCCACGACACCCCGCATGTCCAGACCTCCGGCGTGCGGGTGGTCGAGCCGGGCACCGTCGACCGCTGGCTGGGCAACGCCGACGTGGCGCTGAACGCCGACATCCAGGGCGATCCTGAACTGTACGGCCCCGGCGCCGGGCTGGTCCGGTCGGAGGTGCTGATCCGCCTCCAGGTGTCCAGCGAGACGCCGGACGGCATGCTGGCCTTCGGCAGCCGCCAGCCGGACACCTTCCACACCGGCCAGGGAACGGAGCTGATCGGCTTCCTCGCCCGCGTGGTGGAGCGGGTGATCCGCGGCTGGCTCGAACTGCCGGCCTGAGCCGCATTCCCGCCAGAGCAAAGCAGCGAATGACCGGAAAACAGAACCCCGTCCTCGGCTTCTCCGCCCAGCCGGACGTGCAGGACACGCTGGTCCACTGGCGCCGCTGGATGGAGAGCGAGCGGAACGTCTCCCCCCACACGCTGACCGCCTACATCGGCGACGTCGCGACCTTCCTTGAGTTCATCACCGGCTATCAGGCGAAGCCGCCGTCGATGAACGACCTCTCCGCGCTGAAGCCCGCGGACTTCCGCGCCTGGCTGTCGAAGCTCGCCAACGACGGGCTGATCGCGGCGAGCCGCGCGCGGGCGCTGGCCGCCGTGCGCAATTTCTTCCGCTGGATGGACCGCAGCGGGCGTCTGCACAACCCGGCCATCGGCGGGCTGTCCACCCCCAAGGTGAAGCGCCCCGTCCCCCGCCCGCTGACCGTCCTGGACGCCGACCGCCTGCTGGAGGAATCGGAGAAGGAGCCGGACGAGCCCTGGATCGGCAAGCGCGACCGGGCGCTGTTCACCCTGCTCTACGGCTGCGGCCTGCGCATTTCCGAGGCGCTGAACCTGACGCGCCGCGACGCGCCGCTGGGCGAGACGCTGCGGGTCACCGGCAAGGGAAACAAGGAGCGGATCGTCCCGGTGCTGCCGGCGGTGGTGGAGGCGGTGCGGGCCTATATGGACGCCTGTCCTTACAAGCAGGGGCCGGACGCGCCGCTGTTCGTCGGGGTGCGCGGCGGGCAGCTTGCCCCGGCCATCGCGCAGAGGCAGATGCGGGACCTCCGCCGCATGATCGGCCTGCCGGAAACCGCCACGCCGCACGCGCTGCGGCACAGCTTCGCCACGCATCTGCTGGCGGACGGAGGGGATCTGCGGGCGATCCAGGATTTGCTGGGCCACGCCTCGCTGTCCACGACCCAGCGCTACACGGACGTGGAGAGCGAGCAGTTGATGCAGGTGTACCGCTCGGCGCACCCGCGGGCGAAGAAGACGCCGTAAGTTCGGAGGGTGGGAGGTGCTTCGCCCCTCCCCGACCCTCCCCCGCTTTCGCAGGGGAGGGAGAGGAGACGCGCCTTAGATGTGCAGGGCGCGGCCGTCCACGGCGAGGGCGGCTTCCTTGGTCACTTCCGACAGGGTCGGGTGGGCGTGGCAGGTGCGGGCGATGTCCTCGGCGGAGGCGCTGAACTCCATCGCCACGGCCACCTCGGCCACCATCTCCGACACGTTCGGGCCGACCATGTGAACGCCCAGCACCTTGTCGGTGCGCGCGTCGGCCAGGAACTTCACGAAGCCGTCGGTGTTGCCGCCGGCGCGGGCGCGGCCGTTGGCGGTGAAGGGGAACTTGCCCACCTTGTAGGCGATGCCGGCGGCCTTCAGTTCCTCCTCGGTCTTGCCGACCGCGGCCACTTCCGGCCAGGTGTAGACGACGCCCGGAACGAGGTCGTGGTTGACGTGGCCCGCCTGACCGGCCAGCAGTTCGGCCAGGGCGACGCCCTCCTCCTCGGCCTTGTGGGCCAGCATCGGGCCTTCGACCACGTCGCCGATGGCGTAGATGCCCGGCACGTTGGTCTCGAAATGCTTGCCGATCTTCACGCGGCCGCGGTTGTCCAGCTCCACGCCCACGGCGTCCAGGCCCAGGCCGTTGACGTAGGGGCGGCGCCCGATGGCGACCAGCACGACGTCGGCCTCGATCTCCTCGGCGGTGCCGCCGGCGGCGGGCTCGACCGACAGGGTGACGCCGGTGTTGGTGACCTTGGCGCCGGTGACCTTGGAGCCGAGCTTGAAGGTCATGCCCTGCTTGCCCAGGATGCGCTGCATCTGCTTGGACACTTCACCGTCCATGGTCGGCAGGATGCGGTCCAGGAACTCCACGACCGTGACTTCGGCGCCGAGACGGCCCCAGACGGAGCCCAGTTCCAGGCCGATCACGCCGCCGCCGATGACGACGAGGCGCTTCGGCACCTCCGGCAGCGCCAGGGCGCCGGTGGAGGAAACGATCTTCTGCTCGTCGATCTCGATGCCCGGCAACGGGGTGACTTCCGAGCCGGTGGCGATGACGATGGCCTTGGACGCCGTGACGGTGCCCACGCCTTCGACCTCGACCGTGTTCGGGGCGGTGATGCGGCCCGCACCCTTCAGCCAAGCGATCTTGTTCTTCTTGAACAGGAATTCGATGCCGCCGGTGTTCTCTTTGACGACCTTGTCCTTGTGGGCGAGCATGCCCGGCAGGTCCAGCTCCACGCCGCCGACCTTGATGCCGAACTTGGCGAGGCCGTGCTTGGCTTCCTCATACTTCTCCGACGCGGCGAGCAGCGCCTTGGACGGGATGCAGCCGACGTTCAGGCAGGTGCCGCCCAGCGCGCTGCGCTTCTCCACGCAGGCGACCTTGAAACCGAGCTGCGCCGCACGGATCGCGCAGACATACCCGCCGGGACCGCCGCCAACCACGACGACGTCGAAAGTGCTTTCAGCCATTGGGGCTTTCCTTCCGCCATTTTTGCGTTTGCCAAAAGCCTTCCCTTCCAGCGGGGAGGGCCGCGCGCCGATTTATGCCGCCGCTCACGCCAACTGGCAACGGGACAGTTCGTCCGGGGGAGGGATGCCGGGTTGAAAGTACGGCATGGAAACACCCGGAACCCACCCCGAAATGAGGGTAACCGGGGGCAATTCCCCTGTCCCAATGCCCCGGTTTCCGCCGCTTCTCCGGCATCCGGCCCGCCCGCCCGGCTGCGCTATCATCGCCGCAAAGGCGCGGGAAGGAAAAGACCCATGGCAAAGAAGCACAAAGCGAAGAATCATGAAGTGTCGCCGCTTCATCCGCCGCAGAAGCTCAAATGGAAGGCGTACGGCGCGGAGCTGGCGAAACTCCATACGGAACTGGTGAAGCTCCAGGAATGGGTGATTCACAAGGGGCTGAAGGTCTGCATCGTCTTCGAAGGGCGCGACACCGCCGGCAAGGGCGGCACCATCAAGGCCATCACGGAGCGGGTCAGCCCGCGCGTCTTCCGCGTCGTCGCCCTGCCGACCCCGACCGAGCGCGAAAAGTCGCAGATGTACATCCAGCGCTACATCCCCCATCTGCCCGCGGCGGGCGAGGTCGTGATCTTCGACCGGAGCTGGTACAACCGCGCCGGAGTCGAGCGGGTCATGGGCTTCTGCACGGAGGAGCAGGCGGACCGCTTCCTGTCCATGGCGCCGGCCGTGGAGAAGGCGATGATCGACTCCGGCATCATCCTGCTGAAATACTGGCTGGAGGTCAGCCCGGAGGAGCAGACCCGGCGTCTGGAATCCCGGATCAACGACGGGCGCAAGACCTGGAAGCTGTCGCCCATGGACCTGAAGTCCTACAGCCGCTGGTACGACTATTCCCGCGCCCGCGACGCCATGTTCGCGGCGACCGACACGTCCTGGGCGCCCTGGTACGTCGCCCGGTCCGACGACAAGCGACGGGCGCGGCTGAACATCATCAGCCACCTGCTGAAGCACATCCCCTACGAGCCGCTTCCCCACGAGACGGTGAAGCTGCCCAAGCGCCAGGACGCGCACGGCTATCGGGAAACGGATTATCCCTACAAGGTCATTCCGGAACGGGTCTGGCCCGCGCCAAGCTGACCGCCGCCCTTTTTCCCAATGTCACTCCACGAAGAAGTCCAGCAGCGCCCGCGCCGTTTCCTCCGGCGCCTCTTCGGGGATGAAATGGCCGGCAGGCATCTCGCGGCCCTCGATGGCGGGGGCATAGCCGCGCCAGATGCCCAGCGGGTCGTCGTAAAGGCGCCCGACCGCGCTGTTGCGGCCCCACAGGAACAGGGCGGGGCACGTCACCTTGCGGCCCGCCGCGCGGTCCTCCCGGTCGTGCTCCAGGTCGATGCTTGCCGCGGCGCGGTAATCCTCGCACATGGCGTGGATGGTGGCGGGATCGCGGAAGGCGGTGCGGTAGGCGTCCATCGCCTCCGCCTCGAAGATGTCGGCGCTGCTGCCGATGGAGCCGAGCACCTGCCCCAAGTAGAAGTCGGGGTCCGGCCCGATCAGCCGTTCCGCCAGATTGTTCGGCTGGATCAGGAAGAACCAGTGGTAATAGGCGGTCGCCATGCGCTGGTCGATGCGGGCGAAGACCTCCAGCGTCGGCACCACGTCCAGGAACGCGGCGCGCTCCACCCGGTCCGGATGGTCCAGGACGAGCCGGTGCGCCACCCGCGCGCCGCGGTCGTGCCCGGCCAGCCGGAAGCGGTCGAAGCCCAGCGCCGCCATCACCGCCACCTGATCGCGCCCGTTGGTGCGTTTGCAGTACGTCTCATGCGCCGGATCGCCCGGCGGCTTCGACGATTGGCCGTACCCCCGCAGGTCGGTCAGCACCACGGTGAAGCGCTCCGCCAGCCGCGGCGCGACCCGGCTCCACATGGCGTGGCACTGCGGAAAGCCGTGCAGGAGAAGGAGCGGCGGCCCCTCGCCGCCGACCAGCGTGTGGATCTCGGCGCCGTCGGTGGCGATGCGCCGGTGGGCAAACCCTTCGAACATGCGCGCCCCTCCCCCTATCCGTTTGAGTGCGAAGACTGTCCTTCCGCATCGCGAGGCTTCGGAAACCCTTTGCGGGTTTCTCGCGTTTTTCACGCGATTGTCTTCGACATGACAGAGGAAATTGCCATGCGTAGCCTGAAGAAGCTCGTTCTTTTTGCCGCCCTGGGGGCCGCCCTGACCACCAGCCTCGCCGCCTGCAACACCGTCGAGGGCATGGGCCAGGACGTGCAGGCGGGCGGCCGCGCCATGGAGCGGTCGTCGGACAGCGTCCAGAAGAAGATGTAACGGGCGGGCGCCGTCCCAGGCGGTCCGCCTGGGGGTTTGTCAGCGCTGCATGCGCTTGATGGTGTTGGTCGTGCTTTGGCCGTCCACGAGGTTGGCCAGCACGACCTTTCCCCCGTAGCTCTGCACGAATCCGGCGCCGACCACCGTGGCGATGGTGTAGTCCGCCCCCTTCACCAGCACGTCGGGGCGCAGGGCGCGGATCAGGTTCTCCGGCGTGTCCTCGCCGAAGACCACCACCAGATCGACGCAGGCCAGCGAGGCGAGCACCGTCGCCCGCGCCGTCTCGTTCTGCACCGGGCGCGTCTCGCCCTTCAGCCGCTTTACCGAGGCATCGCTGTTCAGCCCCACCACCAGCACGTCGCAGGCCGCCTTCGCCTGATTCAGCAGCGAGATGTGGCCGGGGTGCAGCAGGTCGAAGCAGCCGTTGGTGAAGCCCACACGCTTGCCGCGGGCGCGCCAGCGCTCCGCCCATTCCGTGGCCTGCTCCAGCGCGGCGACCTTCTCTTCGCCGCTGCGCCACTCCTGCTCGTGCAGGGCGGACAGCAGTTCCGGCGCGCGGACCACCGCCGTGCCGACCTTCCCCACCACGATCCCGGCGGCCAGATTGGCGAGCCGCGCCGCGTCGGTCAGATCCACCCCCACCGACAGGGCGGAGGTCAGGGTCGCCACCACCGTGTCGCCGGCCCCGGACACGTCGAAGACCTCGCGGGCGTTGGCCGGCAGGTGGGTGGCGCCGTCGCGCGTCACCACGGACATGCCGCGCTCGCTGCGGGTGGCGACCACCGCGTCGATGCCGCAGCTGTCCAGCAGGAAGCGGCAGGCGGCCTCGACCTCCGCGTCGGTGTCGGCGGGCATGCCGGTGGCCTGGATCAGCTCCTTGCGGTTGGGCGTGATCACGCTGGCCCCGCGGTAGCGCCCGAAATCGTCGCCCTTGGGATCGACCACCACCGGCAGCCCGGCCTCCCGCGCCGCCTGGATGAGCTGCGCCACCAGGCCGTCGGTCAGCACGCCCTTGCCGTAGTCGGACAGGATCACCGCGCCCACCGTCAGCATGCCGGTGCGGGCGGCGACCATCACCTCCTCGTCCGATTCGACGGCGGCGATGGTTTCGGCGTCGGCGCGCAGAAGCTGCTGGCGCCCGCCGATGAAGCGGGTCTTGACGGTCGTCTGGCGCCCCGGCTCCGCGATCAGGCCGCCGCCGTCGCCCGTCTCCTTCGCGACGAGGCGCACCAGTTCCAGCCCCGCCGCGTCCTCCCCCACCACCGACACGAAGCGGCAGCCGGCGCCCAGCGCCATGACGTTGGCAGCCACGTTGCCGGCACCGCCGAGCATGACCGTCTCGCGCTCGATCCGCAGCACGGGGATTGGCGCTTCGGGGGACACGCGGTCGACCGCACCGTAAATGAAGCGGTCGAGCATGACGTCGCCGACGCACAGCACGCTGGCGCGGGACAGGGAGTCGATGTGACGGGCAAGGTCGCTCATGCCGGTTCTACTACCAATGTTGGGAGTGGGGCGCCAGAGGGGAGCGCTTGGTCATGCCTTCCGGGCAGCCCATCGCGGATTGATTTCCAGCGCCCGCTCCACCAGAATTCGCCGCACGGTCAACCCGTCGGCACCCCGCCGGGCAGATGCCCCGCGCGGGACCGGCAGCGAAGGAAGAGGACGGAACTTTGGAAGGCACGGGCAAGTGGATCACCGGGGGTGTCCTGGGCTTCATGGCATTCATCGGGCTGCTGGCGGCGTCGCGCGCGTCGGACGAGGCGTTCTATTACGGCGGCTGGCTGCTGGCCATCGGCTGCGTGGCGACGATCTTCATCAAGGTCGCGAAGCACTACGACCGCATGGACGAGCAGATCGCCCGCCAGCGCGGGGCGGAGTAACCGCCAGCCGTTCGACCGTGGAGGCCGGGCATGCCGTGGGACCCTGAACAATACGCCCTGTTCGAGTCCTGGCGCCGCCGCCCGGCCCACGACCTCGTGGCGGCCCTGCCCTCCCTGACGCCGCGGACGGTGGTCGATCTCGGCTGCGGCGCGGGGCATCTCGCCCGCCTGCTGGCCGGGCGCTGGCCGGACGCCGAGGTGCTGGGGGTGGACAATTCCCCCGCCATGCTGGAACGGGCGCAGGCCACGCCGTCCCCCGTGCGCTGGCAACAGGCCGACCTGCGGGTCTGGCGCCCGGATCGCCCGGTGGATCTGCTGATTTCCAACGCCGCCCTGCACTGGCTGGACGGGCACGAGGGGCTATTTCCCGACCTGTTGCGGGCGCTGGCCCCCGGCGGCGTTCTGGCCGTGCAGATGCCCCGCAATTTCGAAGCGCCCTCGCACCGCCTGCTGTACGAGACGGCGGCGGACGGCCCCTGGGCCGAACGGCTGGCGCCGGTCCTGCGCACCGCCCCGGTGCACGCTCCGGAAACCTATTACGGCTGGCTCGCCCCGCTCACCCGCCGATTGGACATCTGGGAGACGGAGTATCTCCAGGCGCTGGACGGCGACGATCCGGTCCTGCAATGGACGCGCGGCACGACGCTGGTCCCCGTCCTGGAAACGCTGACGGGCGCGGAACTGGACGCCTTCCTGGCGGCCTACCGCGCCCGGCTGGACGCCGCCTATCCCCGGCGCCCCGACGGCAGCACGCTGTTTCCCTTCAAGCGGCTGTTCCTCGTGGCGCGGGTGTAGGCGAACCTCCGTCGGACTTTACGGCTTCGGCTTGGGCTGCTTCGCGGCGGTGAGGATGTTCGCCACGCCCACCGCGTTCATGCCGGCGCGGGTGCCGATGGCGGCCAGCGACTCGCCGGGCTGCGCCTCGATGTTCGCGGCCTTCAGCGCCTGCACGGCCTTGTCGGCGTCAAGCCCGAAGACGGGCGCCACCGTCTCCAGCGGGGCGTTGGCCACCGCCCGCATCATCGCGCCGGGACCGCCCGTGCCGGCCGGGGTGCCCGTCATCGCCGTGAAGATCAGTGAGCCGACGATGCTGACCACGAAGGCCGACACGGCCACGTTGCGCTTGAAATACTGAACGAAGGCCGTCCAGTTGCGCACCAGATGCCACACGCCGATGGCGGAGAAGGCGACGCTGAGCCATTCGTGGGAGAAGCGCACCAGATTGCCGTTCCAGTGCAGCAGAAGCATGATCCCCGTCACGGTCGAGACGACGAACAGCACGATGGTCACCGGCGTGACGATCTGGCGGGAGATGGTGGAGGTGATGGACGGCATGGCGGTCGGCTCGCGGGTTGAACGGAATGCCGCCAAGGTGAAGCCGGATTGTAACCGCTTGATGTCCCGCGCCGCCGCCGAACGTTACAGACTGTAACGGCGCCCCCTCCGGATCACGCCTTCTCGATGTAGGCCAGCAGCGGTTCCCAGTCGGCCCGGTGCTCCGCGGCGCGCTTGCCGGTCAGGTCGAACAGGCTGAGGCCGGAGGCCGCGGCGTCCGCGTAGATCTGGCTGTCGCGCAGGCGGGTCACCACGCTGTGCCCCACCCCGCCCAGGAACTGGTCCAACCGGTCCGCCGCCTTGGTGCGGGCGCGCAGGCGGTTGCCGACCACCGCCACCGCCTTTCGGTGCTTGGCGATGGACTTCAGTTCCTCCAGCTTGCCGAGGAAGCGCTGCGTCGCCAGCTCGTCGAAGGCGCTGGGCAGGACCGGCAGGACCACGATGTCCGCCATGCGCACCAGATCCTCGATCTGCCTGGTCTTCAGCGCGGCGGGCGCGTCGATGACGAGGCGCCGGATGCCCTTCGGCGCGTCGGAGACATCCTTGGCCCAATCCAGCCCCACCACCGCCGGAGCGTCCGCCGGACGGCGCGCCAGCCAGCCGAGCGAGGAGCGCTGGCGGTCCACATCGGCCAGCGCCGTGCCATGCCCCGCGGCGGCATAGGCCGCGGCGAGGTGGGTGGCGATGGTGGTCTTGCCGCAACCGCCCTTGATGTTGGCGACGAGGATGGTCCGCATGGCTGAAAAGATTACCCTTCCCGGTCGGGTTTTGACCAGAAGGCTTTCGTGTCGGCGAACTCCTCCCACAGCTTGAGAAGCGCCGGTTCGGATTCCGCCACGCCGCGGGCGTGCCAGCCGATGACGATGCCGGCGGCGCGCGGCTCGCCCGGCTCCGGACGGCTGCCGTCCTCGTGAAGCTCGTGCAGCAGGCGGGTCGCCGTCGCCACGTCGTTCAGATGGCCCAGCGCGTCCTGGAAGGCCGAAAGCTCCTGGATGTAGCGGCGGGCCGGCTTGTCGTCGTAGAGGCTGCGGAAGAACTCCGCCGCGTAGCGCAGCTTCTTCAGGGCGATGCGCAGCTTGTGCCGCTCGGCCACCGACAGGTCGGCGAAGCCATGGCCGGCGCGGCGGGCCTTCTTGGCGCGGCGCGACAGCAGTTGGTCGGCCAGCCCGCCCACCGGATCGAACAGGCGCGCGGAATGCTCGCTGACCGGCTGGTCGCGCCAGCCCCGCGACTCGACCCAGGCGCCGAACCTCAGCAGGAAGCTGGTGTAGCGGTCGGACCGGATGGCCTCCCGCACCGCCTCGTAGGCGCGGTCGCGGCGGGCGTGCGCCGCGGCGGACAGCGTGTCGATGCCCTCTTGAAGCGGCTTGCCGTGGCCGTCGGCGCGGTGGAAGGCGTCCCGCACCGGCTCCAGCAATTCGGCCAGGAAAACGTCCCAGTCGCGCGCCGGGCCGAGGCTGCCGCCCAGCCACTTCACCTCCCCCACCAGCCAGTCGTACTGGGCGGCGGGGATGAAGGGCTTGAACAGGGCGAGCGCCGAGCGCAGGCGGCGCAGCGCCACGCGCATCTGGTGGACGCCCTCCGGGTCCTGCCCGATCAGGGTGACCGCCTCGTTCGCCTGCATATGGCCGATGCAGGAGCGCAGGATGCGGGCCAGCGCACCTTCCACCGTGGTGTCGGAATCGAACTCCAGCTTCTCCGCCTTGCTGGTCTTGTCCACGGCACCGTCGGCCAGCGCATAGCCGCGCTCCGCCTTGGTGCGCGCATCGACCCGCAGGGGGACCGCCTGGGACAGTTCCAGCGCCAGTTCGTAGAGGGCGGCGGCGGAGCCTTCCAGAAGCTCCAGTTCCACCTCCGACACGGGGACGGAGGCGCCGTCCGGGCCGCGGATCTCGCCGCTGTCGAAGGCGACCTCGATGCGGGTGGCGGTGTCGCCCTCGCCCACCGTCACCACGCGGACGGTGCGCTGGATGACCGTGGTGAACAGTGGCTGCAACTCCGCCTCGCTGACGGAGCCCAGAAGGTCCAGCGCGTCCGGCGCCGCGATGGCCGACAGGTCGGGGGCCGGGCCGGCGACCGGATGTTCCCACTCCGCCCGGCCAAGCTCGCCACGCTCCGGCGCGCCCTTCACGGTCTGAAGATACTGGTTGCCGATCTTGCGCACGCGCAACGTCACCAGACGGTCGGCCAGACGCCGGTCCGTGGTGTCGTAATAAGTGCTTTCCAAAGACTTGGTGCCGGCTTTCCCCTTGGCGCGGGATGCGATCGCCGGGCAGGACCGGAGCTTCGCCATGTCATCGGGCCTTACGGCCAGCTTCAGCTCGGTTTCCCGGTTGGACTCCGCTTCGACCACCATTCGTGCCCCGTCGTTTCCGGTGGGACCCCGTGTTGCACAGGCCCCGGCCCCGGTCAAGTTACAGAACCATGACGCTTTTGTTGCAACCTTTGGATCAGGAGTCTGCCCTCTCCAGCACCAGGAGTTTGGACATGTAGGCCAGCGACGTCTCCCGCACGCGCAGCCCGGCGGCGGCGAACAGGGCGGGCAAATCGTCGCGGGCGTAATGGGCGTAGTAGGGCTCGTGGAAGGACTGCGGGAACCGGTCGATAAGCCCGTCCATCATCGGGTTGTCGCCGTACTGCACGCTGTCCATGAAGACCAGGATGCCGCCGGGCTTCAGCACGCGGGCCATTTCCGCGGCGGCCTGCGCGCGGATCTTCGGCGGCAGCTCGTGGAACAGATAGATGCAGGTCACGATGTCCTGCGTCCCGGCGGCCAGCGGAATCGCCTCCGCCGCCGCCTGGACCAGGGCCGTGCTGCGCGCCCAGGGGGCGAGGTTGCGCCGCGCCTCCCGCAGATAGGCCGGGGAGAGGTCGAGTGCGGTGACCGGCAGGCGCGGGTGGTTGTCCTTCACGAAGGTCAGGAAGCGCCCTGTCCCGGCGGCCACGTCCAGCAGGCGGCAGTCCGCGCCGCGCCGCCCGCGCAGATAATCGAAGATCGGCACCAGGGCCTGACGGCGCATGGCGTCGGCCCCGCCGCCGAACAGAACCTCCACCTGATGGTCGTAGAGCCGGGCGCTCTCCTCCGTCAGATAGCCGCCGGTCTGGTAATGGAAGTTCTGGCGGTAGTAGGCGGGCAGGCCCCGGCTGCCGGGCGGCGGGTTGGCGCGCACCTCCACCGCCGCATGGTCGCGGCGGCGGCGGGACACTTCCGGCACGTCGCGGAAGAAGGCCGCCGCGTCGGCCAGCAGCCGGCGCGGGTCGGGCAGCAGGTCATGCGGCAGACGGTAGTAACCCGCCTCGATGTTGGCGAGGTCGCGGGCGAGCAGGGCGCCCAACTCCTCCAGCACCGCGCGGGTGCCCGGCACCGGGCGTCCGGAACGCGGCGGCATCCGCGGCGGACCGGTGATCCGCCGCCCGATCCGCGCGGCCAGCATGTACTGGCCCAGGAACCAGGCCACACGGGCGGACTGGCTGGCCGCGTAAGCCAGACGCGGGGCCAGCCGAGGGGCCAGACGGGTAGACGTTGGCGGAGCGATCCGGTTCATGGCGATAGACATGGGGTCGCCGACCCCGCCTGCCCAGAGCCCTGCTTTTTCGCCGCATGGGGCAACCGGTCGCCCACGCGGGGCGTTGCAAAGCGGGCGCCCCTGTGCTGGATTGCGCCGCAAAAGTTCAACCCGTGGGAAACAGCAGCCATGACCGAGTTCAACACCATCGACGACCTCGACGTGAACGGCAAGACGGTGCTGGTGCGTGCCGACCTGAACGTCCCGATGCAGGACGGCAAGGTTTCCGACACGACCCGCATCGACCGTCTGGCGCCGACCCTGACCGAGCTGGCGAAGAAGGGTGCGAAGGTCGTCGTGCTGTCGCACTTCGGCCGCCCGAAGAACGGTCCGGACGCCAAGAACTCGCTGCGCAACGTGCTGGAGGCGCTGAGCGCCGCCGTCGGCCAGACCGTCGCCTTCGGCGAGGACTGCGTCGGTGAGAAGGCGAAGGCCGCCATCGACGGCGTGCAGCCGGGCGCCATCGTGCTGCTGGAGAACACCCGCTTCCACGCGGAAGAGGAAAAGAACGACCCGGCTTTCGCTAAGCAGATCGCCGATCTGGGCGACCTGTACGTCAACGACGCCTTTTCCGCCGCGCACCGCGCCCACGCCTCGACCGAGGGCGTCGCCCGGTATCTGCCGGCCGCCGCGGGCCGCCTGATGCAGGCCGAGCTCGAGGCGCTGACCAAGGCGCTGGAGAAGCCGGAGCGTCCGGTGGCAGCCGTCGTCGGCGGCGCGAAGATCTCCACCAAGCTGGACCTGCTCGGCAACCTCGTGAAGAAGGTGGACATGCTCGCGCTGGGCGGCGGCATGGCGAACACCTTCCTCTACGCCCAGGGCGTGGATGTCGGCGCCTCGCTCTGCGAGAAGGACATGGCCGATCAGGCCCGCGCCATCATGGAGACCGCCAAGGCGTCCAACTGCGAGCTGCTGCTGCCGAAGGACTTCATCGTCGCCAAGGAGTTCAAGGCCGGTGCGGCCCACCGCGCCGTTCCGGCGGACGGCATCGGCGCCGACGAGATGGCGCTGGACGTCGGCCCCGAAACGGTCGAGTTCCTGGGGCTGAAGCTCCAGGGCGCGAAGACGGTGGTGTGGAACGGCCCGCTGGGCGCCTTCGAGATCCAGCCCTTCGACGCCGGCACCAACGCCGTCGCCGGCCTCGTCGCCGAGCGCACGTCGGAAGGCGGCCTGCTGTCGGTGGCGGGCGGCGGCGACACCGTGGCGGCGCTGGCCCACGCGGGTGTGGAGGAGAAGTTCACCTACATCTCCGCCGCCGGCGGCGCCTTCCTGGAGTGGCTGGAAGGCAAGGAACTGCCGGGCGTGGCCGCGCTGAAGAAGAAGTAAGCAAACCCGATCCCCTCCCCCGCCCGGCGGGGGAGGGTCAGGGAGGGGGCAAGACCTCCCTTTTACAAAAACCTTGTCTAAAAAAACTTGCCTACAAAGGCCGCCGGGCCTTCAGCGCCGCGGTCAGCGTCCCATCGTCCAGATAGTCCAGCTCCCCACCCACCGGCACGCCGTGGGCGAGGCGGGAGATGGCGACGCCGCTGCCGGACAGACGGTCGGTCACCACATGGGCGGTGGTCTGGCCGTCCACCGTGGCGTTCAGCGCCAGGATGACCTCCTTCACCGCCGGGTCCTTCGCGCGTTCCACCAGGGACGGGATGTTCAGGTCGTCCGGCCCCACCCCCTGCAAGGCCGACAGGGTGCCCCCCAGCACATGGTAGGTGCCGCGGAAGGCGCGCGTGCGCTCCAGCGCCCAGAGGTCGCCGGCATCCTCCACCACGCAGATGGTGGAGCGGTCGCGGCTGTGGTCGGAACAGACCGAACAGGGGTCGCGGCTGTCCAGGTTGCCGCAGACCGAGCAGTTGCGGATGGCCTCCGCGGCGAGCGCCATGGATTCAGACAGCGGCACCAGCAGACTGTCGCGGCGCTTCATCAGATGCAGCGCCGCCCGCCGCGCCGACCGCGGCCCCAGCCCCGGCAACTTGGACAGGAGTTGGATCAGGCGCTCGATTTCAGGTCCGATCATTCACGGCTTCGCTGGCACGGCTTCGTTGGTTTCAAAGGGTGGCCGGGCCGCGGGTTCGGCCCGGCCTGATACGCTTTAGAACGGCAGCTTCATGCCCGGCGGCAGCTTCATCCCGCCCATCAGGTTCTGGGTCTCCTGGGCGACGTGCTGCTCCACCTTGGCCTTGGCGTCGTTGAAGGCGGCGATGATCAGGTCCTCCAGAACCTCGATGTCCTCCGGATCGACGATCGACTTGTCGAGCTTGATCTTCTTCATCTCGCCCTTGCCGTTCACGGTGACGTTGACCATGCCGGCGCCCGACTGGCCGGTCATCTCGACCTCGCCCAGGCGGGCCTGCATCTCCTGCATCTTGGCCTGCATCTGCTGGGCCTGCTTCATCATCTGGCCGAGGTTCTTCATGGGTCAGAAATCTCCTTCATCATCGAGCGGGTAATAAACCCCGTCGTCCTGCTGCATGACCATAAGGTCGGGATTCTCTCCGTCATCCGCAACCGAGGGCTCGGCCTCGACCGCCGCCTTCAGGTCGCGGACCTCCGTGATCTTCGCGCCGGGAAAGGCGTCCAGAAAGGCGCGCACCACCGGATGGGCCTCGGCCTCCTCCAACGCGCGCTTCTGGGCGGCCTGTTCCTGCTGGATCAGCGTCGGCTCGCCCGGCGCGTCCGACACGATGACGACCCAGCGCTGGCCGGTCCATTCCGTCAACAGTTGGCCGACGCGATTCGGCAGGGTCGCCGGGGCCAGGGTCGTCAGGCGCAGTTCCAGCCGTCCCGGCTCCATGCGGACCAGATGGACGCTGCCGGTCAGGTGACCGTAGAGCGCGCCCTCGCGCTTCTCCGCGAAGATCTGGACCAGCGTGCGGAAGTCGCGCGGCATCGCCACGCGCTCCTCGTCCGCCACCGCGACGGCGACGGTTTGCACAGGCTGCTGGCTCGGCTGCGCTTGGTGAGCGACGGCGCGCACGGCGGAGCCGCCCACCGCCACCGGCCCGCCGCCGGGACCGCGCGGCGCGGAACCGCCACCGCCCTGCCCGCCCTGTCCGCCGCCATTCTGCGCGTTCTGGAACTGGCGGATCAGGTCGCCGGGGGTCGGCAGATCGGCGGCGTAGGACAGCCGCACGATGACCATCTCCAGCGCCTG
>JAEYPE010000030.1 GCA_023411035.1 Pseudomonadota bacterium
GGCATCAAGATCTCCGACGCCGAGATGGACGCCCTCGCCATCACCCGAAACGACTTCCATCCCGAGTGGAATTACTCCATCGCTCCCAGATCAGGAATTCGCGCATTTAATTCGGCATAGGTCCTTACCATTCTTCCACCCCTGTTTTCACGTCGTGCTCATCGAAATCAAAGTCGAAATCCGAATCGCTGCCCCGCGGTTTGCCCCGGTCGGGCTTCACGGCCGAAGCCGTGTTGTCCACGACAAGCGAGAGGTGGCCGTCGTTACGACGGTCGTCTGAGGGTGGATCGGGAGAGGGCGCGGGAGGCAGCGCGATTTCGGCATGGTGCTTCTTGCGTTCACGGTTCCGCCGCTTGCGCTTGGTTTCCTTCTGGGCTTCCTCCTCAATCCGCAGCATTTCCTGGCGAGCTTCGAAGATCTCGTCCTCATTGGCGCCCTTGATGCCGCGGTCGCTCAGGAACTTTTCGGCCGTCCGATATTCCCAGATCGAGATCGACGGCTTGGTCAGGTCGCGGTAGGGCACTTCGAAGTACTCGTTCCGGTCGGAGTCGAGCACGTAGACGCGACTGATGTCGGTGGGGTCGCGCCGCACCACGAACTTGCGCTTCTGCCGGCCGAGAGAGACGTTGATCCACGGACGGATCACGTCGCCGTAGTAGGCCACCTTGTCCCAGACGATGCCGTCGCGCTGGACGGTGCGCTCCTCGAAGGGCAGGAAATCGATCCGCAGGCGTCGTGTATCGGATACTGGCTCCGGCAGGCCGGTTCCCTTCTGTCTCCCGTTGCCGAGGATGCCCTCGCGCCACCTCTCGATGGGCGGTATGCCGATGCCGCGGTGCTCGCGTTTGTGGTAGACGCCGACGATGAACTGGACCAGCCACCGCCGGATTTCCGGCAGGGTCATGATTGACCGGGCGTCCGAGTCATACTCGCCGCGCTGCTTTGGGTTCGCGAAGGTGGTGCCGGGCAGGGCGTGAATTTCCTTCGCCACAGTACCCATCAACCGCTCGATGTGACCGCCGAAATGCGGGGTGCGCACCGGCCGCCACTGGATGTCGACACCGTACTCTTCGCACGACCGCTTCAGCGTGGCGCTTCGGAAGTCCTTTCCGTTGTCGGCGTGGATCTTCGTCATGATGCCCCAGACCGGCCATTCGCCCTTGATACCGAGCCGGTCGAGTTCCGCTTCCTTGGGCAGGAAGGCGTGGCACAGGCACAAGCCGACGCCGAACGCGCTCGGCGCGTCCAACGAAATGTGATAGCCGACAACCATGCGGCTGAAGACGTCGATCGCCAGGGTCAGCCAGGGCCGGCCAATGGGCTGCCGAAACTCCTCGTCCACCAGGATCAGGTCCAGGAGGGTGTGGTCGATCTGGACAACGTCGAGTGGCCAGCGTCCCTCAGGGAACTCGCCTTTCACCTCTCCGTGCTTGTCACGCGCTTCCTTACGTCCGCGACGCTTGGCTAGGGCATCACGTGGATGGACTGCACGGAGCCGCTTTCGGATCGAGTTGGCGTGCGGCGGCTTGAGACCGGCGGCGCGACAGCGGCGCTCCACCTCTTCGATCGCCTTCGTCCCACTGCGCTGCTGACGGGTCAGGTAATACTCGTCGATCACGCTCTGAATGATCGTCTCCACCTTCGCGTCGAGTCGGGACGGCATTGCCCGGCCACGACGCAGCGGCGCGAGGTAGGAGAGCTGACCGCCGTCACGGTAGAGCTTGATCCAGCGGAAGAGGGTGGCCGTGCTGATACCGGCGGACTTTGCCGCAGCCTCAACGGCCTCCGTACGGCCTTCGGGCACGTCGAGCAGGGGTTTGATAATCTCCATCCGTCTTTTGGCTTCGGCAAGGCTTTGCTCATCCTTGGGCCTTGGTGAAGACCGCCGTGCTGCCTCGACCTCCTTCGGTTCCGGCGATTGGAGGTCGGTCACATTGACGACATCGGTCTCGCCGGTGGTGGTGTCCTCGATCAGCACCGAGGTCGGCGTGACGGCCCGTACGATGGTCCAGACGCGGTCGCGGTGGAGCACCTTCGACTTCGGGCGGTAACTGAGCTTGGCGGCCATGCGCACCCCCCTTACGCTGTCTGCAGCACGGTGTTCATGGTGAGCGGACAATCGAGGTCCGCGGTGATCCTGCCCGTTGCGACCAGATGCCAGAGGCATGGCAGGCCTAGCTGCTGCTCGCTCAACGTCGTGAACGCCGACCGGAGCAGATCACCAGCCGCCGTCGTCGTGATCGCATTCAGCGCGTCCAGCAGTCGCCGGCATCGACCGGGATCGGCAGACCGATGCCGGTACTGCAGGAGGAAGCGAGCGTTCTCCAGCCGCGGCGTCCGGATCGCCGTCTCCGTCACCACCTCGAAGGTCCACCCCCGAGCGGCGGCATACTGACGGGCAGCCTCGAAACGCGCAGCGTAGCGCAGAGCCTTGCGGTCAAGTTCGGCTTGGTACTTCACTTCGACGAGGCGGGTGGATGGACCGCCTGATCGGTAAACCACCAGGAAATCGGGGGTGTAGTGGGTTTTGCGACCGGTCGGTGCCGTGTAGTTGATGCGCACCGGCTGTTCCTCGATGCTCTCGACTGTCGGGTCGAAGAGATGGAGGATGGCAAAGTCACGCTCCAGCGAAGATTCGAAGGCAAGGGCCGGCTGATTCGGACGGGAAGCCAGACGCCCAGTGACGCTGCTGTGGCTCAGGGGTATAGAGCGGACAGGCATTGGACCGCGCTCCATTAACCAAATGGAATATTCTAATATGAATCACGGCTTCGGCCGTCGGTCAAGCCCCGGTTGTATTTCCGTGCGGCGATTCAAGTGCGATCCGCAGCGCCTTTTCAACCCATGCGGCGACACTCTCGCCGGAACGGATGGCCGCTTCGCGCGCCGCGATACGGATGTCGCTCGATACTCCATCCAGCTTCCAGTACCGGCCCTGGCCGTAAGGCGTGCGGATCGATGCAGGTTCGGCAAGCGAGCGGTGCGCCGTCGGCTTGACGCCAAAGAGGTCGACGAGCGCGCGGAATGTCGGTTGTTGGTCTTTCCCGCGCAGATAGGCCATCCCGGAGCGCACCTCATCCGCAGTGACTGCACGCACGGTCTCGCTCAGGTTCCATTCCACAGCGTGCGCGAAGGCGAAGGGGTAATGCCGGTCTCCCTTGATGAGGTGACGGTTGGTGACACCAACATCCCGACAGGCGTCGACGAACCGATGCGGCCATTCCTCCAGCAGTTCGGCCGTCATGTTGAGCAGCTCGTGCCGGCACCGCGTGTTCAGCAGTTCTACCTGCTTGATCCGGGGTACGTTCGGCGGAGAATCACCACGCCGGGCTGCGATCCAGGTTCGGAGCGGGTCGGCGTGGCGGCCGGTAGCGAGCAGCCGAAACACCAGCATCAGCACTCGAAAGTAGACGAACGAGTAGACCGGTCCGTATGCGCCAAGGCTCGTCCAGCCGGCCGCAGCGATGTCGAGGAGTTGTTGCTGGCGCTCCGGGTCCGACGTATCGGGCAAAGCATCCTGGGGCGCTCGCGCGAAATTGGCGCCGCATTTCCAGCAGCGGACGCCCTTGTCGGGGATGGTGCGCAGGATCTGCACCGGTTCGCCGCAGCCTGGGCAGCGGTCAATCAGGAGCTTGCGGTGCCGGGAGCAGTCCGTCACGAAACCTAGACGCCAGGAGAGCCGAAGATAGGGGACGGTGTCCTCACTCAGGCACGCCGGGCAGACCTGTTGACCAAAGGATCGCTTGGAATCTTCGGTGCCGGCCAGCGGTAGCCAAGCCAACTTGTTGCGGCCGTCATCCTCCTCGAAGACGAGGCCAGCCCAGCGGGTGAAGGCGGCTTGCCGCAACGCTTCGGAATCAACTCCAGTACGCTCGGCCAAGGTGGTCTGAAGGTCCGGCTCCACGTAGCGGTCGAGATCGCGGGGCCGTGGATGGGCGCCGGGCTTGACCAGCCGGTAAAGCTCGTCCGGGTACAAGCCGTTGCCGGCGGCGAGCCGGGCAAACCAGGAGGAGAAGGTCTCGTCCGGCAACAGCGCCGGGCGCCAAGGCCACAAACCGCTCGTCGTCCACACCATGTCCGGGCGTCTCCGTCGTCCGTCGATGCCTTACATCGGTATTCGACGGCGCGGGCTTTTGCCACGGAGCGGGAGGTCAACCGGAATGCGCGATGGAACGAGCCCCGGTCGGGTCGGCGCAGAGTGCGCGCGGTAACATCAATAGATGCGAGTATCCAGCACGCGCCTCCGAAGTGGCCGGCGACGAGACACTCGGGACGATGCTCGACCGCAAGGCGCTAAGCTATTGTTGTCGTTTTGTCTTTTGCTTTACCGAGCGAGCGCAGCTCGCACCCAAAGCTGTCAACTTCTCACCTATAGCTGTTAACTCGCATCTATAGGAGGAACTGACAACAACGGCAGATTTCCTTGCTGGAAAAGTTGGCTGGGGCGCCAGGATTCGAACCTGGGAATGGCGGTACCAAAAACCGCTGCCTTACCGCTTGGCGACGCCCCAACCGAACAGCGCATTCGCGCCGGAAGGGTCGGGACCATAATCGGAAACCCGACCCGATTGCAACAGCTTCGTTGACCCTTACCGGCCTTCGCGGCGCCAAGCCAGCAGCAACGCGCCCAGCGCCAAGGCCAGAACCGCCCCCACGGGCAGCAGCGGCACTTCCGACACTCCCGTTACGGTGAAATCACCATTGGCGCGCAGGCCGATCCAATCGCTGCCGGTTTGGGGGCGTTCGGGGCGGGTGCGGCGGACGTCGATGCCGGGGCGCATACCGCCTTCCGTGTCGGAAATCCAGTGCACCCCGCCACCGGTCTCCCCGGCGACGCCGGACAGCCGGTCGCCGGTGGAGCGTACGTCGGCCAGTTCCGGAGGGTTGACAGCACCGACCACGGCCAGAGCCGTGCGCTCGCCGTCGGTGACGCGGTAGATGCCGGGCTCGCCTGCGATCACGGTCGCGCTGGCGCGGCCCGTGCGGTCCTCCCCCATTTCCAGCGTGCGGGTTTCGTCGGAGGGCGTGGTGAGGGTGATGCTGCGCGGGTCGGGCTCCAAAGACCGGCGCTCCACCGTGATGCGGTTGCCGTCCACATGGGCGCGCAGGTCGTTCTCCTCCAGCTCCGGCTCCTTCATCAGCCAATGGGCGAGGCGGCGGAGAAGCTCGGCCTGAGGGCCGCCGCCTTCGAAGCCGCGGCTCCACAGCCACATCTGGTCCGACGCCAGCTGCGCCACCCGGCCCTTGCCGACGCGGTCGAGGATCAGCAGCGGGCGGTTGTCGGCGCCGTTCATCACCACGGCGCCGTTGGTCGGCGCAACCTCCACCTGATGGAACCAGCGGCCCCAGCTCGGCTCGCCGTCCGGGCGGTCGCCGGGCAGGCCGGCGGTCACCGGGTGGCGGCGGCCCACCTCCGTTACGGTCGGCTTGAAGGGACGGTCGATGGCCTGCCCGGTCGGCTCCGCCGGCATCACCTGCCCCAGCGGCGTGCGGAACAGCGACAGCGGCGTGGCATAGCCCTGGCCGGACGCTTCCAGCAGGGCGCCGCCCTTCTGCACGTATTCGGCGATGTTCTCCAGATACATCTGCGGCAGGACGCCGCGCCGCCGGTAGCGGTCGAAGATGATCAGGTCGAATTCGTCCAGCTTGATTTCGAACAGTTCCCGAATCGGGAAGGCAATCAGCGACAGCTCGCGGATCGGGGTGCCGTCCTGCTTTTCCGGCGGGCGCAGGATGGTGAAGTGGACCAGATCGACCGACGGGTCGGCCTTCAGCAGGTTGCGCCATGTCCGCTCGCCCGCGTGCGGCTCGCCGGACACCAGCAGGACCCGCAGCCGGTCGCGCACCCCGTTGACCACCACGGCGGTGCGGTTGTTGGCGAGCGTCAGTTCCTGCCGCGCCGCCTCGACCTCCATCTCCAGCACGTTCTGGCCGCCGTGATTGACGGGCAACTCCATGTGGAAGTCCTGGCCCACCGGAACTCGGATGGTGCGCGGCGGACCGCCGTCCTGGCGCAGGGTCACCGCCGCGTCGGGCGACTGCCGGCCCGGCATGTCGTCCACCCGGATGGTCAGTTCCACCGGCTTGCCGACGAGGCCATAGGCCGGTGCCTGCACGATGGCGAGGCGGCGGTCGCCCTCGTCGCGGTTGCCGGTCAGAAGCGTGTGGACGGGACCGATCTCGGCCAGCCGGGCGAGGTTTTCCGGAACGTCGTGGACCTGCCCGTCGGTGATCAGCACCGCTCCGGCCATGCGGCGGCGCGGCACGTCGGCCATGGCGCGGTTCAGCGCGTCGAACAGGTGCGTCTCGTTGATGGCGGAGGCTCCGGACGCCGCGTCCCCGGCGCGCACCACGCGCAGTTCCAGGTCGTCGAACGCCTTCAGCCGCTCGGTCAGCCGTTCCAGTTCGGCTTCGGCGCGGGCGCGGCGGTCGCCGATGTTCTGGCTGGGCGAGGCGTCGAGCACCACCACGGCGACGTCCTTGATCGGCTCCCGCTTCTCCCGCACCAGCGACGGGTTGATGAGCGCCAGGGCGAGCACGGCCACGGCCAGCGCCCGCAGCCAGACGCCGCGCGCCCGGCGGAAGACGGCGAGCGCCAGGATCGCCAGGGCCACCGCGAAGAGCGGCGCCAGGAAGGCCCAGGGCAGCAGCGGGGCCAGCGCGATGGAGGTTCCGTCAAGCAGGGTCACTGGCCGAGCCTCTCAAGGATCGCGGGCACATGGACCTGATCGGCCTTGTAGTTGCCGGTCAGCGCGTACATGACGAGGTTGACGCCGAAGCGGTAGGCCATCTCCCGCTGCCGCTCCCCGCCGGGCACCACGGCGTACATGGGCTGGCCGTTGCGGTTCGCCGCCCAGGCGGCGGCCCAGTCGTTGCCGCCGATCAGGACCGGGGACACGCCGTCGTTGGCGCGGCCCTCGCGCGCCTCGATCCACAAATCGCCGCCGTTGTAGCGACCGGGGAAGTCGTTCAGCAGGTAGAAGGACTTGGTCAGCACATGGTCGGGCGGCACGGGGGCCAGCGGCGGGATGTCCAGCCCTTCCACCATGCCCTGAAGCGCGCGGTTGCCGCCGACCGCACCCGCCGACTGGTCGCGCGTGTCGAACAGGATGGTGCCGCCGTTGCGCATGTATTCGTTCAGACGCGCGCGGGCGTGGTCGGTCAGCGCCCGCTGCCCGCCGGAGATCGGCCAGTAGAGCAGGGGATAGAAGGCCAGCTCGTCGGTTTCCGGATCGACGCCCACCGCCCCGGCGGCCTCCACCGCCGTGCGGCGGTTCAGCACGTCCACGAGGCTTTCCAGCCCGGCGCGGGACGTGTCGTCCACCGCCCCGTTCCCGGTGCGCACGTAGGCGAGATAGGTTTCCGCCGTCACCTTGGTCGATTGCAGGTCGTCGGCGTGGGCGGGCTGCCAGGGCGCTGCGGTCATGGGGAGCGCGGCGCCCAGCGTCAGCAGGACCGCGGCGGCGGCCCCGGCGCGCCGGCGCTTGCCGCCACCGATCCGCATGCCGCCGAGCAGGCCGCGCAGCGCCAGGGCGATCAGCAGGTCGATCATGGCGAGCGACAGCGCGATGCCGAGCAGGGCGGGCTTCAGCGCCACCTCGCCCCGTGTGCCGTAGGTGCCGCGGGCGACCCCGCCGGGCATGGCGCCCAGCGGCTCGATCTTCGTCAGCGTGGCGGTCAGGTTCAGGGCGCGGCGGGACTCCTCCGTGCCGTAGAAGCCCGGCGGATGGCGCGGGCCGATCACGTCCGCCCCGGCATCCCCGGCGATGGGAAAGGCGGCGGCCGGCGGCGGCACCAGCCGCCCGAAGCCGTCCAGCACCTCCAGCGGCTCCAGCGTGCCGCCATGCGCCCCCCCGGCGACCCCGCCGCTCAGCGTCACCAGACGGCGCAGCATGTCCACGAACAGGCCGGACATCGGCAGGTTGGACCATTCCGGGCTGGCGGTGGTGTGGACCAGCACGATGTAGCCGTCCCCGCGCTTTTCGGAGGTGACCAGCGGCGTGCCGTCCTGAAGCCGCGCCCAGGTGCGGTCGGCAAGGTCCAGCGCCGGCTCGGCCAGCACCTGCCGCGAGACGGCCACGTCGTCGGGGATGTGCAGCCCGGCGAACGGGCTGCGTCCATCGAAGGGCTGGAGCTTCGCCGGCTCCGACCAGGACAGGGCGCCGCCCAGCGACCGGTCCCCCACGCGCAGCCGCACCGGCACCAGACGGTCGGGATTCTGGGCCAGCCGCGGCCCGGCGAAGCGCAGCAGCACGCCGCCCTTGCGCACCCAATCCTCGATGGTCTGCGCCTCCTGGCCGGTCAGGGCGCCGATGTCCGACAGGACCAGCACGGCGAGATCGCGCTTCAGAAGCTCGTCCGGCTCGCCGCGCCGCACTTCGTTGTAGGGGGCGAGCGCGCGTTCCAGATAGTGCAGGTCGGAGAGCAGCGGCTGGTTCTCGCCATGCGCGCGGCCCGAGGCCAGCCCGACCGGGCGTCGGCGCCAGCGTTCGTCCAGCAGGACGGTGGCCCCGGCGGTGGTGTCGTTCTCCACGCGCAGGCTGGCGGCGTCGTTGCGCAATTCCGCCGGCACCTCGAAGCGCACCTCGCGGGTGAGCTGTCCAGGCTCGAATTCGACGGGTTGGCGGGTCAGCAGGCGCCCGTCCGCGCCGGACAGGCGCACGGTCACGCTCTCGGGCCGGGCGGCGTCGGCGCGCACCACGCGGGCGGACAGGCCGGCACCCTCCGGCGAGGGGGGAAGCAGCAGGTGCGGCGGCTTCTCGGCGGAATCGTCCAGGATTTCGATGGAGCCCATGCGCTGGAGCGCCTCGGCGAGGCCGCGGGCGGTGCGGTCGCCGATGCCGTCCGACAGCCAGACGGTGTGGGCGGAGCCCTGCGCGGCCAACCCGCGCACGGCCTCCAGCGCGGCGGCGCGGTCGGTCGGCCAGGGATGCGGTTCCAGCGCCTGGATCAGGCGGCGGGCTTCGGCGGCGGGCAGGGGCGGGCTGGCCTTCACCGCCTCGCCCCCGGCGGGCCGGGCGGTGGGCAGCAGGATCACCGGGCGGTTCTGCCGCTCCGCCTGGGACACCAACTCTTCCATGGCGCGGCGGCGGTTCGGCCAGTCGCGGCCCGAGGCCCAGCCGTTGTCCACCAGAAGCAGCAGCGGCCCGCTGCCCGGCAGGGCGGCGCGCGGGTTCAACAGCGGCCCGGCCAGCGCCAGGATCAGTAGGGCGGCGACGATCAGGCGCAGGATGAGCAGCCACAGCGGGGTGCGGGCGGGAGTCTCTTCCCGCGCCGTCAGGTCGCGCAGCAGCCGGATGGCGGGAAAGCGCACCACCCGCGGGGCCGGCGGGGTGACCCGCAGCAGCCACCACAGCACCGGCAGAACGGCGAGGGCGGTCAGAACCCATGGAACGGCGAAGGCGATCGGTCCGAAACCCAGCATCGGCGTCTACGGTGTTGGTGGATGGTGGATGACGTGCGAGGCGTTTGCCCCCTCCCTGACCCTCCCCCGCTTCGCAGGGGAGGGGATAAAGCTCCCTCCCTCGCGAAGCGGGGGAGGGAAGGGGCCCATGCGAAGCAGCATGGGAAGGGTGGGGGCAATGAACCGTCCCACTTCTACACGGCCTCCCGCGCCAGCGCACCCCACAGACCCAGCAGGGCGGTCTGGGGCGGCCGGTCGGTGCGATGAACGGCGTAGGTCCAGCCGGCGGCGCGGGCCAGCGCGTCCAGGCCGTCCTGATGGGCGCGCAGCCGCTCCAGATAGGTCTGGCGCACCGCCTCCACGCGGGGCACCAGAAGTTCCTCCTCGCCTTCGAAGCCCTCGAACTCCACGCGGCCCTCGTAGGGGAGGGTTTCCTCCGCCGGGTCGAGGATCTGGAGCAGATGGCCGCGCACGCCGCGCCCGGTCAGGGCGGACACCGCGCCGTGGATTTCCGGCAGCGGCGACAGCAGGTCGCCCACCAGAACCACCTGGGCGTGGCGGGGCAGCGGTTCGGGCCGCGGCAGCCCTTCCGGGGCGTGGGCGTTGCGCGGGTCGGTCATCTGCCCGGCCATGCGGTTCAGGGCGAACTTGCCGTGGTCCGGGCGCTGGCCGGAATTCAGCAGGCCCACCCGCTCCCCGCCGCGCACCAGCAGCACCGCGGCGGCGAGCGTCAGCAGGTCGGCGCGCTCCCGTTTCGTCGGCAGGCCATTGGCGGAGCGGTAGTCCATGGAGGGCGAGCGGTCGCGCCACAGCCAGACGGTCTGGGCGGCCTCCCATTCGTTCTCGCGCACGTAGACGGGCTGGGTCTTGCCGGACTGGCGCCAGTCGATCATCTGCGGCGAGTCGCCGGGCTGGTAGCGGCGGAACTGCCAGAAGGTCTCGCCCAGCCCGACGCGCCGCCGCCCGTGCACGCCCTGCGCGACCGTCGAGGCGACGCGCTCCGCCGCGACCAGAAGTGGTGGCAGGGTGGCGGCCAGCCCCTCCGCGCGCTGCTGCGCCCGCAGGGTGGTGGCGCCGGGAATGGGGGTGGCCATCGGCAGGTCCTTACGACAGCGGGGCGCAGAGGCGGTCGATGACGTCGTCCAGCGTGATCCCGTCCGCCCGCGCGGCGAAGTTCAGCGCCATGCGGTGCCGCAGCACCGGCTTCGCCAGCGCCACCACGTCGTCCAGCGACGGCGCCAGACGCCCGTCCAGCACCGCGCGGGCGCGCGAGGCGAGCATCAGCGCCTGGCTGGCGCGCGGACCCGGACCCCAGGCGACGTGGCGCTGCACCTCCGGCAGGTCGGTCGTTTCCGGACGGCCCCGCCGCACGAGGTCGAGGATGCCGTCCACCACCCCTTCGCCGACCGGCACGCGGCGGACCAGCCGCTGCGCCGTCTGAAGATCGGCGGGGGAGAGCACCGTCACCGCCTGCTCGTCCAGGGAGCCGGTGGTGGCGATCATCATGCGCCGCTCGGCGTCGCGGTCGGGATAGTTCACGTCGATCTGCATCAGGAAGCGGTCGAGCTGGGCCTCCGGCAGCGGATAGGTGCCCTCCTGCTCCAGCGGGTTCTGGGTGGCGAGCACGTGGAACGGCGACGGCAGGTCATGGCGCTGGCCGGCGACCGTGACGTGGTGTTCCTGCATCGACTGAAGGAGGGCCGACTGCGTCCGCGGGCTGGCGCGGTTGATCTCGTCGGCCATCAGCAGTTGGGAGAACACCGGCCCGGGCACGAAGCGGAAGGCGCGGCTGCCGTCCGCCGCGACGTCCATGACCTCGGTGCCGAGGATGTCGGACGGCATGAGGTCCGGCGTGAAC
>JAEYPE010000037.1 GCA_023411035.1 Pseudomonadota bacterium
GGGCAGCGCGGTCAGCACCTCGGCGATCTTGGCGCGGACGTCGTGGCTCTTGCCGTTGTACCAGTAGGCGTCGGGGGCGAAGAGGACGGTCGGCTCGATCTGGCCGAAACGGTCGGTAATGCCCTGGGCGCCGAAGTCGGGCGAGCAGGAGGACCAGATCGCCCCCAGGCTGGCGGTGGCGAGCATGGCGGCGAGCGTTTCCGGCATGTTGGGCATGACCGCGGCGACCCGGTCGCCCATGCCGACGCCGGCGGCCTTGAGCGCCTGCTGGAGGCGGGAGACCTCGGCCCTCAGCTCGGCGCCCGACCAGCGGCGCTTGACCTTGTCCTCGGCCCAGAAGACGACGGCCTCGCTCTCCGGGGCGTGGGCGAGCAGGTTCTCGGCATAGTTCAGGCGGGCCTCGGGGAACCACTGGGCGCCGGGCATCCGATCGCCGTCGGCCAGCGCCACCGCGCCGAGATCGCCTTTCAGCCCGGCCCACTCCCACAGGAAGCGCCAGAACTCCTCCTTGCTGGCGACCGACCAGTCGTAGAGCGCGTCGTAGTCGTCCAGCCGCAGCCCGAAGCGGGCGTTCGCGGCCTGCCGGAAGGCCGTCAGGTTGGAGGCGGCCACGCGCTCCTCCGACGGGGTCCACAGCGGTTCATCCAACAGCGCTTGATTCATGGGGGCGGTCCTCCCGGGCGGATTGTTGTGTTTTGCGAAGAATAGCGGCCCCGCGGAACCTTCGCCAGCCGATCGGGTTGCACCCGAAGGCATAACCGCCCGTTATCGGCGGGGCAGGGGAATTCGGATGACGGTCATAGGTATTTCAGGGTCTTACGGCGGCCTGAACCTGGGTGACGAGGCGATCCTCACCTCGGCCATCGAGCAACTGCACACAGCGGTGCCGGGGGTGGAGGTGGTCGTCTTCTCCCGCAACGCCGCCCACACGCGCGAGAACCACGCGGTGGACCGCGTGCTGAATCCGCGGGAGGCGATGCGGGACGAGATCACCCCGGAGGTGGAACGGCTCGATCTGCTGCTTCTGGGAGGGGGCGGCATTCTCTACGACAGCGAGGCGCAGACCTACCTGCGGGAGGTCACCATCGCGCAGAAGCTGGGCGTTCCGACCTACACCTTCGCCATCGGAGTCGGTCCGCTGAAGGACCGGGTGGAGCGCGACGCGGTGCGCGAGGGGCTGGACCGCATGTCCGGCATCACCGTCCGCGAGCCCAGCGCCAAGCGGCTGATCGAGGAGATCGGCGTGCAGGTCCCGGTGACGGTCACCGCCGATCCCGCGTTGCTCCTGAAACCGGAGCCCTTCACGGAGGAGATGCTGGCCGAAGCCGGCATTCCGCGCGGGCGCCCGCTGGTCGGCCTGTCGGTGCGCGAGCAGGGGGCCGCCGCCCCCGAACTGACCGACGCGGCCTATCACCAGCTTCTGGCGGAGGCGGCGGACTACATCGCGGAGCGGTTCGGCGCCGACGTGGTGTTCGTGCCCATGGAGCGGGCCGACGTGCGGGAGGCCCACCGCGTCATGGGCCGCATGGCGGTGCCGGAGCGCGCTCATCTGCTGAAGTACCGCTACAAGCCGCGCCAGATCATCGGGCTGATGGAGCATCTCGAAATGGCCGTGGGGATGCGGCTGCATTTCCTGATCTTCGCGGCCATCACGGGAACGCCGCTGATCGCGCTGCCCTACGCCTCCAAGGTGTCGGATTTCCTGTCCTCGGTGGGGCTGGAGCCGCGGGCGACCGTGTCCCACACCACCGCCGGAACTTTCCTCGCCGACCTCGACCGTCTGTGGGACCACCGGGCGGAGCAGAAGGGGCTGCTGCGCGACCGGGTGCCCGTGCTGATGGAGCGCGCCCGCGGCACGGCCCCGCTGGCCCTCCAGACGGTGATCCCGCAGGTCGAGGCGGCGGAATGACGAAAGGAGCCTGTCTTGCCTGTTCTGCCCTGTCCCCCCAATCCCGAAGCCGTCACACTGCCGCCGCGCCGCGCCATGAAGGTGGCGCGCTGCCAGGTGCTCGTCATCGGGGGCGGTCCCGCCGGCATGGGGGCGGCCATCGGCGCCGCCCAGTCGGGGGCCGACACGATCCTGGTCGAGCGCTACGGATTCCTCGGAGGCAACGCCACGGCGGCGCTGGTGATGCCCTGGATGAGCTTCTACACCCAGCGCGGATCGGTCGCGGTGGTGGACGACACCCGGCTGATGCCGCAGGACCACGGCCCCGGCGAGCCGGTGGTGGGCGGGGCGCTGGCCGTCTTCCTGGGGCGGCTCTACACCAGCCAGGGGGCCATTCCGCCCTCGCCGGACACCGGTTTCACCGTTCCCTTCGATCCCGAGGCGCTGAAGGTCACCGCGCAGCAGATTCTGGACGAGGCCGGGGTGAAGGTGCTTCTCCACGCCTTCGCCTCCACCGTGCTGGGCGAGCCGGGGAAACCCAACGCCGTGGTCTTCGAAACCAAGTCCGGCCCGGTGGTGATCGAGGCCGGCGTGATCGTGGACTGCACCGGGGATGGCGACATCGCGGCGCTGGCCGGCTGCGATTATGAGATCGGGCGGGAGGAGGACGGGCTGGTCCAACCCATGACACTGATGTTCCGCATGGTCGGATTCGACCACGGCGCCTTCTCCGGCTATGTGCGGGATCATCCGGCCCAGTGGCGTGGCGTGCACGGGCTGTGGGACCTCGTGTCCAAGGCCACGGCCAACGGCGATCTCGATCTGGCGCGCGAGGACATCCTGTTTTTCGCCACCACCCACCCCGGCGAAATCGCCCTGAACTGCACCCGCGTCACCGGCGTGCTGGGCACCGATGTTTTCGACCTGACCTGCGCGGAGTGGGAAAGCCACCGGCAGGCGGCCCAGATCGCCAATTTCCTGCGCAAATACGTGCCCGGATTCGCCAACGCCTACAACTGCCAGACCGGCACCGGAATCGGCATCCGCGAAACCCGGCGCATCGTCGGCGACTACGCCATGACCGCCGATGACATTCTTGGCGCCGCCAAGTTCGAGGACGCCATCGCCCGCGGCACCTATCCGGTGGACATCCACAGCCCCACCGGCCGCGGCACGGTGCTGAAGCGCGTTCCGTCCGGCGAGTGGTACGAGGTGCCGTTGCGCGCCCTGCTGCCCAAGGGAATGGAGAACCTGCTGGTGGCGGGGCGCTGCATCTCCGGCAGCCACGAGGCCCATTCCTCCTATCGGGTGACGCCCACCTGCATGGCGACGGGGCAGGCCGCCGGGGTCTGCGCGTCGATGGCCGCCCGGCGGCAGGAGCGCACCCGCGACATTCCGGTCGGCGCCATCCAGCGCGAATTGCTGCGCCAGGGCGCCCTGCTGCGCGAACCGGAAGCTTAACAGCGCTTCTGCGAAGGCACGACCGGATGGGGTTCAGCCTCTGCCGGGAGGCTACCGCATCGCAAAAAGTTCCTGGTGAAAGCGCTGGTTCACCGGCATGCCGCAGGCCGCGAAGTCCCGTCGCAGCGCCTGCCCGAAGCCTGCCGGGCCGCAGAACCAGATGCTGGCGTCGCGCCATTCCGGCACCGCTGCACGAATGCGCTCCCCGTCCAGATGGCCGTCGCGGTCGTCGACCATGACATGCAGGCGCACCCCCGCCGCCGCGGCGTCGGCCGTGAGCTTGGCGATCGCTCCTTCATCGTAGTCGCGGGTGGTGTGGAAGAAGTGGATCGTCTGCGGTGGCCGCTCGGGGCTGGCTGCCAGGAACTTCATGCGGGCGATGAAGGGCGTGACGCCGATGCCGCCACCCACCCAAATCTGGTGCGGGCAGGCGTCGTCGAAGGTGAAGCAACCGTACGGCCCTTCGACCGTCACCGCTTGGCCGACCCGCAGCCAGTCCCGGAGCCGCCGGGTGTGGTCGCCCAACTCCTTGACCACGAAGGTGATGCGGCGGTCGGTTCCGTTCCAGGCGGAGGCGATGGTGTAAGGATGGGCTCCCTCGTCGGTATCCGAGGTTGCGAAGGCGAACTGGCCCTCCTTGTGGCCCGGCCAACCCTGCGGCACTTCGATCGCGACTTCCAGCGCGCGCACACCCGGATGGTAATGGAGAGCGCTGATCGTGCCCGGAACCTGCCGGTCGGCGGCGACACGGCGGAAAAGCACCACGACCGCGGCCCAAGTGCCACCGGCGAGCAGCAGCGCCATCACCCAGCCGATGGGCGAACTCCAATCGGCGAACTTGATCAGCACGACGGTGTGGAAAGCCAACACCAGGTAAGCGATCGCCAGCAGGCGATGCGTCTTGAAGAACAGCCGGTAAGGAAAGCGTTTGAGCAGCGCCAGGGCGATCAGCAGCACAGCCGCGTAGAAGGCCCATTCACCGACCCATTCGGCGGTGCCGCGCAGGCTCTGGAGCGATTGCTCGATGGCGTTCTCCGGAACCGCACGCGGCCCCCGTTGCGGCCGAGCCAGCCAACCCCAGCCAACCGCCCATTTCGGGGCTTGGGACCATAGCCAATGGATGATCGCAACGACGAGCGCGGCGATGCCCAGCCACTTGTGCAGGCGGTACATCTTGTCCAGCCCGCCGAACCACGATTCCGGCCAGCGCGGGCGCAACGCCAGGATCATCGCCATGCTCATGCAGCCGATAGCGATGACGCCGCTGTACTGAACCATTTCGGCGCGAAGAGCAAAGAAACTGCTCGCCTGAAACAACCCCGGCTCGGCGGCAAGCCACAAGACCGTCAGGAGTGCCAGCGAGCCCCACAACGACAGCTTGATGTTCCTCATGGCGACATTCTCCGTATCGGCTGCCGGTAAGGCGCTGATGGACAGATATTTCGCCGAAGCCCTTCCAGCGACAAGCCGCTTCCTGACATCTCAGCCATTCGAACGCCTGACGACGGAAACGGCCGGCGAGATGCCACGGGATTTCACAGCAATAGATTATGAGCCGGCCTCACCCAGGCAATTCCTGCACAAGGCAGTGGAAAAAAATTGCCTCTTCCGCAATGGCTCTGACCTTAATGAAGAGTGGATGAGCGCACTACTTGCGGGTCCAGACCTTGGTTTCGATGAAGCGGTTGGCGAGGAAGCGGTAGGTCTGCTTCTGCACCTGCTCGATGGCGGGGGATTTCTCCATGGGGGTGGTTTCCCAGGCATGGAGGATATCCTCCCATTCCAGAAGCCGCGCGCGCAGGTCGTCGCGGATCTTGCGGATGAAGCTCACCGTGGTGTCGAAGGCCTTCAGCGCGCCGAAAATCTCGCCGGTCTGGGCGTCCGCCTGCTCGAAGATGGCATCGTAGTTCTTCAGCGGCTTGTTCAGCAGGCCCTGCATGCGCGCGATCTCGCTGCACAGGGTGCGGTCGGTCCGGTAGATCTGGGACAGACGGGTCAGCTTGCCGCTGATGCCGCGGATGGCGTTGAAGCGGTCGCGCAGCGCCTCAATGTAGGACAGCTCCTGCGTCAGGTCCGCGATGCGGTCGGTCAGGTACTGTTCGTAATTGTCCTTCAGGCCGAGCTTCGCCGCGATGTCCTTGAAGGCGGCCTTGACGCGCTGCTTGGTCTGCGGGTCCTCGACGATCTGTTCCAGCTCTTCGGCGTCGACCACGATCATCTCGCTGCCGGTGATCGAGGAGACGAGTTGCACGGTCAGGCGCCCCCGCGCGATGTTCCGGTGCTTCTCTTCCACCGACCAGGAGGCGCGGCCATCCAGCAGCTCCCCCGGAATCTGCTCGCCGGGGCGGATCTGCTTCACATAGGCCAGCCCCTTCGTCACCACCTCCAAAAGGCGGTAATCGCGGCTGTCCTCCTTGATGTCGAAGGATTCCACCAGCGTGGTGAAGGTCAGGGCGGCCTTCAGATCCCCCAGCAGGATGTGCAGCACCGGCTGCTTGGTGGCCGGATCGATGCAGAAGAAGGCCCCGGATATGCTGAAGACCTTGTGCTCGAAATCGAAATGCGTGTCCCGCGCGGGAGTTGCCGGAACCTCCGGCACCGTTGCGGCGGGCGAAGTCTCGGAGGCGGGAGCCGTGCTTCCGGTTTCGGGATCGATGACGTCGGACATGGGCAGAAACCGGAAGCGGGGACGGGAGTATGCAGTCTACAGCAGATCGCGCAGCCGGAACCACAGCATCGCGAGAACGAGCGCGGGTGTGCGGAAACGTCGCCCTCCGGGGAAGGGCAGGTGGGGCATGCGGGCGAACACGTCGAACCGCTCCGCCGTGCCGCGGATCGCCTCCGCCATGACCCGCCCGGCCATGCCGGCCAGCGCCACCCCGTGACCGGAATAGCCGTGGGCGAAATAGGTGGTCGGCGTCAGCCGCCCGACATGCGGCATGCGGTTCATGGTGATGGCGACATGGCCACCCCAGAAATGCTCCACCGAGGCTTCGCGGAGTTGCGGGAAGACCGCCAGCATCTTGGACCGCATGGTCATCCGCAGCCCCGGCGCGTCCAGCCCGGAATAGCTGACCCCGCCGCCGAACAGCAGCCGGTGGTCGGAGGAGCGGCGGAAATAGTTCAGCACGAAGTTCATGTCGCTGACCGCCACGTTGGTCGGCAGCAGGGACGCCGCGGTCGCCTCGCCCAGCGGTTCCGTGGCGATCAGATAGGTGGCGACCGGCATGACCATGGTGGACAGGCGCGGGGCCAGCGCCCCCAGATAGGCGTTCCCGGCCAGCACGAGGAAGCGCGCCGTCACGCGCCCCTTCGCCGTGGTGGCGCCGGGAGTGTCCCCTGTGTCGATGGCGGTGACGCGGCTCTCCTCGAAAATCCGCACGCCGGCACGTACGGCGGCGCCGGCCAGGCCCAGCGCGTAGTTCAGCGGGTGCAGGTGGCCGCTTCCCCCGTCGTACAGGCCGCCGACATAGGCGTTGCTGCGCACCGCCGCCCGCATGGCGTCCCGGTCGAGCGCGCGGACCTTTCCGTAGCCGTAGCGGTCGCGCATCTCCCGTTCCATGTCCACCACGTCGTCCATGTGGCGGGGCTTCACCGCCGCGTGGACGAATCCCCAGGTGAGGTCGCAGGGAATGGCGTGCCTCTCGACCCGTTCGGCCAGCAGGGACTTGGCGTCCTCGCCCAGATCCCACAGCCGCCGGGCGTCCTCGGCCCCGACCCAGCGTTCGACGGTCGTCATCGACTTGTTGTAGCCGGTGATGATCTGCCCGCCGTTGCGGCCCGAGGCGCCCCAGCCGACTCGGTTGGCCTCCAGCAGCACCACGTCGTAGCCCTGCTCGGCCAGTTCCAGCGCGGTCATCAGCCCGGTGTAGCCGCCCCCCACCACGCAGACGTCGCAGGACAGCGACCCTTCCAGCGGCGGGTGCTGCGGGTGCGGAATCGCGGTGTCGGCGTACCACGAGCGGACATGGGAGGGAGTCGGCATGACAGCCCAGTTAGGGGAGGTCTCACGCCCCGTCAATGATTCCGGCGGTCATATGGACAGGATCATTGTTCCCCACTGGCGCAAGGAGGGGGTGCGGGATCATAGTGGAGGCGTCGTCCACAGCAGGGAGGGGCTGCCCACCGTCCGGTGCGGTCCATACGTTCATGGGTTTCATGGAAGACTTCATCAAGAAGAACCGCATCACCGAAGTGGAATGCCTCGTGCCCGACATGTCGGGCATCGCGCGCGGCAAGATCGTGCCCGCCGAGAAGTTCCTGCGCATCCTGCGCGACCGCGGTCTGCGGCTGCCCGAGGCGATCTTCGTCCAGACCGTCACCGGGGAGTACCCGGATGACGATTCGGTCACCTCCGACGAGAATTCCGACATCTACATGATTCCGGACGAACGCACGATCCGCTTCGTCCCCTGGTACGAGGAGCCGACCGCCCAGGTCATCACCGATTGCGTCTATGCCGACGGCAGCCCGGTGAACTTCTCCCCCCGCCACGTCCTGAAGCGGGTGCTGTCGCTCTACGAGGAGCGCGGCTGGAAGCCGCTGGTGGCGCCGGAGCTGGAGTTCTTCCTCGTCCAGGTCAACAAGGACCCCGACTATCCGCTGGTGCCGCCGGTCGGGCGCAACGGGCGCGTGGAAAGCGGCCGGCAGGCTTTCGGCATCGATGCGGTGAACGAGTTCGATCCGATCTTCGAAATGGTCTACGACTATTGCGAGGCGCAGGACATCGACATCGACACCCTGACCCACGAGGCCGGGGCGGCGCAGATCGAGATCAACTTCAACCACGGGGACGCGCTGGAACTGGCCGACCAGGCCTTCCTGTTCAAGCGCACGGCGCGCGAGGCGGCGCTGCGCCATCAGGTCTACGCCACCTTCATGGCCAAGCCCATGCAGAACGAGCCGGGCAGCGCCATGCACATCCACCAGTCGGTGGTCGATGCGGATTCGGGGCGCAACCTGTTCTCGGACACCAACGGGGCGGACACGCCGCTGTTCATGTCCCACATCGCGGGGCTTCAGAAGTATCTGCCCTACGCGATGCCGCTGCTGGCGCCGAACGTGAACTCCTACCGGCGGCTGGTGCCGAACTCCGACGCGCCGATCAACGTGCACTGGGGGCGCGACAACCGAACCACCGGTTTGCGCGTTCCCGTCTCGCCCGCCGATTCGCGCCGGGTGGAGAACCGGGTGGCCGGTGCGGACGCGAATCCGTACCTCGCCATCGCCGCGTCGCTGGCCTGCGGCTATCTCGGCATGGCGCAGGGGCTGGAGCCGACCGACCCGGTGAAGGGGTCCGCCTACCGGCTGGCCTTCACCCTGCCGCGCCACCAGGGAGACGCGCTCCAGAAATTCAACGCCTGCAAGCCGCTGAAGGACGTGCTGGGCGACAAGTTCGTGGACGCGGTGACCTGCGTGAAGGTGGCGGAGTACGAGGCCTATCACCGGGTCATCAGCTCCTGGGAACGCGAGAATCTTCTGCTGAACGTCTGAGCATTTTCCCGCCCCCTTCCGCCGGTGCCGCGGAAGGGGGCGTTTCGGTCCCGCAAACCCTGCAAACCGTTGACAACCAACCTCCCCGTGAGTGCAATAGCGCTCGCGCCGGGGACGCCGTGCGAAGCGCGCCGCCCCCCAAGATCCAATGGTCACGAACTGACGATCGGTCCAGAATTCGGGGGCTTTCTGCATGAAACGTTTCGCTCTCAGCGTCATCGGTGCCGTCGCGGCGATTGCCATCGCCGGCCCGGCGCTGGCCCAGGCCAAGAAACCGGTCAACATCTACATCTGGAACGACTATCTGGGCGAATCGACGCTGGCCGACTTCACGAAGGCCACCGGTTACGACACCAAGGTGGACCTGTACGACAGCCTGGAACTGCTGGAGCAGAAGGTGCTGGTCGGCAAGTCGGGCTATGACGTGATCGTTCCCACCGCCGAGCCGACCCTGTCGCGCATGATCCAGGCGAAGGTCGTCGCCCCGCTCGACAAGGCGAAGATCCCGAACCTGAAGAACGTCGATCCGAAGGTTCTGAAGCTCCTTGAGAATTCCGACCCCGGCAACAAGTTCGGCGTCCCCTACCTGGGCGGCACGGTCGGCATCGCCATCATCCCGGAGAAGATCAAGGCCGTCGCCCCCGACGTCCCGCTGGACAGCTGGGACCTGATCTTCAATCCGGAGGTGGCGAAGAAGGTTTCGGCCTGCGGCATCACCGTGATGGATTCGGCGATCGACGTGATCCCGTCGGTGCTGAACTATCTCGGTCTCGATCCGAACTCCGAGAAGAAGGAGGATCTGGAGAAGGTCGAGAAGACGCTGCTGGCGGTCCGCCCCTACATCAAGCAGTTCGTCACCGGCCAGAACATCAACATCCTGGCGGGCGGCGACGCCTGCGTCGTCATGGCCTACAACGGCGACGCCATCCAGGGCGCCGCCCGCGCCGAGGAGGCCAAGAACGGCGTGAAGGTCGAATACATCACGCCGAAGGAAGGCGTGCAGGTCTGGTGGGACACGCTGGCCATTCCGGCGGACGCGCCGAACAAGGACGGCGCGCACGCCTTCATCAACTTCGTCCTGGACCCGGCGAACACCGCGGCGATCTCCAACACGGTGAGCTACGCCAACGCCGTGCCGGCCTCCCTGGCTTCGGTTGACGAGGGTGTGAAGTCCAACCCCGCCGTCTTCCTGCCGGAGAACAGCACCGTCAAGCTGTTCGCCCTGAAGTCGATCAAGCAGGCCACCGACCGCGCCCGCACCCGTGTCTGGACCAAGGTGAAGACCGGCAAGTAAGCGCGCCGCAAGCCGGCACATGCATGACACGCGCCCCGGTCGCTCCCTGTCGGGAACGGCCGGGGCGTTCCCATGAGAAGAGGACGCCGAGAGGAGCCGCATGGCCGTCCAGCCGATCCGCAAGCCCACGCGCCTGGAACCCTGGCAGGACCCGGGGCAGACGCCCTATGTGCGAATCGACAAGGTGACCAAGACCTTCGGCGATTTCGTCGCCGTGGACGAGGTCAGCCTGTCCATCTACCGGGGGGAGTTCTTTGCCCTGTTGGGCGGCTCCGGGTCCGGCAAGACGACCCTGCTGCGCATGCTGGCCGGGTTCGAAACGCCGACCGAGGGGAAGATCTTCATCGACGGCGTCGATATGTCCGGCATCCCGCCCTATGAGCGGCCGGTCAACATGATGTTCCAGTCCTACGCCCTGTTCCCCCACATGACGGTGGAGCAGAACGTCGCCTTCGGCCTGAAGCAGGACGGCGTTCCAAAGGCGGAGATCGCGGAGCGGGTGGGGGCGATGCTCGATCTCGTGCAACTCGGCCGCTTCGCCAAGCGCAAGCCGCACCAGCTTTCCGGCGGCCAGAGGCAGCGCGTGGCGCTGGCCCGCTCGCTGGTCAAGCGGCCCAAGCTGCTGCTGCTGGACGAGCCGCTGGGCGCGCTGGACAAGCGGCTGCGCGAGCAGACCCAGTTCGAGCTGGTCAACATCCAGGAAAAGCTGGGCGTCACCTTCATCGTGGTCACCCACGACCAGGAGGAGGCGATGACCATGTCCTCGCGCATCGCCGTCATGAACCATGGCGTCATCGCGCAGACCGGCACGCCGACCGAAATCTACGAGTACCCGCAGTCGCGCTTCGTCGCGGAGTTCATCGGCTCCGTGAACATGTTCGAGGGCAGGGTAGTGGAGGACGAGGCCGACCATGTGCTGATCCGGTCGGAGGATGCCGGCTGCGATCTTTACATCAATCACGCGGTTTCGGTTCCCTCCGGCGCCACGGTGTCCGTGGCCGTCCGTCCGGAGAAGATCGCGCTGAGCAAGGAACCGCCGGCCAACCCCGGCGGGCGCAACGTCACCACCGGGATCGTGCGGGAGATCGCCTATCTCGGCGACGTGTCGATCTATCTGGTGGAACTGAAGACGGGCAAGACGGTGCGCGTCACGGCGCCCAACGTGGTGCGGCGGACCGAGATGCCCATCACCTGGGACGACGAGGTGTATTTGAGCTGGCGTCCCTTCGCCGGGGTGGTGCTGACGCAATGATCGACCTTCTGCGCCGGATCGGCCTGTGGGGGAGGGGGATGGTGCTTGCCATTCCCTACCTGTGGCTTCTGCTGTTCTTCCTGGTGCCCTTCCTGATCGTCTTCGGCATCAGCCTGTCGGAGGCGATGCTGGCGCAGCCGCCCTATGCGCCGCTGATCGAATGGCTGGTGGACGAGGACGCGGGCACGACCAAGCTCCAGGTTCTGCTGAACCTGTCCAACTATCTGCGGCTGGGCGGGGACGACCTGTACATCCTGGCCTATCTGAATTCGGTGAAGATCGCGCTGGTCACCACCGTCTGCTGCCTGCTGCTGGGCTATCCCATGGCCTACGCCATCGCCAAGGCGGAGCCGGCCAAGCGCGGGCCGCTGATGATGCTGGTCATCCTGCCCTTCTGGACCAGCTTCCTGATCCGGATCTACGCCTGGATCGGAATCCTGAAGGCCAACGGGGTGGTGGACAACCTGCTGCAATGGACCGGCCTGACGACGGAGCCGTTCGAACTGCTCTACTCGGACTGGGCCGTCTACATCGGCATGACCTACTGCTATCTGCCCTTCATGGTGCTGCCGCTTTACGCGACGTTGGAGAAGCTCGATCCGACCTTGCTGGAAGCGGCGGCGGATCTCGGCTGCCGGCCCTGGAAGGCGTTCCTGACGGTGACGCTGCCGCTGTCGCTGCCGGGCATCATCGCCGGGTCGCTTCTGGTCTTCATTCCCTCGGTCGGCGAGTTCGTGACGCCGGAACTGCTCGGCGGTCCCGACACGCTGATGATCGGGCGCGTGCTGTGGAACGAGTTCTTCGCCAACCGCGACTGGCCCGTCGCCTCGGCGGTGGCCATCGCGCTGCTGCTGTTCCTGGTTGTGCCGATCATGGTCTTCCAGCATGTCCAGGGGCGCCAGACGGAGGCGGGGCGATGAAGCAAATGGGAAAACTGGCCTGGGCGCTGTGGTTCGGCTACGCGTTCCTGTACGTGCCGATCGCGTTGCTGATCCTGTACTCCTTCAACGAATCGCGGCTGGTCACGGTCTGGGGCGGCTTCTCCACCAAGTGGTACGCGGAGTTGTTGCAGAACGACCAGCTCCTGGGTGCCGCCTGGCTGTCGCTGAAGGTGGCGGCGATGTCGGCGACCGCATCGGTGGTTCTGGGCACCATCGCCGGTCTGGCGCTGGCGCGCTTCGGGCGGTTCCGCGGGCGCACGCTGTTCGGCGGCATGATCACCGCACCGCTCGTCATGCCGGAGGTCATCACCGGCCTGTCGCTGCTTCTGCTGTTCGTGGCGCTGGAACAGGCCATCGGCTGGCCGGACGGGCGGGGCATGACGACGATCACCATCGCCCACACCACCTTCACCATGGCCTATGTGGCGGTCATCATCCAGTCGCGCCTCGTCAGCCTGGATGAGAGCCTGGAGGAGGCGGCGATGGATCTCGGCGCCCGCCCGGCCAAGGTGTTTTTCGTGATCACCTTGCCGATCATCGCCCCGGCCATCGTGTCGGGCTGGCTGCTGGCCTTCACCCTGTCGCTGGACGATGTGGTGGTCGCCAGCTTCGTGTCGGGACCCGGCTCCACCACGTTGCCGATGGTCATCTTCTCCAGCGTGAAGTTCGGCATCAGCCCGCAGATCAACGCGCTGGCGACTTTGATGATGGTGGTGGTCGCAACGGGAATCTTCATCGCCAGTCTGGTCATGGCTCGGCAGGAACGACAGAGGAAGCGGGACGAGCAAATGGCGGTGCAGGGGGGCTGAAAAAGGCGCTGATCCCCCAGGTTACCCCGGAATTTCGCCACATAGGGGCCATGCCTAAGGCCGCAGACGGCGGGGGTGGCCGTTCGCTGTTGCATTTGCTATTATGCAGGCATCTGCAACAGCGAATGAGGCCGTATCATGCGTGCGCTCTTATGGTTCCCGATGCTTCGTCTTGGTTTTTCGTTGCCTTTTTCGGCGCCTGTGCGCCGCTATTCGGATCGCCCGCCCTCCCGCCATTGAGCGGTCGAGCGCGTAGCCCTTCCGGGCGCTTCGGTGGCCCCTGATGGTGGCCGTTGCCAAATCCTCCGCTCCGTGGTTAGGGTGACCGTGGGTCCCGGGTGACGCCGTGACGACCCGCTTCGGCCACGCACAAGAGCCGGGCTTTTCAGGGATTTGGCAGGAGATTCAAAAATGACGACACCGGCGGCGGAAGGCTTCACCATGCCGGGCGAATGGGAACGGCACACACGCTGCTGGATGGCGTGGCCGTGCCGGCCCGAGACGTGGCCCGATGGGGCCTTCGACGCCGCTACCGCCGCCTACACCGACGTCGCGCGCGCCATCAGCCGGTTCGAACCGGTGACCATGGTTTGCGACCCCGCCGATGTCGCCGACGCCTCTCTGGCCTGCGGGCCGGGCGTCGAGATACTGCCCTTGCCCATCAGCGATTCCTGGATTCGGGACACCGGCCCCAGCTTCGTCACCGATGGGAAAGGGCGGTTGGCGGGAATCCATTGGCGTTTCAACGCCTGGGGCGGCAATTACCCGGACTGTGCCAAGGACCAGCAGGTCGGGCGCCTGATGCTGGAGCATCTGGGCCTGCGCCGCTTCGGAGCCCCCCTGGTGATGGAGGGCGGCTCCTTCCATGTGGACGGGGAGGGGACCCTGCTGACGACCGAGCAGTGCCTGCTGAACCCGAACCGCAATCCGAATCTCGGCAAGGCGGAGATCGAAGAGCTTTTGAAAGAGCATCTCGGCATCTCCGCGGTCATCTGGCTGGGCGAGGGCTATCAGGACGATGAGACGGACGGTCACATCGACGAGATCGCCCTGTTCGTAAAGCCCGGAGTGGTCATGGCGATCACCACCGACGATCCCGGCGACGCCAATTTCAAGGCGTTCCAGGACAATCTGGACCGGCTGAAGCGCGCCCGCGACGCCCAGGGGCGGGAACTGGAGGTCATTCCGGTCCGCCAGCCGGCGCGGCGCGACGAAAACGGCGTGCGGCTGACCCTGTCCTATACCAACCTTTATATCGCCAACGGCGGTATCGTCATGCCGGCCTTCGAGGACTCCGCGGACGACGAGGCTTTCCGCATCGTGCGCCGAGCCTTCCCCGACCGTGAGGTGGTTCAGATTCCGGCGCTCGACATCGTGCGCGGCGGCGGCGGCATCCACTGCATTACCCAACAGCAGCCGGCGGTTTGACGGCGCCGACAATGCTCCTCAAGGATTGCGGGAGAAAGCGAAGGTGCCCGGCGCCTTCGCTCCGGAAGCGGCACCCGCGTCGATTCGAATCTTGAATTGGCAGCTGCATGAGCGCATCTTCTTAATATGCAGTTAAATCCGCTCAACCTGCCCCCGATGGCAAAGCCGCAGCCGCCGATCACACCGGCGATGCAAATGGCTTTGTCGCCCGCGGTTCAGGCGGCGCAGCAGACAACTCCCACCATCCGCACCCAGACGGTCCAGGCGCCCCAGGCGGTCGGCAAGACGGAGCAGACGCGGGAGACACGCAACGCGACCCAGTCGGGGCAGGCGGTGGACACTCAGGCAGCAGCGGTTCAGGCCCGGACCAATGGCACCGGCTATGGCCGCAAGCAGCGCGGCTCGCTTCTGGACGTCAGCGTCTGAGGCGTTTTGCGCGTCCTTTCCCGCTGTTCAATGTGCGGTCTCTCGGCCATTATCCTGCGTGAAAGCCGCGGCGGTTTTTCGCGTTGCCGAAGGCTTTTGCCGGCAAGCTGGCTCGGCAGTAACGCGCTGGAGCTGTTCGCGTGATGCAGTCCGCCATAATCGACATGATCGCTGCCGGCCAAACGGATGTGGGCCGGGTCCGTTCGCGCAACGAGGATTTCTTCCACCTCGATCCGGCGCGGGGATTGGCTGTCGTTTGCGACGGGATGGGCGGCCACGCCGGTGGCGATGTCGCCAGCCGCACTGCGGTGGAGGCGGTGGCCGCCGTCATCGCCGCCCCTGACCGAGCCGAGGCCAACGGGAAGTCTCCGACCGTGGCGGAGGAGGAGAGGGCGGTGGCGGATGCCGCATCGCTGGCCCGTTCCGCCGTGGTGGCCGCCAACCGCCGCATCCAAGCCTTGAACCGGCAGCGTGGATTTGCCGAAGGGCGGGGTATGGGGACCACGCTGGTGGGGCTCTGGCGGGTGCCGGGAACCGGGCGCATGGTGGTCTTCCATGCGGGGGACAGCCGGCTGTACCGCCTGCGCGACGGCGAATTGCGGCTGATGACGCACGATCACAGCCTCTATCAACTCTGGCTGGACAACGGACGCCGTGGGCCGGCTCCCAATCGCAACATCATCGTGCGCGCGCTCGGCACCGGAGATCAGTTGGAGCCCGACATTGCCGTCCATGATCTTGCGCCGGACGACCTTTACCTTTTGTGTTCGGACGGGTTGACGGGCATCGTGCCGGAGGGCGTGATCCAGCGGATTCTAACCCAGCAACCGCCGCCCACAGCCGAAGACGCCTGCGCCCGGCTGATCGATCTTGCCAACGGGGCGGGTGGGCCGGACAACATCACAGTCGTTCTTGCCCGATTCGTTCTTCTTCCGGCCTGACCAAAGCGACCGGTCAGGGCGCCCTGGTTTTCAGAAAGCGCGCTGTGGCCAAGGTGGCCGGCGCGGCGCCGTCCAGCGCCTGTTTCAACGCGGGCAGATAAGACGCTGCCGATTCGGCTTCAGGCCGGGGGGACGCAAACAACGGCGCGGGGCTTGCGATCACGGTGATCAGTTCATGACCGAACGGTGGTCCGATGGTCCAGAACCGCCCACCGCCGCCGCGCTCTCCCAGCCGGCGGACCGCGCCGGAGACAACCCGGCTGCCGGTTTCCAGAGGATTGGGCAACAGATGGATCACGTTGCCGTCCGATGTGAAATAATCCACTTGAAGATGGGCTGGGAAATCCGGGGCTGTTATGTCGAACACCAAATCCTGACCGCCCTTGAGCAGCGTTTCCTCGGGCGGCTTGAAGCGGATGGTCAAGGGCACCGGCGCGCTGGCATTGGCGGTCCGGAGCGAACCGATCAGGGTCAGCGGCTCGCATAGGGCAGGGGAAGCCCGCTCGATATCGACGGCGGGGCGATGTCCCACGACGTACTCCTGGGCGAGCAGCACAAGACTGTCAGGATTGGTGTCGCCCGCCGACATGCCGGAAATGGCCACCCTCTGGTCCTTGCCGATCGCAACGTCCAACTCGGCGCAGTGGAACTCCGACAAGGCCGCACGCAGGGCGGACAGGTCCGGTACGGCGGGCATGGAGGGAACCGGTGGATCATCTGTCGCGGGGGGCGACGCGGGGAGCGATTGTGCGGGAATATCTTGGCTTCCGGTGGAATCGGATGTTGCCGCTGCCGCTGCATGGCCATGCAAGACGGTCGCGGCCCCGATAACGGCAGCAAGCCACCATATCCTCAGCGCGTGCTCGTCCTTCACCGTAACCTGTCCGTTGGGTATAGCTGTGGTTTTAAGTAGCGTGCATTCCTGGCGCCGCCAAGGGTGCGGATAGAGCGTCGCGTCGTGCGGCAAAGCAATATCATATAATCAATATTATGGAAAATAATGCTAAAAAGAAGCGAGCAGGGCACCAAACCGTCCCTTCCTGCGTTCCGGTCGATGGACTATCGTCGCGGTTCGATCCCGTGTCCATTTCCTTCGATGAAGGCTGCGCCTTATGGCTCGTTCCCCGTGGCTTCTCGGCCCCGTGCTGTCGCTCTGCCTGATTCCCTTCTCCACCATGGCCCAGACGCCGGATTGCGCGAAGCCGGCCAGCCGCGCCGACCGGACCATCTGCGCCAGCGCCGATCTGAAGGTTGCCGCGGAGGATGTGGCGACGCTTCTGCACGACACGCTGGGCAACACGCCCGCCGAAGGCCGGGACGCCATTGATCGCGCGCAGACAGCCTTCCTGGCCGAGCGTGATGGAGCCTGCGCCGACAAATCCACCATCCCGGCCTGCCGGTCTCTATACGAGAAGCGCGCCGCCGACCTCGCCGGCCAGAATTCCGCGGCGCAGAAGAAACTGGCATCGGTCGTGGCCGGTATTCCGAAGGACCCGAAGGCCGCTGCCGCCGTATTACAGCGCTACAGCGGGGCCGCTGCCAAGGCGTGGCTGGTCTACCTCTACCAAAGCGGTACCGTGCCGGTGCCCGACAAAGACGCCACCTTGCGCAAACTGGTGGAGGAAATCCTAAAGCAGGATCTTCCGAAAGACCCGTATCTCCTTGAAGAAATGGCAAATCTTGGTGATGTCCCGAGCGCGCCGCTGGGCACCACGCTGCTGTTCCTTCGCCATGTTCTGTCCACCACGGAGATGGATGCGCCCTGCTTCCTCTTTACCAAGCACGGACAACCGGCCTTCGAAGCCTTCGGCGCCTTCTGGGGCAACGCGCGCGACGAGACGCCCGGCCTGTGCCCTCCGCCATCGTCGGTGTTCGATCTGCCGGAATGGAAGGCAGTGGCCGCACAGATCGACCCGGCCATCGAACCGGCCCTGGCGGAGCGCGGCAGCATCCGCCACGGCTATGAGCGCCAGTTCGAGGTGGACGATCTTCAAGCATCTCTGGTGCCCAGCACCCTTCTGGAATCGCCCATGTCCGCGGAAGCCAAGAAAATGGCCGAGCAGCGTGGTAAGGCGGTGGCCGCATTCCGCTCCTGGAATGACTTCGACGTATGGCCGGAGAAGGCGTACCGCGCGACGGTCAGCGCCCTGCCCGCCGCCATCGCCGCCACATCAAAGCTTTACAGAGAGAAGTTCAAGTTGCGTCCACAAACTGCGGATGAGGCCGCGAAGGCCGCCGGAGACCGGTTCATCGCCGGGCGGCTGGGTCTCATCATGCCGGACGACTGAAGGCCGCCCTGCCCCGTCCGTTGGATGGTTCCAACGATCAAAGCTCGATGACGAGCCCGTCGTAAGCGGGCTCGACACCGGGCGGCAGCAGGCGGCGGACCGTGTCGTAATCCATGGTCTGGTCCATGTGCGTCAGGTAGGCCCGCTTGGGGCGCACCCGCGCGATCCATTCCAACGTCAGCGCGAGATGGGCATGGACCGGATGTGGCGGCTCCACCCGGGCGCAATCCACAACCCATACCTCAATGCCCTCCAACGCCGCGAAGGCATCTTCATCCAATCTCACAACATCGGTCGAATAGGCAAATTTATCAAAACGATATCCGACGGTCTTCATATAGCCGTGGTCCTGGTCGAACGGCACGATCCGGTGGCCGCGCACGTCGAACGCTCCTTCCACGGCATGAGGCGACAGCACCGGACGGTAGAAGGGGTCGCCTGGACGCAACGGTTCGAAGCAATAGGAAAAGCGTCGCTCCAGTTCGGCCAGATCTCCGGCGCGGCCATAGGCGTCGATGGGGGCGTGCATCGCCCGGCACAGTTCCCGCAGTTCGTCGATGCCGTGCGAGTGATCGGCGTGGGGGTGGGTCCACAGAACGGCGTCGAGCCGCCGAACATCGGCGCCGATAAGCTGCTGCCGCAGGTCCGGCGAGGTATCGACCAGAATGCTGGTGGCATCGCCCTGCCCCATCCCCCGCTCCCACTCCACCAGGATGGACGAGCGCAGGCGGTGATTCCGGGGGTTCGCCGGGTCACAGGCCCCCCAACCGAGACCGATCACGGGAACGCCCCGCGATCCGCCGCAGCCGAGGATCGTGACCCGTTGCGAGGTCATGCGGCGGCCTGACAGGGCGTGCCAGCGCGTGGGAACAGGCGGAAGAAGTTTTCGGTCGAAAGCCGCGCCAGTTCCGCCGCATCCACGCCTTTCACCTCGGCGACGCAGGCCGCGGTATGGGCGACGAAGGCCGGCTCGTTGCGCTTGCCGCGGAACGGCACCGGCGCCAGATAGGGCGCGTCCGTCTCCACCAGAATCCGGTCGAGCGGGACATCCTTCACGATGGCGCGGAGATCCTCCGACTTCTTGAAGGTAACGATCCCGGACAGGGAGATGTAGAAGCCGAAATCCAGCGCCTCTTCAGCGAGTTGCCGCCCGGAGCTGAAGCAATGCAGCAACCCGTTCACCGGCTGTCCGGCGGCTTCCTCGCGGATGATCCGCATGGTGTCGTCGTCGGCGTCGCGGGTGTGCACGATCAGCGGCAGGCCGGTTTCCAGGCTGGCGCGGATATGCCGGCGGAAGCAGTCCTGCTGAACGTCCCGCGGGCTCTTGTCGTAGAAGTAATCGAGCCCGGTCTCGCCCAGCCCGATCACCTTCGGGTGCTTCGACAGCTCCACAAGGCGCTCGACGGTCACCAGCCCGATTTCCTCCGCCGCCTGATGCGGATGGACGCCGAGCGAGCACAGAACGTCGTCATACCGCTCCGCAACCGCCAGAATGCGGTCGAATCGCGACAGATAGGTGCAGATGGTCACCATCCGCCCCACCCCCGCCTGCCGGGCGCGGTCGACGACCGCGTCCAGCTCCTCGGCGAAATCGGGGAAGTCGAGATGGCAGTGGCTATCGACCAGCATCGTTTCTCAGCTCTTCGCTTCATCCACATAGCGCGGGAACACGCCCTGCGGCGTGGGCAGCGGCGTGCCGGGGACCAGCGCCCCACCCGCCCCCAACCGGTCGAACCCGCGGGCATCCGGCCCCTGCGCCAACTGGTCCAGGATCTTGGCCGAGGCTTCCGGCATGATCGGCTGGGTCAGGATGGCGAGATGGCGGATGGTCTCGGCCAGCACATACAGCACCGTGGCCATGCGCGCCGGATCGGTCTTCTTCAACGCCCAGGGCGCCTGTTCGTCCACATAGCGGTTTCCGTCGCCGATGACCGCCCAGATGGCGTCCAGCGCCTTGTGGAAGGACTGCGACTGGATTTCCGCGCGGACGATGGACAGCAGGTTATGGGCGGCGCCGAGCAGCGCGTTGTCAGCCTCCGTGAAGGCGCCCGGCTGCGGCACGGCGGCCCCGCAGTTCTTGCCGATCATCGACAGCGAACGCTGAACGAGGTTCCCGTAATCATTGGCGAGGTTGCCGTTGATCCGCTGCACCATCTGCTTGTGCGAGAAGTCGCCGTCGTTGCCGAAGGGTACCTCGCGCAGCAGGAAATAGCGGGTCTGGTCCAGGCCGTAGGTGTTGACCAGCGTTTCCGGCGCGATGACGTTGCCCAGCGACTTCGACATCTTCTGGCCTTCGATGGTCCACCAGCCGTGCGCGAAGACGCGCTTCGGCGGGGCCAGCTTGGCCGCCATCAGGAAGGCCGGCCAGTAGACGGCGTGGAAGCGCAGGATGTCCTTGCCGACCATGTGCAGGTTGGCGGGCCAGTATTTGGCGTAATCGCCGCTCTCGTCGGGGAAGCCGACCGCGGTGATGTAGTTGGCCAGGGCGTCCAGCCACACATACATGATGTGGTCCGGATTGCCGGGCACCGGGATGCCCCACTTGAAGGTGGTGCGGCTGACCGACAGGTCCTTCAGCCCCGACTTCACGAAGGCGATGACCTCGTTCCGCTTGCCGGCGGGAGCGATGAAGTCCGGGTTCTGCTCGTAGAACTCCAGCAGGCGGTCCTGCCAGGCCGACAGGCGGAAGAAGTAGGACGGCTCCTCCACCCACTCGCACTCGGCGCCGGTCGGGGCGATCTTCTTGCCGGTCGGCGAGGTGGTCAGCTCGTCCTCGCCGTAGAACGCTTCGTCGCGCACGGAGTACCAGCCGGCATAGCTGCCGAGATAGATCTCCCCGGCGGATTCCAGCCGGCGCCACAGTTCCTGCACCGACGCGATGTGCCGCGGCTCCGTCGTGCGGATGAAATCGTCGTTGGAATAGTTCATCAGCGACACGAGATCGCGGAAGTTCTTCGACACGCGGTCGGTGAACTCCTGCGGCGCGATGCCGGCGTTCATGGCGGATTTCTCCACCTTCTGGCCGTGCTCGTCGGTGCCGGTGAGGAACTTCACGTCATAGCCGTCCAGCCGCATGAAGCGGGCCAGAACGTCACAGGCGAGCGTGGTGTACGCATGCCCGATGTGGGGCACGTCGTTCACATAGTAGATCGGAGTCGTCAGGTAATAGGTCTTCGACCCGGTCATGTCAGCGGCTCTCCTGCGAATGCGCCGGCCCGGCGCTTCGCCGGTCCGGTGGACCATGTTGTGTCGTACGTGTTAATTAGCAGCCGCTTCCAGCGTCGCCAAGGCGTTCAGGACCACCTGCTTGCGGTCGAGATTGGCGGATTCCGCACGGGCGAAGTGGCGTTGGACCTTTTCCCACACCTCCACCCAACGTTCAAGGCCGCGGGCGTTGGCCAGACGGGTCATCAGGGCGGCCTCCCCGGCCACCACTTCCGCCGGCCAGGCCCCGCGCGCCAGCGAGCGGACGAAGCGGGCCAGCCACCAGACCAGCAGGTCGGTGGCCGTTTCATAGAGCCCGTCGTCCTGCTTACGGGTCAGCTTGTCGCCGAAGGCGTGGGCGGCGGTGATGTCCAGCCGCGGCAGGGTGCCGAGCAGCCCGATCAGTTCCCGGTACAGGTCCAGCCCGCCGGCATCGGCCAGCCCGATGGCCCGGCCGATGCTGCCCTCCGCCAGCCGGGCGAGCGCCGCACGATCCTCGCCACCCAGGTCCGGACGATGCTGTGCCAACAGGTTAAGAACCGTTTCTTCAGGAAGTGGTTGAAGTGTGAGCTTGCGGCAGCGGGAGCGGATGGTGGGCAGCATGCCACCCGGATTGTCGCTGACCAGCAGCAGCAAGGCACCCGGCGGCGGCTCCTCCAAAATCTTAAGAATGGCATTCAAGCCACTGAGATTCATGCGATCAGCACCGTCGATCACCGCCACACGCCAGCCGCCCTCGGCGGAGGTCTTGCGCAGGAAGGGACCGATCTTGCGCACGTCATCCACCGCGATGTCGCGCTTCAGCCGGTCGCGCTTCTCGTCGCGCTGGCGCTCCACGGTCAGAAGGTCTGCATGGCCGCCCGACGCCACGCGGCGGAAGACCGGGGCGTCCGGAGACAGGGCCAGCGAGGCGGGCGGCGGAGGCGCGCCGAACAGGCCGGCGTCCGGCGGTTCGTGCCCCTGGGACAGGACAAAACGGGCGAAGCGGAAGGCCAACGTGGCCTTGCCGATCCCCGGCGGGCCGCCGATCAGCCAGGCGTGCGGCAACCGCCCGGAGTTCCAGGCGTCCAACAGCAGACGCTCGGCGTCCTCATGTCCCGTCAAGGTGGGGTTGCGGCGCGGAGCGAGGGTATCCTCCTCCGCCACCGGTTCCGGTGCGCGGGCGCGGCTCACCTCAGGAGACTCCCAGGCGGTGGGTCACGCAGTCCATGATGGCCGTCTGAACCGTCTCGACAGGGTGCGCGGCGTCGATGATCGCGCAACGTTCCGGCTCCCGCGCGGCGATGTCCAGGAAGCCGTCCCGCAGGCGATGGTGAAAGGCGATGTCCATGCGCTCGTACCGGTCCTCTCCGCCGCGGCGGGCGGCGGCGCGGGCCAGCCCGTCCTCCACCGGCAGATCGAGGATCAGGGTCAGGTCGGGCCGGAAGTCCCCCAGAGCGGCGCCCTGAAGCGTGGCGATCAGTTCACGGCCCAGTCCCAGCCCATAGCCCTGATAGGCCATGGTGCTGTCGAAGAAGCGGTCGCAGATGACCCAGTGCCCGGCCTCCAGCGCCGGCCAGACGGTGCGTTCCAGATGGTCCCGGCGGGCGGCGGTGTGCAGCAGCGCCTCGGTCACAGGCCCCCAGCGCCCGGTTTCCCCGGACACCAGAAGGCCGCGAATCTCCTCCGCGCCGGGGGAGCCACCGGGCTCGCGGGTCAGCACGACCTTCTTTCCGCAAGCGATCAGCGCGTCGGAGAGGAGACGGATTTGGGTGGATTTTCCCGCCCCTTCGCCGCCTTCCAGGGTGATGAACCGCCCGCGCGTCATGGTCTGCTCCCGATGCTGATGAGGCCCGCCCCTACCGAATATGCGTGGGGACGGGCCGGCTTACACCAATCAGCTCGCCCCGAGAATGAGGAACTTCGCCGCCGCCAGGGCGCGGCCCACGAAGCCGAGCTTCTCAACGTCCTGGGCGGCGATCACAGGGAACTCCTTGCCCGGGAAGCCGGGAGCGGAAACCACCACCTTGCCCACCACGTCGCCCTTCTTCACCGGTGCGGCCACCGGGGCGTTGCTGACCAGCGAAACCTTCATGCCGCTGCGGTCGGCTCGGGCCATGGTGACCTTCATGTCCTCCGGCACGGTGACCGGAACGGTGTCCTGCCCGCCCAGCCAGACCGGAACCTGATCGACCGTCTCTCCCGCCTTGAACAGGGCGTAGGTGGCGAATTCGCGGAAGCCCCATTCGATCAGCCGAGCCGATTCGTCGGCGCGGGCCTGCATGTTGGGAAGCCCGTTGACCACAAGGATGAGCCGCCGCCCTTCGCGCTGCGCCGAGGCGGTCAGGCCGTAGCCACCGGCCTCGGTGTGGCCGGTCTTCATGCCGTCCACATCCATGCCGCGGTAGAGCAGCGGGTTGCGGTTGCCCTGGTTGATGCCGTGGTACTTGAACTCCCGGATCGAGTAGTAGTGGTAGTATTCCGGGAAATCCTTGATCAGCCGCTCCGCCAGGATCGCCAGATCACGGGCGGTCATGAGATGGTTCGGGTCGGGCCAACCCGTGGCGTTGGTCAGGTAGCTGTCCTTCAGCCCGAGTTCGCGGGCGCGCTTGTTCATGCGCTCGGCGAAGGCCGATTCGGACCCCGCCAGACCTTCGGCGAGGACGATGCAAGCGTCGTTGCCCGACTGAACGATCACGCCCTTGATGAGGTCGTCCACCTTGATGTTGTTGTGCAACTCCACGAACATCTTGGAGCCCTGCATCCGCCACGCGCGTTCCGAAACCGGCAGCGTGCTCTCCAGCGTCAGCCGGCCTTCCTTGATCGCGTCGAAGACCATGTACATCGTCATGATCTTGCTCATCGAGGACGGCGCCATGCGCTGATCCGGGTTCTTCTCGAACAGCACGGTGTTCGAGGTGATATCGACCAGGATCGCCTGCTTGGCGATGGTTTCGATACTGGCGGCGTGAGCCACCGGCCCCACCCCCGCCGCGAACAGCGCGACCGCAAGGCCCATGGCGAAACGGGTGCGGGCAACGCGGGTGCGGACGACAGCGACCATGACAACTCCCTTCGAAACGCGGACTGGACAAGACTTGGAACGGAACGAAGCCCGGCATTGGGCCAAGCTCGGACTGGGCTCTGTAGGGGCGATCAATCAACCACGATTTTGGCTTCGGTAAGGCCGGCTTGGATCATCTGGTTCAAAACGGCGTCGGCGGACTCCACGCTGGCCAGCGGCCCAACCCTCACCCGCTGCAGCTTCTGCCGTCCGGCGAGGGTCTGGGTAACCCGCGCCTGCTGGCCGAGCGAGGCCAGACGGGCGCGCACGCGGGTGACGTTGTCCTGGCTGCCGAAGGCACCGACCTGGACGTAGATCTGTTCGTAGGGCTTCACCGGCAGTTCGGCCACCACCGGGGCCGGGACGAAGCGCCCGTCCACCATGTCGCCGGCGACCGTCGTCGGCGGCGGGACCGGGGCACGGCTGACGGCGGCGGGCGCGGCCCGGGCGGGGCCGTCGACCTCCACCGAACCGCGCGGGGCGGCCTTCGGCGCCGGGCCTTCCAGTTCGGCCAGGATGGGGGCCGGCGTGCCCTGGCGGGCCGCGGCGGCGATGGCGCGGCTTTCCTCCGCCAGGATCTGCACGCGCACCTTGGCCGTGCCCGTGCCTTCGAACCCCAGCAATTGCGCGCCGCGCCGCGACATGTCGATGATTCGCCCGTTGGCGTAGGGGCCGCGGTCGTTGATGCGAACGACCAGCGACCGGCCATTGTCCAGATTGGTGACGCGCACGAGGCTCGGCATGGGCAAGGTCTTGTGCGCGGCGGTCAGCTCATTCTGGTCGTAAATCTCGCCGTTGGCGGTGACCTTTTGGTGGAATCCAGGCCCGTACCATGATGCTATCCCGGTTTCGCTGTAATTGAAGTCCTCGGCGGGATAATACCAGACGCCGTTGACCTGATAGGGCTTGCCCACCTTGTAAACGCCGCTGCGCGGCAATCCGGACGAGGGCGGCGCGGGCGGCGCTGACGCACAAGCGGCGAGCGTCAGTGCTCCTGCGAGCACCACCGCACCCCTCAGCATATGCGCGCGTCGCATGGCCCTACCCCGCTATATCTGGTAGCGCCACTCTAACCGAGTTACTTCCCCACGCCAACCGCCGAGCGTCCTTCAGGAGGCCGGCCCTGCTGCGCTGCGGTCCGGTCCGGGGCCACGAAACGCCGGTCCCGGAAGCCCATGTCCCGGAAGCCCATGTCCCGGAAGCCCGGGTCCCGGAAACAGAGCGTCGGTCCGCCCCATCAGCCGGTAGGAGACGAGACCGATCCACTCGCGCACGGAATCATGCAAGGTGTCGATCTGCTTGTCGAATTCGAACCGGACGAGCGGGCGGGCATTCTTGCGCGTGCGGTAGTCCACCGGATAGGGGATCACCTCCCATCCCACCTGCCGGAAAATGCCCACCGACCGCGGCATGTGCATGGCCGACGTCACCAGGACCCAGATTTCCCCCGGCTTCGGTTTGACAAGCTGCTGGCTGAAGAGGGCGTTTTCCCAGGTGTTGCGGGACTCGTTCTCGAAGATCACGCCGTCGGGATCGATTCCGGTCTGGCGCAGCGCACCGCGCATGGCCAGATCCTCCCGCATATCCGGCGCGTCCTGCCCCATCAGCCGCCCGGAGCCGCCGGTGAAGACGGCCTTCGCCTGTGGATAGTGGCGGATCAGCTCCGCGAAGGCCAGAATCCGTTCCGCCGCGTCGTTGACGGAGGGCTCGCCCCGGTCGCGCGCGTGCGGCGGGCTCACGGCGCCGCCCAGCATGATGATGCCGTCCACCCGTTCCGGCAGGTTGGGGCGGGGAAAGCGCTCCTCCAGCGGCAGGGCGACCAGCGAGGCGACCGGCGTGACCATGATGGCAACGAAGCCCACGGTCGCCGCCGCCACCAGACGCCGCCCCCAATGGGCTCTGCGACGGGTGAACAGCAGCACCGTTCCGGCGGTGAGGGTCAGCACAAGGAAATTGCCCGGCGAGACCAGAAGCCACAGCAGCTTCGACAGCACGAAGGACAACGGCCGCCCTCCCCATTCCGTTTCCAGTGGTTCCTAAATACGGGCGTTCACTCCCGCTGCCCAGTAGGCGATTGCACGGTAACGAATCTGCCGTGAAACCGTAACAGCGGTATCTCCCGCGGTGGATAAGGTCCGCGACGCGGCCGAGGATGTTCCGCCTATGCTGTCGAACATTTCCATCTGTATACGAATATTATTGCTTGTCGCCGCATCCGTGGTCACCGTCGGCGCCTCGCGCATGTTCGATGCCAGCGCCGAATTGGACCAGTTCCGCGCTGCAAGCCTCTCTTCAAGCAAAAGGAAAGGGCAGGAGCCGAAGCCCCTGCCCTTTCTCATTTTTCGGATCCGGATGACCGGCCTTAAGCGGCCAGCATCTCCAGCGCCTTCTGCAACTTGTCGCGGGCCTGTTCCGCGGTGTCGCGGCGGTCGCGCTGCTCCATGATCACCTCTTCCGGCGCCTTGGCGACGAACTGCTCGTTCGACAGCTTGGCGTCGATCTTCTTGATCTCGCCAGACAGCTTCTCGACTTCCTTGGTCAGGCGCGCGCGCTCCTTCTCAAGGTCAACGATGCCCTCCAGCGGCAGGATCAGCGTGGTCTCGTCCAGCACCGCCTGAACGGCGCTCTTCGGCACCGGGCCGGACAGCGGCTCGGCGCTGGCCAGACGGCCCATGCGCAGGATCAGGTCGCGGTGGGTGTCCAGACGCTTCAGGCTCTCCGGACCGGCGTCCTTCAGCTTCAGCTCGATCTGGGCCGACGGCGGTACGTTCATCTCCGACCGCATGGAGCGGACCGAGGAGATCGTCCGCACCACCCAATCCATTTCGTCACGGGCGGCGGGGTCGATCAGTTCCGCACCATGCTCCGGCCAATGGGCCGAGATCAGGCGGTTCGCCCGGTCCGGGGAAAGCTGCTCCCACAACTCCTCCGTGATGAAGGGCATCAGCGGGTGGAGCATGTGCAGGATTTCGTCCAGGACCCAGGCGGTGGTCGCCCGCGTTTCCGCGATGGCCGCCTCGTCCGTGCCGTTCAGGATCGGCTTGGTGAACTCCAGGTACCAATCGCAGAAGGTGCCCCAGGTGAAGGCGTAGGCGGTGTTGGCGGCCTCGTTGAACCTGTAGGCGTCGATCGAGTCGCCGACCTTCTTCGCCGCTTCCGCCAGGGCGCCGACGATCCAGCGGTTCACCGTCTGGGTCAGACCGACCGGCTTGAATCCTGGCACCGGCGCCACGCCGTTCATCTGGGTGTAGCGAGCGGCGTTCCACAGCTTCGTCGCGAAGTTGCGGTAGCCCTCGACGCGGCTGACCGCCAGCTTGATGTCGCGGCCCTGGGCGGCCATGGCCGTCAGGGTGAAACGCAGGGCGTCGGTGCCGTACTGGTCGATCAGGTCCAGTGGATCGATGACGTTGCCCTTGGACTTCGACATCTTCTGGCCCTTCTCGTCGCGGACCAGGGCGTGGATGTAAACCGTCCGGAAGGGCACGTCCTTCATGAAGTGCAGGCCCATCATCATCATCCGGGCGACCCAGAAGAAGATGATGTCGAAGCCCGTCACCAGCACGTCGGTCGGGTAATAGCGCGCCAGTTCCGGCGTCTCGTCCGGCCAGCCCAGCGTGGAGAAGGGCCACAGGGCGGAGGAGAACCAGGTGTCCAGAACGTCCTGGTCGCGGGTCAGTTCCACGTCCTTGCCGTAATGGGCCTTGGCCGCGGCGATGGCCGCCTCCTCGGTCTCCTCGACGAAGAAATGGCCGTCCGGGCCGTACCAGGCGGGAATCTGATGGCCCCACCAGATCTGGCGGCTGATGCACCAGGGCTGGATGTTGCGCATCCACTCGAAATAGGTGTTCTCCCACTGCTTCGGGACGAACACGGTCTTGCCGGTCTCCACCGCCTCGATGGCGGGCTTGGCAAGCGTGGCGGCGTCCACGTACCACTGGTCGGTCAGCCAGGGCTCGATGGCGACGCCGGAGCGGTCGCCGTGCGGGACCATGTGGGTGTGCGGCTCGATCTTCTCCAGAAGGCCGAGCGCCTCCAACTCCGCGACGACCTTCTTGCGCGCCTCGTAGCGGTCGAGGCCGCGATAGGCTTCCGGAACGTCGTCGCCGGTGACGCGGGCGTCGCGGTCCATGATGTTGATGGCCGCGAGGTTGTTGCGCCGCCCGACCTCGAAATCGTTGAAGTCGTGGGCCGGGGTGATCTTCACCGCACCCGAGCCGGTTTCCGGATCGGCGTATTCGTCACCCACGATGGGAATGCGGCGACCCACCAGCGGCAGCACCACATGCTTGCCGATCAGGTCCTTGTAGCGCTCGTCCTCCGGATGGACGGCGACGCCGGTGTCGCCCAGCATGGTTTCCGGGCGCGTGGTGGCGACGACAATGTAACGGTCCGTCTCGCCCTCGATCGGGTAGCGGAAGTGCCAGAGGTTGCCCTTGATCTCCTTCTGCTCGACCTCGAGGTCGGAGATTGCGGTGTGCAGCTTCGGATCCCAGTTGACCAGCCGCTTGTCCTTGTAGATCAGGCCCTGCCTGTGCAGTTCCACGAACACCTTGCGGACGGCGCGGCTCAGCCGCTCGTCCATGGTGAAGCGCTCGCGCGGCCAGTCGGGCGACGCGCCCAGGCGGCGAAGCTGGCGGGTGATGGTGCCGCCCGATTCGGCCTTCCATTCCCACACCTTGTCGATGAAGGCGTCGCGACCGAAATCGTGGCGCGTCTTGCCTTCCTTGGCGAGGTTGCGTTCCACCACCATCTGGGTGGCGATGCCGGCGTGGTCGGTGCCCGGCTGCCACAAGGCGTCGCGCCCGCGCATCCGATTGTAGCGGGTCAGCACGTCCTGGAGCGTGAAGGTCAGCGCGTGGCCCATGTGCAGGCTGCCGGTCACGTTCGGCGGCGGCATCATGATGGTGTAGGGCTTCCCGTTCGAACCGGTGTTCGCCGCGAACGCGCCCGTGTCTTCCCACAGCCGGTAGTGCTTTTCCTCGACCTCGGCGGGCCGATACGTCTTTTCCAACATCACCAGGAACTTTCGCTTACGATCTCAAACGGAATGCGTGGCGGGTGTGACGCCGCTCAGAATTTCTGGGACCGCCGGATCATCCGGTCGATTTCCTGCTGAACCAGCCGTTCGACGATGGTCGGCAGGTTCTCGTCCAGCCATTCCTTCAGCAACGGCCTCAACAGCTCGCGAACCACTTCTTCCACCGTGCGGATGCCGACGGGCATCGGGCCGATGGACAGATCGTCGCCGAGCTGGCGCGCCAGATGCGTGAAATGGTGGGACGATTCCTCGGCCACCCGGCGGGAGATCAGCCCGTCGTCCAGATCCGACGGACGGATGCGCGGCCGCGGCGGGGGCGGCTCCTCGTCGTCGAAATCATCGAAGGCCGGCGCCGGGCGCCGCGCGGCGGGCCGCGGCGGAGGCGGCGGTTCGGGCTCCGGCTCGAAGGCGGGTTCCGGGTCCAGCATCGACGCGAAGGACGAATCGTCGCGCCAGGGATCGGGCTCTGGCTCGTCGGGTTCCTCCGGCACCTCGTCCTGGAGCATCTGGGTGAGTTCCAGAACGTCCTCTTCATCCTCCGCGGGCGGCGGAGGGGGCGGAGGCGGAGGAGGCGGTGGGGGCGGAGGTGGTGGGGGTGGCGGCGGTGGAGGCGCCGCTTCCGCCTTCGCGGGTTCGCCGTCCTCCGAGATGATGCGGCGGATGGAGGCGAGGATCTCCTCCATCGACGGTTCTTGCTGGCCTTTATCGCTCATCGTGGCAAACCCGGGACGTCATCCTGAGCGGACACTAGGGCAGGACAGGGTAAAAAGCCACCAGACAAAAACGGCCCGCCGAGGCGGGCCGTTTCGATCACGCCGGATCGGTCACTCCGGCACGCCGGTTCCGATCCACTTGTTCCGCACCTGCTTGTAGTGCGTGTCCGCGTCGTAATACTCGACCGGCAGGGCGAGCTGCCGCGCCGTCAACTGGCCGATGGCGCCAAGGACGGTGAAGGCCTGGACCATCTCCGTCCGCTGCGCGCGGACGAGGTTGACGCGGGCGTTGAGCAACTCCTGCTCCTGGTTCAGCACGTCCAGGACGGTGCGCGACCCGACCTGGGCTTCCTGCCGCACGCCTTCCAGGGCGATTTCGGCGGCCCGGATCTGGGAGTTGTAGGACTCGATGCTCGCCCGCGCCGCCTGAAGGCCCTGCCACGCGCTGATCGCCGCCTCGACCGCCTGGCGGCGGGTGTCGTCGATCTGCAGGCGGGCCTGATTCGCGGTGTGCTTCGCCTCGCGGGTCAGCGCTTCCGGCAGGCCGGCCTGATAGAGCGGGATGGTGATCTGGGCGGTGAACTGCGCGCCGTCCTGCCGCTTGATGTCGATGCCCGAGGAGCGGCCCGCGTCGATGATGCGGTTCGCCTGGGCCGACAGGTTGGCGGACGGAAGCAGGCGGCCGAACTGCTGGTCCACCGCCTCGCGCTGGGCCGCTTCCGTGAAGGAGGCGGAAAGCACCGACGGGTTGTTGGAGCGGGCCATCTCGACCACTTCATCCAGCGTCGCCGGCAGCTTGAACTTCGGCTTCGGGGCCTTCAGCTTGCCGGGCATGGAGCCGACGACGCGCTCGTAGGTCGCGCGCGACGCCTGGAGCGTGCCTTCGGCGGAGATGCGGGCGGCGATGGAGGCGGCCAGGCGCGATTCGGACTGGCTGACGTCGGTGCGTGTGTACTCGCCGACGCGGAAGCGGTCGCGGGCGGCGTCGAGCTGGCGGCGCAGCACCTGCTCGTTGTTGGCCTGAAGTTCCAGCACCGCCTGGTTCTGCACGACGTCCAGATAGGCCGCCGCGGCGTTCAGCAGGAGCTGCTGTTCGTTGGCGACCACGGTGGCACGCTGCGCTTCGACGGTGCGCTCGGCGCGGCGGACGGCCGGACCGACCGTCGCGTCGTAGATCGGCTGGGTGGCGGAGACGCCGACGCTTTTGGCGTTGTACTCGGACCCCGTTTCACCGCCCTGAAAGCTGCTGTTGGTGGCGTTGCGGGTGATGCCCGCCGTCGCCCGCACCGTCGGACGGTAGCCGGACAGGGCCTGCGGAACGCTTTCGTCCACGGCACGCTGGCGCGCGCGCTGGGCGGCGAGCCCCGGATTGTTGGAATAGGCCTGCGCTAGCGCTTCTTCGAGGGATTGGGCCGACGCGGTGTCGATGCCCCCGACGAAGGCAACCCCCAGCGTGAGGGCGGTCGCCATCAAGTGGCGCGCGAAACGGCTTCGCACAGTCATGTTCAATAGACCTTCATGTTCGGGTCAATTCGGCGCGCCCAGGAATCCACCCCGCCATTCAGGTTGGTGGCGCGGGAAAACCCCTGGGAACGCAACCACATGGTCACCTGCGCGCTGCGCCCGCCATGGTGGCAGACGACCACGATGTCGCGGTCCCGCGGCAGTTCACCGACGCGGGCGGGCAACGCCCCCATCGGAATGTGAAGGCTGTCGGGAATGGCGCAGACGGCCACCTCCCCCGGTTCCCGCACGTCGAGCACCAGAGGATCGCCGCCGGATTTCCGGATGCGGTCCAGGTCTTCGACTTCCATTTCGAACGGTGCCGGCATGCCTTGAATCTCCGCTGCGGGCCGCAGGACCGCGGCCGGTGAAAGGCAAGGTGACAGGCTGGGGAAACAGGATAAACCGGGACCGAAGCCCCGGCGACATCAGAATACGAACTTCGGCTTGGCCTCGAAACCGGGAAGCGGGTGCGGGTGCGCCTCGAACAGCGTACGGGCGGAGGTGACGCCGCCGCTGCGCTGGTACAGCTTCACCTCGCCGACCCCACGGTCGCCCAGAACCGCGGCGACCAGCCGTCCGCCCTCGGCAAGCTGGCCCAGGATGCCGTCCGGCACCTCCGACACCAGCCCCTCGATCACGATCACGTCGTACGGGGCCTGCTGCGGATAGCCTTCGGTCAGCGGGGCGGCGATGATGATGGCGTTGTCGGTGCCGATCCCGGTCAGCGATTCCGCCGCCCGCTGGGCCAGTTCGGCGTCGGACTCGATGCCGACGACGGTCGCCGCGAGACGGGCCAGAACGGCGGCCGAATACCCGGTGCCGCTACCGATGTCGAGCACGACGTCGGTCGCGTCGATGCCCACTTCCTGGAGCATGCGGGCGAAGACCATCGGCTCCATCAGATAACGGCCTTTGCCGATGGCGAGATCCTCATCCACATAGGCGATGCCGCGCGCCGCCTTCGGCACGAACTGTTCACGGGGAATGTCCAGCATGGCATCGACCAGACGCTGGTCGGTCACCTTGTTCGGTCGGATCTGCCCTTCGACCATGTTGAGACGGGCGGCGGCGTATTCGGACATGGCGGTCGCTTAAATCTGGTGGACGGAGCGCGGCGCCAAGCCGTGGTTACGCGGCTTCGCTGCCTTGTCGCGTATATATCTTCAAAGTCTCACGAACACAACGCCGCACGGGAACATCGAAAATCGCCATGAAGGTGCTTGACCACCATATCGAAGCGCAGTATACGTCCGCTCCCACGCTGCGGCGCTCCCGTTAGGGGGTGCCGAACGCAAGGATGGCGCGGTGGCAGAGTGGTGATGCAGCGGACTGCAAATCCGTGTACGTGGGTTCGATTCCCGCCCGTGCCTCCATCCTTGATCGGCTGAAATCTCAGCAAAATCAAAGACTTAAATCGCATCGCACCGATCCGGCGCGGTGCCTTTCCGCGTTTCCGGATCGTTTGGCGCCCCCGCGCCCTGCCCCGCCGCACCTATCGATTTTTTTGCTATCAAAAGACTTGGCAAGCGCCGGAGCGTCCGCTATATAGCCGCCCACGCCGCACGTTGCGCCTCGCAAGGTCGGCCAGACTGATCCCGGTTAGCTCAGTCGGTAGAGCAGCGGACTGTTAATCCGCGTGTCGCTGGTTCGAGTCCAGCACCGGGAGCCACTTCGAAAAAGGCCGAGTCCTCAACGGGCTCGGCCTTTTTTCCATATCGGGTTCTGCTGGGCGTTCCGCCCCACCGCTTCCGATATCCTCCGAAGGAATGAGCGTTTCGACCGAAGGTCGGGTGCCGCCGCCGCTCTCCCGGCGCTAGAATTTCACCGGACATCTTTCGAGTCGGGATTGCGTCGTTTCAGCGGTGGAGGCGGCCCATGTCCATTCAGCCCATGCCTTCTCAAGAAGGTTCCTCGCGGACCGATGGTCCACAGAGGGGCGGCTGGTTCGGCGCCGTCGCGGTCATCATCCTGTCCATGGCGCTGGCCGTCGCCCTGCTCGGCATCGATTGGCATCGGATGCTGGTCCGTGGGAACGCGGTGCTGCCGGAAAACCAGCGATCCATGGTGGTGACGCCGATGCCCCGCTGACCGCGCCGGCCTGCCTTTTTCCGTGCTTAGCGGGGGTCGGGATCGTCGTAGATCAGGCGGTTGTCCGCCGCCTCGCCGACGGGGTCGCCGATGTCGCGTTTCCATTCGCCGCACCAGTCGGTGGACAGGGTGATGGGAAAGCGCCCTTCGGTGTCGCGCGGAGTCACCTGCGGCGGATAGCGGCGGCACACGCCCTTCGGCCCCCTCTGGCGGATACCCTGCCCTTCCCAGAACAGACAGGTGTAGCAGTTGTCGATTCGCTTCATCGTGGGGACGCGCTCCTTCCTTCTACGGCAGCACCCCGGGGCGGTGGCCCGGCCCGGGAGCGGCGGCAGTGTCGGTCAGGCGCCCCCTCCGCGTCGATGAAGAAATATGCATCCGGCCGATCACTCGTGGCGCGGCTTGCCCTTGCGCATGTCGTCGGCGTGCTGGGCATAGAAGGCCTTGATCTCCGCATCCAGTTCGAGTTTCCGCCGCTCGCCGGGCGAACCGGTGGGCTCGTCCGTGAGACGCTGGAACTCCGCCACCGCCTGTTCGAGTTCGCGTTCGCTGTTGATGGGCATTGTTCCCGTCCCTCGTGGTGTCGCTGACGCGGGTAACGCTCTCCGGCGGGGGGAGGTTTCATCGGGCGGACGAGCGGCTTTTCGTCGAATCGCGGAACCCCTTGATGGCGGCTCGCAGGCGCTCATGTTTAGTTGGGGAATCGAGCGGAGCGGCTTCCGGCCCGACTCGACTCCGGCAAGGGAGGGTAGCATGACGGGTCGCTGGCGCCGCATCACCTGGACCGTGGCATTCCTCGCCGTCCTCATCCCCTTTGCCGCGGCGCGGGCGGAGCAACTCGACGCGGCGAAGCTGGCGGGCGCCTTGGTCCGCATCTCCGCCACCGTTCTTCCGGACAGCCAGAGCGCCCAATCGCTCGGCACGGAGCGCGAGGGGACCGGAGTCGTCATCGACGGGGCCGGTCTGATCCTGACCATCGGCTACACGATCCTGGAAGCGTCCCAGATCCAGGTCACCACCGGCGAAGGGCGCGGCTATCCCGCGGAACTCGTGGCCTACGATCAGGCCAGCGGGTTCGGTCTGCTGCGCGCCGGCATGGGCTTCAGCGCCGCACCCGTCCGGCTCGGCGACTCCGACGCACTGAAGGAGGGGGATCGGGCCATCGTGCTTACGCGGCACGGCGCCTCCGGCGTGCAACCGGTGCTGATCGCCGCGAAACGCGAGTTCGCCGGCTATTGGGAGTATCTGCTGGACGAGGCGATCTTCACCACGCCGCCGATCACGGGCTTCAACGGCGCCGCCCTGATCGACCGCAAGGGCGAACTGGTGGGAATCGGCTCGTTGATCGTGCGCGACGCGGTTCCGGCCCACGGCGGCATTCCCGGCAACATGTTCGTCCCGGTTTCCGCCCTGAAGCCGATCCTGGCGGACCTGCTGGCCTTCGGGCGGCGGCAGGAACCGGCGCGCCCCTGGCTGGGAGTCACCCTGCGCGAGGAGCAGGGCCGCCTGCTGGTCGAGCGGGTCACCCCGCGGGGTCCCGCCGCCACCGCCGGAATACGGCCGGGGGACATGATCGTCGGAGTCGGCGGACAGCGGCTGAAGGGGCTGGCGGATTTCTACCGGAAGGTCTGGGACCTCGGCCCGGCGGGGGTCACCGTTCCGCTGGAACTGCTGCGCGGCCCGAAGCTGGAGCCGGTCGCCGTCCCGTCCGCCGACCGCTACAGCACGCTGAAGCTGAACCCGACCTTCTGACGCCCGGAATGTTCGGAGTGGAGCCGCCGCCTCGCCCCGTGCCGGCGGATGCGCTACATCCTTGGACCGTGCACGCCCCGCAAGCCAAGGAGTCCCGCCGTGGATCACCCGGATATCGAGGTTCAAGAGAAGAAGACCGCCTATGACGGCTATCTGAAGATCGACGTCTACCGCCTGCGCCACAAGAAGTTCGACGGCTCCTGGACCGGCGTGCTGCCGCCGCGGGAGGTCTGCGTGCGCGGGCAGGCCGTGGGCGTGCTGCTCTACGACCCGGACCGGGACAGCGTGGTTCTGATCGAGCAGTTCCGGGTGGGCTCCGCCTCCGCGGGCGGACCGGCGTGGCTGACGGAGATCGTCGCCGGCCTGCTGGACGATGGCGAGACGCCCGAGGAGGTGGCGCGGCGCGAAGCCGTGGAAGAGGCGGGCTGCACCGTCCGGGACATCGAGTTGATCTGCGACTACTACCCCAGCCCCGGCGCCTATGACGAGCATGTCACCGTCTTCTGCGGGCGGGTGGACAGCCGGGGACTCGCCGAAACCGGCGGTCTGGAGGAGGAGCATGAGGACATCCGCATTTCCGTCGTTCCGACCGACGAGGCGATCCGGCTGCTGGACGAAAACCGGCTGAACAACTCCATCGCCATCATCGCGCTGGGTTGGCTCGCCCGGAACCGCGAACGGCTGCGAACCCAGTGGATTGGGAAATAGGTTCAACATTCATTATTCGTTCAATGCTGAATTTCACAAGCCGATCTTGAATTCCCTTGTACGGAATCCGATAGTGTTGCCCGGTTTATCAATCGACTCGGGAGAGACTCTGTGGACATCCGCACCGGCTTCATCGGCTCCATCGGCAACACGCCGCTGATTCGGCTGGAAGGGCCGTCCAAGGCCACGGGATGCGAAATCCTGGGCAAGGCGGAGTTCCTGAATCCCGGCGGGTCGGTGAAGGACCGCGCCGCTCTGGCCATCGTCCGCGACGCAGAACGCCGCGGCCTGCTGCGTCCCGGCGGCACCATCGTGGAAGGCACGGCGGGCAACACGGGAATCGGGCTGGCGCTGGTCGGCAACGCGCTCGGCTACCGTACCGTGATCGTGATGCCGGAGACGCAGAGCCAGGAGAAGAAGGACATGCTGCGCCTGATCGGCGCCGACCTTCGTCTGGTGCCGGCGGTGCCCTACTCCAACCCGGACAACTACGTCCGCTATTCGGGCCGTCTGGCGGAGGAACTGGCGAAGACCGAGCCGAACGGCGCCGTCTGGGCCAACCAGTTCGACAATGTGGCGAATCGCGAAGGCCACCGCCTGACCACCGGTCCGGAAATCTGGAACCAGACCGAAGGGCGGATCGACGCCTTCACCTGCGCGGTGGGCAGCGGCGGCACGCTGGCCGGCGTCGGGCTGGCGCTGAATGAGCGGAACCCGGACGTCCGCATCGTCCTGGCCGACCCGATGGGCGCCGCCCTCTACCATTATTACGCCCATGGGGAGCTGAAGGCGGAAGGCAGCTCGATCACCGAAGGCATCGGCCAGGGCCGGATCACCGCCAATCTGAAAGGAGCGCCGGTCGATCAGGCGTTGCAGATCACCGACGAGGAAGCCCTTCCGGTCATCTTCGACCTCATCAAGTCGCAGGGTCTTGTGCTGGGCGGTTCGACCGGCATCAACGTGGCGGCGGCCATCCGCATCGCGAAGGAGATGGGTCCGGGCCACACCATCGTGACGATTCTTTGCGACGGAGGGCAGCGGTACCAATCGAAGCTCTTCAATCCGGAGTTCCTGCGTGAGAAGAATCTGCCTGTGCCCGATTGGCTGGATTCGTAAACGCACCCGAGGTTCCATGGAACTGATCTTCCGCGAGGACGCCTACGCCGCCTCCTGCACCGCCACCGTGACCGCCGTGGACGAGCGGGGCATCCGGCTGGACCGCACGGTCTTCTACCCCAACGGCGGCGGCCAGCCGGGCGACACGGGCGCCCTGCGTTTCGCCGGCACCGCGCTGCGCATCGTGGACACGGTGAAGGGCGACGGGCCTGACGACGTGGTCCATGTGCCCGAACCCGGCGCGCCCCTGCCCGCCCCCGGCACGCCGGTCGAGGCGGAGATCGACTGGGACCGCCGGCATCGCCACATGCGCATGCACACCGCGCTGCATCTCGTCTGCGCCGTCCTGCCCGGCGCGTCGATCACCGGCGCCCAGGTGGGGGCGGAGCGCAGCCGCGTGGATTTCAACGTCCCGACCGAGGGGCTGGACAAGGAGGCCATCGCTGCGGCGCTGAACCGGCTGATCGCCGCGGACACGCCCGTCGGCTCGCTCTGGATCACCGACGAGGAGCTTGACGCCAACCCCGACCTGATCCGCACACTGACGGTGAAGCCGCCGCGCGGCCATGGCCGGGTCCGGCTGGTGGACATCGCCGGCGTGGACCGCCAGCCCTGCGGCGGCACCCATGTGAAGCGGCTGGGCGAGATCGGCGGCCTGGACGTCGTGAAGATCGAGAACAAGGGCAAGCAGAACCGGCGCGTGATCGTCGCGCTGCGGGATTGAAGGGGAGGATTTTCCATGACAGATTCGCAGAACACCACGTCTCAAGCCGACCTCACCCTTCCCGGCCCCAACGTTCCGACGGGGTGGCTGGCGGAGCGCCTGCACCAGCCGGGCCTGCGCGTTCTCGACGCCTCCTGGTTCATGCCCGGCACCGACCGCGACCCGCGCGCCGAGTTCCTGGAGCGGCATATCCCCGGCGCGGTCCGCATCGACATCGACGACGTGGCGCAGCCCGACACCCACCCGCTGCCGCACATGGTTCCGGACGAGGCGACCTTCGCCGCCAAGGTGGGGGCGCTCGGCGTCGGCAGCGGCGACACGGTGGTCGTCTATGACAGCGCCGGCATGGCCACCGCCGCCGCACGCGTCTGGTGGATGTTCCGCCTGTTCGGGCACCAGCGCGTCGCCGTGCTGGACGGCGGTCTTCCGAAATGGCTGGCGGAGGGGCTGCCCCTCGAATCCGGTCCGGCCAATCCGGCCCCGGCGGCGTTTTCGGCGGCGCTGCAACCCGGCCTGCTGCGCCGCGCCGACGATGTGCTCGCCAACATCGACTCGCGGGCGGATCAGGTGGTGGACGCCCGCGCCGCCAACCGGTACGAGGGCGCCGTCACCGAACCCTGGCCGGGCCGCCGCAGCGGACGCATTCCCGGCAGCCTCAACCTTCCCTTCACGGAACTGGTCGACGCGGAGAGCAAGACCCTGCTGCCGCCCGAGACCATCGCGGAACGGGCGAAGGGCGCCGGCATTGACCTGGAGCGTCCCATCGTCGCCTCCTGCGGCAGCGGCGTGACCGCCTGCGTCATCGCCCTGGGACTGGCCGCCGCCGGGAAGGAGGACGTGGCCGTCTATGACGGGTCCTGGGCGGAATGGGGGCTGCGCGCCGACCTGCCGCTGGAAACCGGGCCGGTGGCCCGGTGAGCCAATCACTGCTGAGCATCCGCAACTACGAGCCGGCGGACCGGGGCGACGTGGTGGCGCTGTGGACCGCCTGCAACCTTGTGGTGCCGTGGAACGACCCGGTGGCCGACATCGCGCTCGCGGTGTCGAAGCCGAACGCCACGATCCTGATCGGCGGCGAGGGGGGCCGGACCGTCGCGTCCGTCATGGTGGGGCATGACGGGCACCGGGGCTGGTTCTATTATCTGGCGGTCGATCCCGCCTGCCGCGGGCGCGGCCATGGCCGGGCGATGATCGCGGCGGCGGAAGGCTGGCTGGTGGAGGCAGGTATGCCCAAGGCGCAACTCATGGTACGCGCGACGAACCACGCCGTGGTGGCGTTCTATGAGCGGCTGGGCTATGCCACCGGTCCCGTTACCGTGATGCAGAAATGGCTGAAGACCGATTCTCCCTGACGCCGCCCCTCCGGTCGTCCCTGTCGTCATCCCAGATCGCGGCGCCGGTGCCGCCCGGCTGCCTGTCCGTCATCGTCACCTATCTGGAGATGAAGGCCCCGCCGCCCCATGCGCCGCTGCCCCGTCCGGCGGGTGACGTGGCGCTGGTGCGGGCCAACCCGCCGACCGCCTCCTTCTACCGCTATCTCTACGATACGGTGGGCGAGCCCTGGCTGTGGCACGAGCGGCGGCGCATGCCGATGCCGGAACTGGGCCGCATCGTCACCGACCCGCGGGTCGAGGTCTGGGTCCTCTACGTGCACGGCACGCCCGCCGGTTATGCCGAGATCGACCGGCGGGACGCGGACACCGATCTGGCCTATTTTGGGCTGATTCCGGATTTCATCGGGCTGGGGCTCGGCCCCTGGCTGCTCGACACGGCGATCCGGCTGGCCTGGCAGGGCGGGACGTCGCGCCTTCTGGTCAACACCTGCACCTTCGATCATCCGAAGGCGTTGCCGCTCTACCAGTCGATGGGCTTCGTGCCCTACCGGCATGTGACCCGCGAAATCCGCGACCCCCGCGTCCAGGGATGGCTGCCGCGCACGTCGGCACCGCACATTCCGATCATCGAGTGATCGCCCCAACGGCTGCCCGGATTCCAACGCCATGGTAAAGGGCATCCTTTTCGCGTTCCTGGCCTTCGCCTTCTTCGCCTGGGGCGATGCGCTGGTGAAGGCGATCGGGCATGGGCTGGACCCGTTCGAGGTCACCTTCTTCGCCTACATCCTGCCGCTGCTGCTCTCCCCCGTCTTCATGACGAAGGGCGATCGGGTCGGCGACCTGCTGCGCTGGAACCGGCCCTGGCTGATGACGGTGCGGCTGGTCTTCGTGGCGGCCTCCACCCCGCTCAGCGTCATGTCGTTCCGAAGCCTTCCCTTCGCGGAAGCCTTCGCGATGATCTTCCTGATGCCCAGCCTGGTGACGCTGCTGTCCATCCTGGTTCTGAAGGAGCCGGTGCGCTGGCGCCGCCGGCTGGCCATCGTGGCGGCGTTCATCGGCGTGCTGATCGTCGCCCGCCCCGGCTTCCGCGAACTGCTGCCCGGCCATTTCGCGGCGCTGGGCTGCGCCTTCAGCTCCGCCGTGGTCGTCATCACCGGACGGATGATCGGGCACACGGAGAAGCGATTCACCCTGATCGGGACGGTCTTCCTGTCCACCGCCGTCGCGTCCGGCCTTCTGATGATCCCCGGCTTCGCATGGCCGACGCGGGATCAGTGGATTCTGACGGTGGGTTTCGCGACGACGACCTTCGCCGCGCAGGCCCTGTTCACCCTGGCCGCCGCCTACGCCCCGGCGGACCGGGTGGGAGCGGCCCAATACAGCCAGATGCTGTGGGCGCTGCTCATCGGGGCGGTCTTCTTCGACGAGTGGCCGGACCTGCTCTCCCTGCTCGGCATCGTCATCCTGGTCGGGTCGGGCCTGTTCATCTTCGCCCGCGAGCACACCCACCACCCGGACCCGATGCCCGAGCCGCCGGAGGACGAGGTCAGCTCAGAATCTCGCTCAGCGCCGCAACCAGAGCCCGGTTTTCATCCTCCAGCCCAACAGTGATGCGCAGGCAGTCGGTCAGGCCGTAATCCTGCACCGGCTTCACCAGGATGCCGCGGCGCGCCAGATGATCCAACACCGCCTGCACCCCCAGCGACGGGTCGGTCGGGATGCGTGCCAGGACGAAGTTGCAGACGCTGGGATAGACGCGGACGCCAAGCAGTTCCAACTCGTGGCCCAGCCAGGGCAGCCACGCGCTGTTGTGGGCGAAGGTCGCCTCCTCATGCTCGATGTCTTCGATGGCGGCCTCCGCAGCGGCCTGGGCGGCGATGCCGACGTTGAAGGGACCGCGTGTCTGGTTGACCGCCTCGATCACGCCCGCCGGGCCATAAGCCCACCCCACGCGCAGCCCCGCCAGCCCGTGCAGCTTGGAGAAGGTGCGCACCATCAGCACGTTGTCGGAGGTTTCGACGATCTCCGTACCGTCGCTGTAATTGTCGCGGCGGCAATAGTCGGCATAGGCGGAATCCAGAACCAGCAGCGTGTGCGGCGGCAGGCCGGAGCGCAGCCGGTGGACCAGTTCGGACGGGATGTAGGTGCCGGTGGGGTTGTTCGGGTTGGCGAGGAAGCAGATCTTCGTCTTCTCGTTGGCCCGGTCGATCATGGCCTCCACATCCACGACCAGATCACGTTCCGCGGCGATGACCGGCGCCGCTCCCGCCGCGCGGATGGCCTTCATGAAACCGCGGTAGCCATGCTCGTGGCACAGCACCTCGTCCCCCGGCCCGGCGAAGGCCTGGGTGACGAGATGGATCATTTCGTCGGAACCGCTGGAGCAGGTGATGTGGTTGGCATCCAGGTCGTAGCGGCGCGCGATGGCGTGGCGCAACCGGTCCTGCGACCAGTCGGGATAGCGGTGGATCTGCCCCGCCATGTGGCGGTAGGCGGTGAGCGCCTTTCGCCCCGGCCCCAGCGGATTGACCGTCAGCGACAGATCGACCCAGGCGCCGCCGTCCTCGGCTGGGCGGGCGGGCCGATAGGGCTTGATCTGAGCGATACCGGGACGGGGGCTCAGCGACTCCATGAGGCGGGCTCCGTTGTGCATGGCGGAAACAGCACGAACGGACTGCATTGAACCTGAAACCGGAACGACCTGCCAGCGTTCCTTGCCGGTCGCACTGGCTTACCGCGCCGGAACAGGCCGTTCCGGTGCGGCCGGCGCCTATCATACCCAGGAGCCGAGGGCGCCGCCGCGCACCCACAAGTTCAAGCCGCCTGACGAGCGTTCGGTTTCTTTCTAGACCATGATGCCGGCGGTGCTGGTCCGCTGGCCGATCCCATAGGCAGACGCATAAGCCGCCGTGCCGCGCGCCGCCAGCGCCGGCGCGGCGGTGTCGCTTTCCATTCCACCACCCTCCCCATCGGATGAACCACCGGTCCGCGAGCCCTGTCCCGAGCCCTTCCGCTGCAGTTCCCGCTGCGCCTGCATCTTGGTGGCGTCGGCCTGCTGGGCGACGCGGAGGTCCTGGGCGGACGGGTCGGACGGGGCCAGCGCCGCCGCCTTGACCATGTCCATCTTGCGCAGGGTGGCTTCGGGATCGTTTTCCGCGCTGACGTCCACCTGCACTTCGCCGGCGGTCGCGTAGTTCTTGCCGTCCGGCCCGCGGGTGAAGGTGAAGGAGGCGCCGCCCGCATGGGGACCGCCCGCCGCCTGATGCGCTGCCTCGTGCTGGCGGACGCTGGCGTCGATGCGCTTGAGTTCCTGGACCTGCCGCTGCTGATCCTCGGTCAGCTTGCCGGGCAGGCCGGCGGAGGACTGGCCCGTGCCCTTCTGATCGTTGGATTGGGCCTGTTCGGTGGACTGAGTGCCGTCCTGGTTCCGTTCGCGCGCCCGCAGGCCGGTCCGCAGAGACGGCAGCCCATAAACGCCACTGGAAGATACGCCCGCAACCATGGCCCGCGGCTCCTGCGCGCTCCACGCGATGGCCTTCAGTCTACACGCACCTTGATGGCGCGGCAACGCGGCTTGACCGTTGCCTTTTCCGAAGATTACACGCAGTAGTATTCGCAATATCCGATTTTGTGTATCCGACAGACGCCATGGAGCGAGGATTCCACCATATATGATTGGCGCCTGGTGCCGAATTCTCGCCCAGTTGATGCCTTTGGCGGCGCTGATGCTGTGGGCGTTCGCCGTGTCGGCTACGGAACCGGCGCGCACGGCGCCGCTCGCCCGCAATCCGGCGAAGCCTCCACAGGCAGCCCCAATCCGGTCCACCCTGCTTCAAGCGACCGCCACTCTTCCCTCCTCCGGTCCGGACTCCCTGTCCCCGGTGGAGGTCGCCTACAGCGAGCGGGCGGGCACGGTCCTTCGCCAGTTCGGCTATGAGCAGTTCGGCCAGGAACCGGGTCGGCGCGACGGTTCGGGCGGCGTGCAGGCGGATTATACGCTCGGTCCGGGTGACGAGCTTCTGGTGACCCTGCGTGGCCAGAAATCCTCCAGCAAGCGTTACACCATCGACGGAGCAGGGCTGCTGACCGCCGAAGACGTGCGGCCCGTCGTAGCTCAGGGGCTGACACTGGCGGAACTGCGCGCCCAGCTTGCCGACGCCGTGACGGCTTCCTTCCCCGACACCGACGTGTATGTCTCGGTGACCGAGGTCCGGCGCATCCACATTCTGGTGACCGGCGCCGTGGCACGACCGGGCCGGCAGGAGGTCGGGGCCTTCGCCACGCTCATCGACGCGCTGACCGCGGCGGGAGGCGTCACCCGCAGCGGGTCGCTGCGCCGCATCCGCCTGTTTCATTCGAGCATCGCGGGAAGCGCCGCCCCCGCCGGGCTGCCCATCGACCTGTACGATCTCTTCATGACCGGAGACGGCACGAACGCGGGCATCCGGCTGCGCGACGGCGACCGCATCTTCGTGCCGCCGCTCGGCCCTACCGTGGCTTTGGCCGGTCCGGTGAAGCGCCCCGGCATCTATGAACTTCCCCCCGGCCAGGACCACCTGCCGGTCGCCGCAGCGAAGGAACTGGCCGGCGGCCTTCTGAGGCCCGGCGCGCATCGGATGCTCCGCTACGCCATCGGTCCGAACGGCGAGGAACGGGCGGAGGAACTGGCCGACACGGACAGCGCCCGCTTGGGCGACGGCGATTTCCTGTTGCTTGCACCTCGGCGGGAGGATCGGCGCGGCGACCTGCGGCTGGACGGCCATGTCCTGCGTCCCGGCCCGCGGGCGTTGGAGCGGACCCCGGCCATCAATGCGCTGGTTTCGGCGGCGGATCTGGGGCCGGCGCCCTATCTGCCCTTCGCGGTGCTCGCCTCCACCGATCCGGGCAGCCGCGCGCGGGTGCTTCAGCCGGTCGATCTGGGGGCCGTTCTGAAAGGCCGCGACCGCCGCACCCTGGCCGACGGCGACGTTCTTTATGTGCTGGGCGCGGAGGATGTGGACTTCCTGACCTCCGAAACCGTGCTGGAGCTGTTGCGCGGCGCCCGCGAGCCCGCCCCGGACGCCTGCCCCGGTCTGGTGGTCCTGGCCCGTGCACTGACGGCGCGGCCGGACGGCCCGCTCGCCAAAGGCCCCCAGGCGCGGGCAGCGGCGGGGTTGACCGGCGGGCGCACGCCCTGCCCGCCCCTGTTCGAAGCGGTCCCCGACCTTCTCGTCTTCGCGCTGGAGCATTCCACCCTGCTGATGGGCGGCGTGCCCCGCCCCGGCTTCTATCCCTCCGCCGGGCTGGGAAGCGCTGCGGATCTGGCCCTTGCCGCTGGCGGACCGGAGTCCGGCCCCTACGACATGCCGTCCTATGGGGGCGCCTCGCAGCGCCGTACGGCGGGACCGGGGACCATCCTGGAGCCGGACGAACCCGCCTATGAGCTGGCTGGCCATGTCCGCAGGCCCGGCGTCCGTCCCCTGGCGGGAGGCGCCACGCTGCGCGACGCCGTGACCGGCGGCGATGCGCTGAAGCGGGACGTCTATCCTCTGCTGGGCGTCATCGAGCGTTTCGACCGCCGCACCCTGACCCGCCGCCTGCTCCCCTTCTCCCCGCAGGAGGTGGCCTCCGGACAGGCCAACCGCGCGCTGGCCGACGGCGACCGTGTGCGCCTGCTCTCCGCCGCGGAGGTCCGTTCGCTGACCGCTCCCCTGGACAGGGAGGGTAAGCCCGAATCGCCGCCACCTGATACCGAACCTCCGATTCCCGCCGACGTGGCGGCGCTGGTGCGGGAACGCGGCGTGCAGGTGCGGGGCGCCGTCCGCACCCCCGGCGCCTATCCCGTGGCGGAGGCGGCGACCGCCGAGGCGCTGCTGGCCGCAGCGGGCGGCCCGACCGCCACCGCCGATCTCGCCAGCCTGGAGGTCACCACCGCCGCCGGCCACCGCCGCCGCCTGGACCTTCGCGACGGCGCGTCCGCCAGGATGGCGCTGCATCCGGGCGACAGTCTGCGCATCAACCCCGCACCACAGGTCCTGGAGGCGCGGGCGGTCACCATTTCCGGCGCGGTGCGCCGCCCCGGCGCCTACGACGTGGCGCGCGGCGAGACGCTGTCCTCGCTGATCGACCGGGCCGGCGGTCTGACGGAGGAGGCCTATCCCGCCGGAACCAGCTTTCTCCGCGAAAGCGAGCGGAAGCGCGAGCGCGCCTGGTTCGATCAGCAGGCCCGCGACCTGGAACGTTGGATGGTGCAGGAGGTCGAAAAGGGCGAGGCCGCGCGGTCGGACGTGGTCGGGCTGGCCCGGCAGCTCGCGACCCAACTGCGCGGAATGGAACCGCTCGGCCGCATCGTGGTGGAGGCCGACCCCCTCGTGCTGCGCCAGCGGCCCGAACTGGACGTGCTGCTGGAGCCCGACGACCGGATCATGATCCCGAAGCGCCCCCTGACCGTCACCGTGACCGGCGAGGTGTTCCACCCCACCGCCGCCCAGTTCGTCAGCGGCAAGACCGCCGAAGCCTATCTGCGGGAGGCCGGAGGGGCGAGCCGCAACGCCGACACCGCCCGCATTTTCCTGGTCCTGCCGGACGGACGAGCGCAGCCGCTGTCCCTGTCCTCGTGGAACCACACGGTCGCGGCGATCCCGCCCGGTTCCTCCATTGTGGTGCCGCGCGATCCGAAGCCCTTCGATCTGATGGAGTTTTCCAAGAACATCGGCACCATCCTCGGCCAGCTCGCGATCTCGGCGGCGGCCATCGCGGTGATCTCCGAATGACGGACGCGACGGACGGGGTCCGGCTGGCCGTGATCACCGTGGTCCGCGACGACCTGCCCGGCCTGCGCGCCACCCGCGCCAGCCTGCGCGCCCAGACCGTGGCTGCCTACGACTGGTTCGTGGCGGACGGCGCTTCGATCGACGGGACCGCCGGTTGGCTGGCCCGTCACGGGGACGAGGCGGCGTGGTGGCGCTCCGCCCCCGACCGCGGCCTTTACGACGCCATGAACATCGCGCTGGACGCCGTCGCCGAACGGTCACCGTCTTGCAGCCACGTCCTGTTCCTCAATGCCGGCGACCGGCTGGCCGACGACCGGGTGCTGGAGCGGCTCCTGCCCGCCCTGGCCGAGCATCAGGAGTCCGGCCTGCTGTATGGGAACGCGCTGGAGGAGCTTCCCGATGGGCGTCTGGTCATGAAGCGCGCAAGGTCGCATCGGCGCGCCGTGCTGGGCATGTTCACGCACCATCAGGCGATGGTCTACCGGCTGGCCGCCTTGCCCGGAATACGATTCGATCTGCGCCACGAACTCGCCGCGGACTATGCGTTTACGTTAACAGTGCTGGACAGAAGCGGCCAAGCGCAGTTTATACCACTTCCGGTGTGCATCTTCGCCGCCGGCGGACGGTCGCAGCAGTACCCCGCGCGAGGCCGGCGGGAACAGGCGCGCATCCGCCGCGAGCTGCTTGGGCTTGGTTGGCCGGCCAACGCAACATTATGGGGATTACAATGGCTTACCCTTACCCTGCGCCAGATGATTCCATGGCTGTATGCGAAATATCGTTTCTCATCAAATGAACGATCATTTCTTTCGTAAACTTTGACGGCTGAACCATGCATCTAGCTGTTGATGCGCACGAAAAGTTGCATAGAATTTACTTTCTGAACTAACCAATTTCCCTGGCGGTTCCTACCGCCTACATACTGAGGGTCTATAATGAGTGCCACAAAAACTAAGCTATCGCCCGCCCACACGCTCTCACGCCGTGGCGAGGGTCCCAACCCCATCGACATCCATGTCGGAGCGCGGCTGCGCCTGCGCCGGACCCTGCTCGGCCTGAGCCAGGAAAAGCTGGGCGAGGCGGTGGGCATCACCTTCCAGCAGCTCCAGAAGTACGAGCGCGGGTCCAACCGCATCAGCGCCAGCCGCCTGTTCAACCTGTCGCAGGTTCTGGGCGTCCCGGTCAGCTATTTCTTCGAGGACATGCCGTCGCCGGAGCACATCGACACCCCGTCGGCCGACATTCCGCCTTCCGAAACGGAAGAGTTCGAGTCGATGGCCCGCCGCGAGACTCTGGAGCTGGTGCGGGCTTACTACCGCATCGAAGACCCCTCCGTGCGCAAGCGCACCTTCGACCTTCTGAAAGCCCTGGGCGGCGAGCGCGCTCTGGACGAGGCGGTGTAAGGCACGGCACCGTCACCCGAACCCTCAGTCCCCACCATCAGTCTTCGGCGGACGCCTGGGGCACAGCCCGCCGCCTCGCGTCCGCGATCTTCACGCCGATCTGCCAGTAGTAGAAAGCCCGCGCCAGCGCGTGCTGAAACCCCGGACCGCCGTCCAGGAAACCCAGCCGCAAAACGAACCCATACAAAAAGACCAGGAGCGGGCGGGCCGGCAAGACGCTGAACCATCGTTTCAGCCATCGCCGCGCGCCGGATTCCCACGCGATCAGATCATCCATCCGGCCATCCGAACGCAACGCCGCCTCCCAGTCGGCGTAACGGGCGTGCCGTTCGAACCAGGCCGCGACGGGCTTGTCGTCCGCGTGATCCAGGCTGTGCCGCAACCGCCCGACGGTGCCGTCGATCACCGGCTGATAATGCCCTTCCACCTCCCACATGGTGGCGACGTCCAGATCGGGCACCGGCGGGAAATGCGCCCGCCGCCGGTCGAACAGAGCCAGCTTCCGGTTGCGCGCGCCGAAGCGCAGGCGCCGGCCCAGGAACACCGGACGGCCATCGATGAAGTACCCGGCATGGCGCGGCCCCGCGGCCATCAGCGCCGCAATCTCCTCCACCAGCGCGCCGTCGAGACGCTCGTCCGCATCGACGAACAGCACCCAGTCGTGGCGGAAGGGAAGCCGGTCCAGGCACCATTGCTTCTTCTTCGGGTACCGCCCATCCCAGTGAAAGGGCACGACCCGCGCGCCCGCCGCCTCGGCGATGGCCGGCGTCCCGTCGGTGCTCCCGCTGTCCACCACGAAACGCTCGGCAAAACGCTCCAGGGCGGGCAGGCAATGAGGGAGATTGACCGCTTCGTTGCGGGTCATCACCACGACCGAAACGGGGATCACGGAGTCGCCCCCCCACCGGCCCGCCACAGGCGCCGCAGGCTGACGACGACCGTTCCCGCCGCCAGCCCCACCAGCATCGCCATGGGAACGACCTGGAGGGGATTCGGCCAGTCCGGGCGCTGCGCCGCGGCGGGCGGCTCGATGGCGTCCGCCGCCAGCGGCAGATCGACCTCGATCATCATGGCGATCCGCTCCTGCTCCGACAGCAGGTCGGCGAGCGCGCGACGATGCTCTGCCACCGTGATTCCGGCCAGACGGGCGCGGACATGGGCGATCTGCGCGGCGCTCCGCCGCGACGCCTCCGCCCTCAGATGGGCGTCGGTCGCCTGAGCCGCGGCCGTCAGAATCCGCAGCGCCATGGCGCGGTCGGCATGGCGCAGGCGAAGCCGCCGCATCGGCCCGCTGCCCACCATATCGACGACCAGCCGGTCACGAAGGGCGCTCGCCACCCGTTCCGCATCCGGCTCCACCCAGTCCGCCCGCCCGACAAGCGCCAAAAACATCCGCTTCGCACCCGCCACCGCTCCGGGCGATGGGCGCCAACCATCGGCCTCGGCATCCCAGCGGTCGGGAAACAGGCCGCGCAGCAGCACCGGATCGGCCATCAGCCGCTCCGCCACCGGGATCGAGGTGAAAAGCTGGAGATAGCGCGCGAAGTCCGACAGGATTTCGTCCCCCGGACCGGGTTCCGACGCGGCGGCGGCGGCTTCCCGACCGGTCAGAACGGGCAGACGCGCGCCCATCGCCGCCGCTCCGACGCGGGCGGTCGGCCCAATCACCATGACCGCGGTGTATTGCGGCGTCACCAGCCGCAAGGCGGTCACGGACAGCACCACCCCAAGGACCGCGCCGCCCAGCAGGATCGGCCAGCCCTCCCGCAGCATCCAGGCGAGCCGCCGCAGCCGCTGGCCGGACTCCGCCGCGTCGGCCTCCAGCGAGTGACGGTGCAGCGGCATCCCGTCAGGCATGCGGCAGGCTCTGCTCCGGCAGCGCCGGTCCCCTGCGCAGCGCCGTCCGGCGCAGCGCCTCCGCCAACGCCGCAAAGCGCTGTGCCGCCGCAGCGGCGTCCCAGGCCGCGGCGACGGTCAGCGCCCGCGCCCCTTCCTCCGCGCACAGGACCGGATCGTGGGCGTAGCGGCGGACCGCTGCGGTCAGCCCCGCCGCATCGTCCGGCGCCAGCCTTTGCCCGCAGCCCTCCAGCATGGCCGCGGCGTCGCTGCCGGCCGGTCCCAGGAACAGGCAGGGGCGGCCAGCGGCCAGCACGCCGGCCACCTTGCTGGGCACTAGCAGACCTTCGGCCCGCCCGTCCATGGTCGCCAGATGCAGATCAGCCGCCGACAGGCTCTCGCCCAGCCGGTCCGGCGGCTGGATGGGCAGCAGGCGGATGTTCGTCAGCCCGCGCCGCTCCGCCGCCTCCGCCACGGCAGCCCGGCGCCGCCCCTCCCCGATCAGCAGAAACTCGATGCCTGGCTCGCAGCGGGCCAGCAGCGCCGCCGCGTCCAGAACGGCGTCCATCGGATGGGCCAGCCCCATGTTCCCCGAATAGGCGACGGTGAAGCGGTCGCCCAGCCCATGTTCCAGCCGGAACGGGTTGCCGGCGCGCGGCACGGGCCGGATGCGTGGATCGGGCCAGTTCGGCAGGACGGTGATCCGCTCCGCCGGCACTCCCGTGGCCGCCAGATGTCTGGCCATGCAGCGCCCGATGGCCACCACCGCGTCATGGCGGCGGAGCGCCCTGACGCTCGCCCGCTCCACCATCCGCATCAGCGGCTCCGGCGGGCGGACGCCCAGCACCGGCAGCAGCGCCGGAAAGACGTCCTGGCTCCAGTGGATGGCGGCTGCGCCATGGCGCGTGGCGATCAGCGGCCCGGCGCAGGCCAGCAGCGGCGGATCGGTCATGGTCACCACCACGTCGTGCCGCGGCAGGCGCAGCGCCCGCTGAATCAGCCGCGCCGCAGCGGCCAGATAGCCTCGGACGGTCAGCCGCGCGTCTCCGGTCGGTTTCCGCGGGTCCGCCGGTCCACCGCCCGTGCGCCGGACGGTCACGCCGGGCGGTGCCTCGCTGGGGCCGTGTCCGTCCGCCACGACGGTGACGCGCCATCCCATCGCCGCCATCCGCTCCGCCAGATCGGACACACAACGACCGGTCGCCCCCTTATCCGGAGGAAACACGCGGTTAACGAAAAGAATGGACGGGTAAACCACTTAAACCAGACCATCACGGCAGAGAATCACGCATAAGTATGCATTTCGTCCGGCGCTCCGGCAACCGCTTCCTACGCTCCGCCGCCAACACCATCAGGGTGAGCAGAAGACCCGTATCCAGATATTTGAAGCTGGTGTGCAAACCCAGCGCCATCAGCAGCGGCGGCACCACCGCCCAGCCGAGCGTGGGGTCGGCGCGCAAGAGCGCCAGCGCGCGCGGGGCAAGACCGCCAAGATAGGCGATCAGAGCGCAGAGTCCGACCACCCCGGTCTTGGCAATGGCGTAGGTGACCAGCGTATGGGTGTAGGACACCCGCCAGCCGCCCACCGCCGGGTTGGCGAGAAGCGCCCCCCAGCCCTGCCCGAACAGGAAGGCGGTTGGTGAGGACAACGCCTGCCCGATCGCCGCCTCCGCCTCCTCCCAGCGGGTGTTCGCGCCGGCCAGCCGGGTCTTCTCCGCCACCTGCCCCAGGGCGCCCATAAGCATCTCCGGAAGGAGCGCGAGCAGCAGCAGCGCCGCCAGACCCGCCCACAGCCCGGCCAGCGGCGCCCGGCGCAGCCACCACAGGCCCAACGCGGCGAAGGCCACGGCGGCGAGCCCCAGCGCCATCCGGTGCACCGCCCCGGCCAGCGCCGCCAGACACAGCAGCCCGCCCAGAATCGCGACCGCACCCGCGGTCCGCCGCAGCCAACCGCCGTGCACCAGCATCCCGAATCCAAAGGCAGGCAGCGCAATGGCGGCGAACAGGACCGAGGGCGCGTTCAGCAGATAGACTCCGCCGTCCGCCATGGGCCGGACGCCGACGGCGCCGAACCCCCACTCAGCCTGCTTCCACCAGCGCAGCGCGAATCCGACGCCGGCCACCGCCATGCCGGCGGTCAGCAGTTCGACCGCCCGGTCCGAGGCGGCGCGCAGCAACGGCACCAGAAGCACGGGAAGGAACAGATAAAGCAACGGCACCACGTCGCGCACCATGTCGCGCGGCGCCCATCCCAGCCACACGCCGCGCATCAGCGGGCACCACAGCAGCACCGCCAGAGCCAGCACCGCGGGCATTTCCCACGGCGGCGGATCGCGCTCCAGCAGGGTGTGGCCGGTGGTCACGGAGAGGGGCCGCAGCAGCCCGACGCACAGCACCAGCAACCCGCCGATCGCTGCCTCCGCCAACCGGATCTCCGCCGGGGCCGGCGCGCTCAGCAGGCCGTAGACGGCCAGCGCCAAGGACAGCCCGGCGGCACGCCACAGCGCCATTCCCTCTCCGGCCACACGCACCCGCCGCCCGTTCGACACCGTCAGGCGGCAGAATTCCATGGCATGCGGGAAAAGGGAATGCCCGAACGCGCCCGCAATCGATCAGGCGTAGCGCATCTCCGCGCGATCGAGACGGTAGAACAGACCTTCCAGAGGATTCAGCCTCAGCGTGCCGGTCATCAGCACCGGGGCCTGCGACTCGCGGACCGGAATCTGGCTGTGGACGTGCAGCATGGTGGCGGGACTGGGCCGGTGGCAGGCCGGGCAGGAAACCGGATTGGCCGCGAGGATGAAGCGGTTGTGGGCCGGAGCGTCGCTCAGAGGCACCATGAAGCCCCGCACCGTCACCAGCTTTCCGTCCAGCGCCTTGACCCGCGTCGGGAACACCGGATTGGCGGCGGGCCCCTCCATGCGGACCTGCACCAGATCGCGCCACAGCGCCGTGGTGTCATCCAGCACCAGATGGAACGGGCCGGTGGGGTGCGTGGGTTCGCTGGCGTTGGAGGCCCAGATCGCCCAGCCGGCCACCGGGGCCAGCGCGAGCGGCAGCAGAACCTGTCGGCGCGACGTCATGGCTGTCCTCCCCCTCGATCCCTGCCCGTTTCCGGTCGTTCGTCCGACCGTTCTTCGATCGTTGAAGGCGTCCTGTGCGGCCTTGCGGCAGACCGTCGTGCTTGGGGCCGAATTGTTCCCGAGCCTCCGTCAAAGGTCAACAGGCGGGCGATAGGCCATACGGAAGACGCCGCCACACGGCGACTTCGGACATCGCTTCGCCGACCTATGGGATTGACGCGGCAGCCGACCTATACTTTGTAAGGGCGGCAACCACCGATAAAGACCTTACGAGCGGGAACCAAAGCGGCATGCAAAAAGGGGCAGCACCGAAGGACAAGCCAGCGCACCTGCGCCTGTCCGAAGACCAGACCACCGAACTGGCCGACATGTTCCGCCTGATGAGCGACCCCAGCCGGCTGCGTATCATCCTGGCCTGTCTGGACACCTCGACCTCGGTCGGCGACATGGCGGCGGCGCTGGGGCTGTCGCCGTCTCTGGTCAGCCACCACCTCCGCCTCCTGCGGGCCGGACGGCTGATCCAGGCGGAACGGCGCGGCAACCGCGTCTTCTACCTGATCACCGACGAACACATCCGGCGCGTTCTGTCGGACATGGTGGATCATGTCGCGGAGGAAAGCGAAGGCGATCTGGAAGCTTGAGGTTGCGGAAATTGCGGCGGGTTTTCCCACCACAACCCTGTGCGGCATTTATAACAAATCCGTAATAGAGTTTGACCGCCCTGCCGGTTGCGCCGCATAGTCCGGAACATATTGCGGCGCATCAAACCGTTGCCGCATGAATTGCCCGATGGGTGGGCCAGAAAACCAGGGGTGTTGGCATGGAGACGTTCCGCTTCCAGCCGGGGGAAACCCCCGTCCTGCTCAGCATCCCGCATGTCGGCACCGTCGTTCCGCCGGACATCGCGGCCACCATGACCGATACCGCCCTGGCGGTGCCGGACACGGATTGGCATCTGGACCGCCTCTACCATTTCGCCCCGGCGCTGGGCATCGGCTTCCTGAAGCCCATATGTTCGCGCTACGTGATCGACCTGAACCGCGATCCCGATGGCAGCACACTCTGTTCCGGCGCCAACAGCACCGAACTGTGCCCTCTCACCACCTTCGATCGTCAGCCGGTCTACAAGCCGGGGCAGGAGCCGGACGCGGCGGAGGTGCGGCGTCGGATCGGCGCCTACTGGCGCCCCTACCATGAGCAGCTCAACGGAGAGCTTCAGGCGCTGAAGGAACGGTTCGGGGTCGCCGTGCTGTTCGACGCCCATTCCATCCGGTCGCGCGTGCCGCGCTTCTTCGACGGGCGGATTCAGGACTTCAACCTGGGCACCGCGGACGGTGCCAGCGCCTCCCCGGCGCTGGTCGGGCGGCTGATGAACGTGTTGACCGCGACGGAGCGCCATTCCTGCGTGCAGAACGGGCGTTTCAAAGGCGGCTTCATCACCCGCCATTACGGCAACCCCGCCGACAACATCCACAGCATCCAGCTTGAACTGTCGCAGATCACCTATATGGATGAGGCGCCCCCCTTCGGCTTCCGCGAGGATGCGGTGCGGCAGGTCCGTCCGACGCTGGAGCGTTTGATGAGCCTCATCGTCGAATGGGCGTGGGAGAACGCCGCCGGGCGGCGGCGGAGCGCCTACCTGTAACGATCCCCTTCAGACCCAGACGCCCCGCACATAGGGGGTCAACTGCGTGTCCTGCATGATGATGTGGTGGACCAGCCAGTTCGCGGTGAAGGTGTAGATCCGCTCGGCGTTCTGGTGCGTCGGGTCCTTCGTGAAGACGGATGACAGTTCGCTCAGCGTCCGCACGGCTTCGTGATGCTGGCGCACATGCTCCTCGAACTTCGGGTAGTGCACCATCTGCATGATCTTTTCTTCACGGGCGAAATGCTGCTGGGTGTACTCCAGCAACTTCATGAGAATTTTCGCGACGCGCACAGGCATGAAGCTGCGCGAGTTCAGCGCGCCATTCAGTTCATTGAGATACTCGATCAGGTGCTTGTGATCCTCATCGATGGACGGCTGGCCTACGCTGAGCTGCCGCCTCCACGTAATGACACTCATGAACCCTCCGCACCCTGTCTTCCGCGGCCACCGCATTGAAGGGAAGTGCGCCAAACCTGCGCAACTGGAAATGAAAGTGCGCGATCCGTCAAAAAACCGTAAATATCAGACGCAGCAACCCTCGGCACCACCGAATCCCTAACCGGCAGCCTTTGCCTGTATTATGGGTGCCCCTACCTACAAAACAAACGCATACGATCGTCACATGGCATTTTGCCGCACCAAAAACGAAGATGCGAAAAGGCAGACGAAAACTTCATGTCTCCGCCTGCCTTCACATCAACTTTATGAAGCAATGGCAACGATCAGTCGCCCAACCTTATCGGTGGACAAACATTCGATCATCCGACGATCGAGTATCCGCCATCCACATAGGTGGTGTTGCCGGTGATGCCCTTCGCACCGTCCGTCGCCAGAAAGGCGGTGGTGTAGCCGACCTCCTCGATGGTGACGAGGCGCTGTTCCGGGGCACGTTCCGCCGCCTTCTCCATCAACTCGTCGAAATGGGCGATGCCGGAGGCGGCGCGGGTCTTGATCGGACCCGGAGAAATGGCGTGCACGCGGATGCCCTTCGGCCCCAGTTCCGCCGCCAGATAACGCACGCTGGCCTCCAGCGCGGCCTTCACCGGACCCATGACGCCGTAATTGTCGATCACGCGGTTGGCGCCGAAATAGGACATGGTGAACAGCGAACCGCCGTCCTTCATCAGCGGCTCCGCATAACGGGCCATGCGGATGAAGGAATGGCAGGACACGTCCATCGCCATCTGGAAGCCTTCGCGGGAGCAATCCACCACGCGGCCATGCAGATCGTCCTTCGGGGCGAAGGCGATGGAGTGCAGCGCAAAATCCAGCTTGCCCCACTTCTGCCCGATCTTCTCGAAGATGGCCTTCATCTGGCCTTCGCCGGTGACGTCCACCGGTTCGAAGATCTCCGCTTCGAGCTGCTGGGCCAGCGGCTCGACGAAGCGCTTCGCCTTTTCATTGAGATAGCTGACGGCGAGTTCCGCGCCCAGAGCGCGGAAAGCGCGGGCGCAGCCCCACGCGATCGACTGATCGTTGGCAATACCGAGCACGAGGCCCTTCTTGCCCTCAAGGGTGGCGGCGGCGGGGATGATCGTGGTCATGGGCTGACTTTCCCGGATTGCTGAGTGGCCGGATTCAGAGTGCGCCAGATCGGATCACTCGAATTTTGCAACGCACCATAATGCAATCGAAGGTCATAGGCAACTTGTTAAAGTCGCAATAAAACCGACATTATCGCTTCGTTTATCGGTAACGCAACCTTAACACAGCGAAAACGCAAATTCCGCTGGGCCAACACACACCTCTTTCTTGCGCGTTCATTGAAAACGCCGCAATAAAGACAAAGGCCCTTCGCCGCGGAAGGGACTTTTTCACGGGCGAACGACGGTCAAACGGCGCCGGGCGTGAAAGACGGCGGATCGCTGGCGGGGAAGGATTCCATCGACGCCTCGTCCACCTTCTCCTTTTCGCCGGCATCGCCGTAGATGTCGCCGGGATGGCGGGAATAGGGATGGATGCCCCGCTCCACATCCTCGGCGGGCGTGCCGGCGGTGTCGTGATGGCCGTTCCAATCCTCGACCATCGCCTTGGCCGGACAATAGCCGGTCAGCCCGCGCGCCACCAGCGCGCCGCCGGCCAGCGCCATGGCCGCTCCGGCGACCGTCGGGCGGCGCAGGCCGAGCACCGCCAGCAGCCCGCCGCCGACCAGCGACACAAGGCGTTCGGTGTGGCCGACGTTGATCATGCGTTCGAGATCGTCCGGCTGCCGGGCAGCGCTGCGGCTGCCCATGCCCTGTTGGCTCGTCATCGCCATCGCTCCTCTCCTCCATCCCTTCCCATTCGGCTCACGGCTGAGGGGCCGCCCTCCGGCATACCAACCGCGGCAAGGGCTGCGCCGTCGCGCATCCAATAAGGCTGGACGCCGAAATAGGTGCTGAGCGCGTGGATGTCCCGCACGGAGAACAGCACGGCCAAGACGGAGGTTCCGCGATTGCGTCTTCCGCGAAGAGATCAGCCCGGAAGCGGCAACCCGCCCCGTTGGACGATGAAGGACTGAACCGCGTCCAGCCCCTGCCCCGTCTTGATGTTGGTGAAGACGAAGGGCCGGTCGCCGCGCATCTTCTTCGCGTCGCGGTCCATCACCTCCAGGCTCGCGCCGACCAGCGGAGCGAGGTCGATCTTGTTGATGACCAGCAGGTCCGACCGGGTGATGCCCGGCCCGCCCTTGCGCGGGATCTTGTCGCCCGCCGACACGTCGATGACGTAGATGGTCAGGTCCGCCAGTTCCGGCGAGAAGGTGGCCGCCAGATTGTCGCCGCCCGATTCGACGAAGATCAGGTCGAGGTTCGGGAACTTGCGGTTCATCTCGTCCACGGCGGCGAGGTTGATCGAGGCATCCTCGCGGATCGCCGTGTGCGGGCAGCCGCCGGTCTCCACGCCCATGATCCGTTCCGGCTTCAGCGCGCCGGAGCGGGTGAGGAATTCCGCGTCCTCCTTGGTGTAGATGTCGTTGGTGATCGCCGCGACCTCCCAATCGTCGCGCATCCGCTTGCACAGCGCGTCGGTCAGCGCCGTCTTGCCGGAGCCGACCGGCCCGCCGATGCCCACACGCAGGGGGCCACCATGGCTCTTGGAAATCGGGGCGGTCATGAGCGGAACAACCTCGTGTATTGGGTTTCGTGGATCATGGAGGTCCAATCGACGGCCATGGCGCGGCTGCCCAGATCGTCGAGCGGTGCGGCCAGCGCGGCCTCCGCCGCAGAGTGCACCACGGAATCGAGCGCCGCCAGGGCCTTCTGCCCGTCCGTCTGCCCCAGCGGCACCAGCCGCACCCCGGCGGAGACGAGGTTGGCGGCGAAGGCGTGCAGATAGGCGGACAGCGCCGGCCCCTCCGGCACGCCGATCAGCGCGGCGGCCAGCGCCACGGCGACGCCATAGGCGACCGGGCGGCCGGTTTCGGCGATCACCCGGTCCCAGCGCTTCATCCCGTCCAGCGGCCAGGCGGCGCGCACGGCGACCAGGAACGCCTGCCCCTGCGCACGGCTTTCCAGCGCCGTTTCGGAGGAGGCGCGCATGGCGTCGGCGCGTTCGACCGCCCAGGCGAAACCCGCCTCGTCGCCGGCAAGCACGGCGCGGTGGGCGGCGGCGAATAGCATGCCGTCCGTCCGCCCGGCGCCATGGCGCAGGATGCCGTCCATCCAGCGGATCAGTGTGTCCCTGTCGCGGACGAGGCCCTGCTCCACCGCCGCCTCGATGCCGTGGCTGTAGGAGAAGCCGCCGACCGGGAAGGATGGCGACAACCACGCCAGGAGTTTGGTGAGGTGGGCGGTGGAGACGGGCCCCCACCCCGGCCCTCCCCCGCCGCGCGGGAGAGGGTGCCTATCCTCGCCCAAGTCCCCTCCCTCGCGAAGCGGGGGAGGGTTAGGGAGGGGGCCAGCACCCTCAGTCATGCGAATGACCATGGGAGTGGGAATGCCCATGGTCATGGCTGTGCCCATGCCCACCATGCCCATGCCCCGAATAGGCCCCGCCCTCCGGCGCGAAGGGTGCGTGGATGGCCTGCACGCTGGCCCCCAACCCCTTCAGCATGTCCTCGATCACATGGTCGCGGCGCAGGCGGATCGTCTCGCCGACGATCTGCACCGGCAGGTGCCGGTTGCCCAGATGCCACGCGATGCGGGCGAAGCCTTCCGTCCCGCCGCCGCAGCGCACCTCCATCAGCTCCTCGTCCGCGGCGATCACGCGCAGGAAGGCGCCGTCACCCAACTCCAGCCCGTCGCCATGGTCGAGCGCGACGGCGCGCGGCAGGTCCAGCAGGAAGTCGCTCCCCGCATCGTCCTTCATCACCATGCGGCGCCGGTGGCGGTCGTCGAAGGCCAGGGTCACCGTGCCGGCCTCGCGATCGATGGGCCAATGGCCGCGGGCGTGGACTCGGGTGGCGCGGCGGAGCGTGTCGGTCATGGAGAAAGCCGTTCGAAGGGGGTGGGCCGGCCGAAGAAACGTCCCGCGAGGGCGCCGACCGGTTCCGCCGCCCCCGTGGTGAAGAAACGTAGGGCGCTCCCCAACTCAGCCTGTGCAGGCGCGTATTCGGGGTGACGCTCCAGATAGTTGTCCAGCGACCGGGCGACCAGACTGGGCTGGCACAGCACCTCCACCCCCAGCGGCAGAGCCTCCGTGAACAGGTGCGCCACCAGCGGGTAATGGGTGCAGCCCAGCACCGCGGCGTCCAGGGGCCGTCCGTCCAACCGCGCCAGCAGAGCCTGCACATAGCCGCGCACCACCGGCGCCAGTTCCGCATCATCCGCCCCCCGCTCGATCAGCGGAACGAGGTCCGGGCAGGGTTGCTGCACCACCCGCACGTCGGGCGCGCGCTTGCCGATCTCCCGCGGGAAGGAGCCGGAGACGACGGTGGCCGGCGTGGCGAAGACGCCGACCGTCCGCGGTTCCGGGCGCCAGTCGGCGGCGGGGCCGTCCTGCATCCAGGGCACGCGGGTGATCGCCTCGACCATCGGCACCAGAACGCCCAGCACGTTCCGGCCCGGATGGGCGTGCGGCAGCCACGTCCGCTGCATCCGCCGCAGGGCCACCGCCGCCGCCGTGTTGCAGGCCAGGACGACCAGCCCGCAGCCCTGGGCGAACAGCCGCTCCACCCCCTGAACCGTCAGGCGGTAGATGTCCTCCTCGCTGCGCGGCCCATAGGGAGCGGCGGCATGGTCGCCGAGATAGACGAAAGGCCGTCCGGGAGCGGCCGTCACCAGCGCGCGAAGCACCGTCAGACCGCCATGCCCGGAATCGAAGACACCAATCACGTACGCTTCACCCCGAACTCAGAACAGGAAATACCGCTGCGCCATGGGCAGCACGTCCGCCGGCTCGCAGGTCAGAAGCTGGCCGTCGGCGCGCACTTCGTAGGTTTCCGGATCGACCTCGATGTGGGGTGTGGAATCGTTGTGAATCATCTGCTTCTTGCCGATGGCCCGCACCCCCGTCACGGCGACCAGCTCGCGCCGCAGGCCGAGCGCGCGCACCGCCTCGTTCTCCAGCGCCGCCTTGCTGACGAAGGTCAGGGAACTGGCCTGGAGCGTCCGGCCATAGGCGCCGAACATCGGGCGGTAATGGACCGGCTGCGGGGTCGGGATGGAGGCGTTCGGATCGCCCATCAGCGCCGCCGCGATGGTGCCGGCCTTCAGCACCATGTCCGGCTTCACGCCGAAGAAGGCCGGCGACCAGACGACCAGATCGGCCAGCTTGCCGACCTCCACCGAGCCCACGGCATGGGCGATGCCGTGCGACAGGGCCGGGTTGATGGTGTATTTGGCGATGTAGCGCTTGACGCGGAAATTGTCGTTCCCGCCCGTCTCCTCGGGCAGGCGCCCGCGCTGGACCTTCATCTTGTGCGCGGTCTGCCAGGTGCGGATGATGACCTCGCCCACCCGGCCCATGGCCTGGCTGTCCGAACTCAGCATCGAGAAGACGCCGAGATCGTGCAGGATGTCCTCCGCCGCGATGGTCTCACGCCGGATGCGGCTTTCGGCGAAGGCCACGTCCTCCGGAATGCGGGGGGACAGGTGATGGCAGACCATGAGCATGTCGAGATGCTCGTCCACCGTGTTCACCGTGAAGGGCCGCGTCGGGTTGGTGGAGCTGGGCAGCACGTTGGGCAGGCCCGCCACCTTGATGATGTCCGGCGCGTGGCCGCCGCCCGCCCCTTCGGTGTGGAAGGCGTGGATGTTGCGGCCCTTGAAGGCGGCGATGGTGTTCTCCACGAAGCCCGACTCGTTCAGCGTGTCGGTGTGGATCGCCACCTGGATGTCCGTCTCCTCCGCCACCGTCAGGCAGGTGTCGATGGCGGCGGGTGTGGTGCCCCAATCCTCGTGCAGCTTCATGCCGCAGGCGCCGGCGGCGATCTGCTCCATCAGCGCGTCGGGACGGCTGGCGTTGCCCTTGCCGAAGAAGCCCAGGTTGATGGGCAGCCCTTCCGCCGCCTGGAGCATCCGGGCCATGTGCCACGGCCCCGGCGTGCAGGTGGTGGCGGACGTGCCCGCCGCCGGGCCGGTGCCGCCGCCCAGCATGGTGGTGACGCCGCTGTACAGCGCCTCGTCCACCTGTTGCGGGCAGATGAAGTGGATGTGGGCGTCGATGCCCCCGGCGGTGACGATCTTGCCCTCGCCCGCGATCACCTCCGTCCCCGGACCGACGACGATGGTCACGCCCGGCTGGATGTCCGGATTGCCGGCCTTGCCGATGCCGGAAATGCGCCCGCCGGTGATGCCGATGTCGGCCTTGACGATGCCCCAATGGTCGATGATGAGAGCGTTGGTGATGACGGTGTCCACCGCGCCGCCCTGGCGGGACACCTGCCCCTGCCCCATGCCGTCGCGGATCACCTTGCCGCCGCCGAACTTGACCTCCTCGCCGTAGACGGTGTGGTCCTTCTCGACCTCCACGATCAGGTCGGTGTCGGCCAGCCGCAAGCGGTCGCCCACGGTGGGGCCGTAGATGGCCGCGTATTCGGCCCGGTCGATGCGATGCGCCATTGTCTGATGCCCTCCGCTGGCGCCCCTCAGAGGCTGCCGTTGACCTTGCCGTTGAAGCCGATGACCACGCGGTTGCCGCCATAGGCGACCAGCCGCACGCGGCGCGTCTGCCCCGGCTCGAAGCGCACCGCCGTCCCGGCGGGGATGTCCAGCCGGAAGCCGCACGCCTTCTCGCGGTCGAAGGTCAGCGCCTCGTTCGTCTCGTGGAAGTGATAGTGCGAGCCGACCTGGATCGGGCGGTCTCCGGCGTTGGCGACGTCCAATTCCACCGTGTCGCGGCCCGCGTTGAGTTCGATCTCGCCCGCTGCGGGGATGATTTCACCGGGTTTCATCGAGGCTTCCCCTTAGCGAATCGGCTGATGGACGGTGACGAGCTTCGTCCCGTCCGGAAAGGTCGCCTCCACCTGGATTTCGTGGATCATCTCCGGGATGCCGTCCATCACCTGATCGCGGGTCAGCACCGTCGCGCCATCGCGCATCAGCTCGGCCACGGTCCGTCCGTCGCGCGCCCCTTCCACCACGTAATCGGTGATGAGGGCCACCGCCTCCGGGTGGTTCAGCTTCACGCCTCGTTCCAGCCGGCGCCGCGCCACGACGGCGGCCATGGCGACGAGAAGCTTGTCCTTCTCGCGCGGTGTCAGGTTCATGGGGCTGTGTCTCCGCCTACCGAAAGGGTTAGCGGGATTATGCCACGTTGCTGCGGTGCGCCAATGCCGTTTTGACGGCGGCGGTGCGCTTTCGAGCCGGTCAAACTTCCCACAGACGTGGCAGACGCGTCGGCAAACCCGCCGCCGCCGCGCGCAGGTGCGACCACAGCGCCGCGTAGGCGCCACGAACGGCCAGCGCCTGCCCACCCAGGATGCGGACGACCAGCAGGCCGTCCAGCGCCGTGGCACCCACGCGCACGCCCGTCAACCCCTCCGCCGCTTCCCTAAGCGCGTCCAGCCGGATCCCGGCGTCCGGCGCGGCATACAGCAGCGTGGCGCAGGCTCCGGCCCCGCCGAAGCCCGCCGGGTGGGCCAGCGTCTCGGCGATGTCGCCATCCAGATGCAGGGCGTCGGCCCAGACGAGGCGGCCGTCGCGGACCAGTTCCCAGGCGTCGCGGACAAGACCGCGTGTCACCGTCTCGCCGAAGGCGGCGCGCCCGAACACCAGCATCTCCCCGGCAATCAGCCGGGCGTCGCCCTCCAACTCCAGCCGGGTCAGGCGGCGCAGCCGGGAGCCCTCGAAGACGATGGCCTCCTGCGGCATCCATTCCAGCCAGCCGCCGGACTCGACCGTCACGCGGGTGTCGATGCGGCAGTCCGGCCCGGCGGAGCGGTAGACCTTCTCCGCCGCCTGGGTCGTCACCAGCGCCGCCGCCCCCGGCCCCGCCGACAGCGACACGTCCAGCCGGTCGCCGCCGACCAGCCCGCCGGAGGTGGTGACCAGCACCGCGATGGGCAGGTCCCCCGCCCGCGGGTCGGGCATCAGCACCCGCAGCGGGTCGTGGTGGTAGAGCGTGGCGAGGCGCGTGGCCCCGTGGCGATGCTCGAACCGCACGGTCGCCGCGCCATGGACGGCGACCTTCTTCATCAACGCTTCAGCCACCTGACGAACCCATTCTTGCCTTCACGTCCTCCACCGCCAGCAGCACACGCTCCGGCGTTGCGGGCGCGTCGAGCCGCACGGGCAGGCGGTGGCCGCCCACCGCCGCAACGGCGTCCTTCAGCGCCAGCCACCCGGAGATGCCGAGCATCAGCGGCGGCTCCCCGACCGCCTTGGAGCGGAACACCGTGTCCTCCCGGTTCGGGCGGGCGGTGTAGAGCGTAACCCGGAAATCCTCCGGCAGCGAGCGCGAGGTCGGGATCTTGTAGGTGCTGGGCGCGTGGGTGCGCAAGCGTCCCTGGCCGTCCCACCACAGCTCCTCCGACGTGACCCAGCCCAGCCCCTGGACGAAGGCTCCCTCCACCTGCCCCAGGTCGATGGCCGGGTTGATGCTGCCGGAGCAGTCGTGCAGCACGTCGGCACGGGGGAAGCGGTACTCGCCGGTCAGCGTGTCGATCAGCGCCTCCGTCACCGCCACGCCGCAGGAGAAGTAGAAGAAGGGCCGCCCCTCGCATTTCTCCCGGTCCCACCAGATTTTGGGCGTGGCGTAATGGCCGGTGGAGGACAGCGATATCCGATTCATATAGGCCAGCTTCGCCACCTCCGCGAAGGTCATGGCGTGGTTGCCGGCGAAGACCGCGTTGTCTCGGAACTCCACCTTGTCCGGCGTGGTGTGGCAGTGCTGGGACAGAAACTCCACCAGCCGGTCGCGGATGGTCCGCACGGCGATGCGCACCGCCATGCCGTTCAGGTCGGTGCCCGCCGAGGCCGCCGTCGGCGGGGCGTTCGGCACCTTGTCGGTGGCGCTGGCGGTGACCCGCACCCGCTCCACGTCGATCTGGAATTCGTGGGCGGCGATCTGGGCCATCTTGGTGTGGATGCCCTGCCCCATCTCCGTCCCGCCGTGATTCACCTGGACGGAGCCGTCGGTGTAGACATGCACCAGCGCCGCCGCCTGATTCAGGTGCTTGACGGTGAAGGAGATGCCGAACTTCACCGGCGTGACGGCCAGCCCCTTCTTCAGCACCGTGTTGCGGGCGTTGAAGGCGTCGATCTCCTCCCTGCGGCGGCGGTAGTCTCCGTCACGCTCGATCTGGTCGAGCAGGTCGGCCAGGATCTCCGGCTCCTCCACCGGCATCCCGTAATGGGTGGTGTCGCGGCCCGGCCCGCCGTAGAGATTGGCGCGCCGCACGTCCAGCGGGTCCTTGCCCAGCGTCCGGGCGATCTCGTCCACCACATGCTCGATGGCGATCACGCCCTGCGGCCCGCCGAAGCCGCGGAAGGCGGTGTTGGACACCGTGTGCGTCTTGCAGCGGTGGCCGGTCACCCGCGCGTCGGGAAGGAAATAGGCGTTGTCGGCGTGGAACATGGCGCGGTCCACCACGCCGTTGGACAGGTCCAGCGACATGCCGCAGCGCCCGGCGAGGTCCATCTCCAGACCCTGGATGCGCCCCTCCCCGTCGAACCCGACATCGTAGCGCACGAAGAAGTCGTGGCGCTTGCCGGTCATCAGCATGTCGTCGTCGCGGTCCAGGCGGAACTTCACGGGCCGCTTCGTCGCGTTCGCCAGCAGGGCGGCGATGGCGGCGATCTGCGCCGGCTGGCTTTCCTTGCCGCCGAACCCGCCGCCCATGCGCCGGCATTCCACGGCGATGCCGTGCATGGGGCGGCCCAGCACCTGCGCCACGGCGTGCTGCACCTCAGCCGGATGCTGGGTCGAGGAATGGACGAGAAGGTCGCCGTCCTCCTTGGGGATGGCGTAGGCGATGTGGCCTTCCAGATAGAAATGGTCCTGCCCGCCGACCTCCAGCGTCCCGGTCAGCCGATGCGGCGCCCCGGCCACGGCCTCCGCCGCGTCGCCGCGCCGGAAGGTCAGCGGCGGAGAGACGAAACTGCCTTTCTCCAATGCCTCCCGCGCCGTCAGCAGGGCCGGCAGGTCGTCGTAGTGGATGTCCACCAGCCGCGCCGCCGCGCGGGCCTGCGACAAGGTTTCCGCCGCGACGGCGACCACCGCCTGTCCGGCATACTCCACCACCCCGTCGGCCAGCACGGGGTCGCCGCGCTGGACGGCGCCGATGTCGCCGTCTCCCGGAACGTCGGCGTAGGTGAAGACCGCATGCACGCCCGGCGCCTGCTTCGCCCGCGACAGGTCCATGCCCAGGATGCGCGCGTGCGCCCGGTCCGACAGCCGCACCGCGACGTGCAGCGTGCCGGGCAGTTCCGGGATGTCGTCGGTGTAGGCCGCGCCGCCGGTCACATGCTTGCGGGCGCTTTCATGCTCGATGCCCAGATGGACGCCGCCCCGGATCGGATGGATGGCGTCACCGTCCTTGGCAAGGGCGCCGCCGTCAGCCATGGGCAGCCTCCAGCGAAACCGCCCCGGCCCCCGTCGTGTGAAGCAGGAAGCGCATCAACAGGTTCTTCGCGACCAGCGCGCGATAGCGGTCGCCCGCCCGCATGTCGGCGATGGGACGGAAGTCGCGGTCGAGCGCCGGCAGCGCCGCCGCCACAGCGTCCGCCGTCCAGGGCTGCCCGGCCAGCGCCGCTTCCAGCGCCGGGGCGCGGGCCGGGGTCGCCGCCATGCCGCCATAGCCGGCGCGCAGTTCCGCCACCCTCCCTTCTCCGTCGAGCGTCAGTAGGAAGGCGGCGCAGACGGCGGCGATGTCCTGGTCCCGCCGCTTGGAAACCTTCCAGGTGGCGAAGCGCTGGCCCTCGCGCGGCAGGGGGATGCGGATGCGCTCCACGAACTCCCCCGGCGTCAGGTCGTTCTTGCGGTAGCCGTGGTAGAAGCGCTCCAGCGGCAGGTCACGCCGCACCCCGCCCCGGTTCAGCACCAGCGAGGCGCCCAGCGCCAGCAGCGCCGGCATGCTGTCCCCGATGGGGGAGCCGTTGGCGACATTGCCCCCCAGCGTTCCGGAATTGCGCACCTGTGCCGCCCCGATGCGGGTGACCAGAGCGGCCAGTTGGGGCAAGCGGTGCTCCAGCACCGGCAGCAGTTCCGTGTAGGTCGCCGCCGCCCCGACCTCCAGCGCATCGGCGCTTTCCCCGATCCGGTGAAGCTCCCGCACCTGGGAGAGGTGGATCAGCGTGGGCAGGCTGCGTCCCTGCTTGGTCACCCACAACCCCACATCGGTCGCCCCGGCCACCAGCGTGGCGTTCGGATGCACCGCGAACAGGGCGGCCAGTTCATCGACGCTTCGGGGCGCGTGGAAGCTGGCGGAGCCATGAGTCACCGTCAGGGCACCCTCGCGCCGGATGGAGCGCAGCAGGGTGGCGATGCCCTCCTCCGCGCGGTCGAAACGGTCTTCCGCGTCCTCCCCCGCGATACCGCGGGCGGCGTCGAGGATCGGGCGGTAGCCGGTGCAGCGGCACAGGTTGCCGGCCAGCGCGTCGTGGATCGCCCCATCGGTCAACCCACCCTCCGCATGGCTTCCGTTGTGGTAGAGCCCGAACAGCGCCATCACGAAACCGGGGGTGCAGAAGCCGCATTGCGAGGCGTGCCTCTCCACCATCGCCTTCTGAACGGGGTGCAACTCCCCATCTTCGCCGACCAGATCCTCCACGGTCAGCAGAAGCTTGCCGTCGATCATCGGCAGGAAAAGGATGCAGGCGTTGACGGCGCGGTAGCGCACGCGCCCTTCCGGAGTCAGGTCGCCCAGCACCACCGTGCAGGCGCCGCAATCCCCCTCGGCACAGCCTTCCTTCGAACCGGGACGCCCGTTGGCGCGCAGCCAGTTCAGCACCGTGGTGGTGGGGTCGGCGTCCCGCACCTCCACCACCCGTCCGCCGAGCACGAAACGAACAGAGCCCGTCATTGTCCCTCCCGTCGGGCGTTTCCGTCATAGTGCCGGAAAGTCTCCGCGGGCCGCAATGCCGGGCCGCCCGCCTATCCGCAAAGGCATGGATCGGGCGGATAAAGGACGTGGATGGGGTCAGGCGTCGTCCCGAAAGCACCCGCTGCGGGCGGCCACGACAGCGACCTGGGTGCGGTTGCGCACGCCCAGCTTCTGCATGATGGCCCGCACATGGACCTTCACCGTGCCTTCCAGAACCCCCAGTTCCCGCGCGATCTCCTTGTTCGAATGACCGGCCAGCAGAAGCTGGAACACGTCCCTCTGCCGGTCGGTCAGCCGGTCCAGGATCTGGCCGGACGGGCGCGCCGCCTCCACCGCGACGTTTCCGGACAGCACCGCACGCGGCAGCGGAAGGAAGGTCTCTCCGGTCAGCGCCAGGGAGATCGCGTGCTCCAGCACCGCCGTGGAACTGGTCTTCAGGATGTAGCCCCGCGCGCCCAACCGCACACTGTCCACGATGTCCGCCACCTCGTCCGACCCGGAGATGACCAGCAGCGGGCGGCTTCCCAGAATCTCCACCATGCGGCGCACCCCATCGCGCCCGCTGCGGTCGCCCAGATTCAGGTCGAACAGGACCAGAGTCAGGTCCGGCGTGCGGTCGGCGATGGCCATGGCCTCGTCCAGCGAGCCGGCCTCCAGCACCTGCGCGTCCGGGTGAATTTCACCCACCGAGAGAGCGAAGCCGTGCCGCACCAGGGGGTGGTCGTCGACAACCAGAAACTTCTGCGCCTTGCCGGCCACCGACCGCTCCTTGCCGCGCGTCTGCAGCTGAACTTCCATTGTTTTGCTACCCCATCAAACCGCCGGGAACTGGAGTGGAAAACAAAGACGCCTCCATCCGGTCCAGCTTTCTGTCCAGCGGAAAAGTATATGAATACCTCCTTTGGACTTTTCAGAAGCAACGCAGCGCGAATTCCTATCTTATCAAAGCCATTTATCATTCATTCGCATCGAGATTCTTCCAAGCATCTTGCGTCACTCCCTGACCATCCGTATAAATCATCAGGACAACCAGCGTAAAGCACGCTTTTTCGATACAATGAAGTCGGCTTTTTTCGTTTTCACAGGTGAAAACGGACAAGGATCGGCGTTGTGCGCTTCTCGCCACGGGTGGCGTCACGGAGGAGTTTCGATGAGAACTTGGAACGTCATGCTCGTGGACCATGATCGGCTGTTTTCGGCGGCGCTGGGAACGCTCATCGGCAGCGGTCCCTTCCGCGTCTGCCACCACGCCGCGACGGTGGACGACGCCCAGGCGGCCATCACGCAGGGGGTGGAGCCCGACCTGATCGTCGTCGCCCTGAGCGAGGCGGCGAGCGAGGAGACCGGCGGATTAAAGCGGCTGCGCGCAGCCACCAGCGCCCGCATCGCCGTGCTGGCCGACGCCATCGCGGACCGCACCCTGTCCCTGTCGCTGAAGGCCGGGGCCGATGCCTATCTGAACAAGTCGATGTCGAGCGAGTCCCTGCTGCGCGCCCTGCAACTGGTCATGCTGGGAGAGGTGGTCTATCCCACCCACGTCGCCAGCCTGCTGATCGCCAACGCCAACGAGCGCCCGCAGCCGGAGCGCGCCCAGCCCGCCAACAACGATCTGTCGAAACGCGAAATCCAGATTCTGCGCTGCCTGCTCGCCGGGCAGTCGAACAAGGCCATCGCGCGCAACCTGCACATCACGGAATCGACCGTGAAGATGCATTTCAAGAACGTGATGCGGAAGATCAACGCCCAGAACCGCACGCAGGCCGCGGTGTGGGCGATCCAGAACGGTCTGTCGCCGCTGGTGTCGGCGTAAGGATTTTCCCTCTCCCGGGAAGGGAGAGGGAAAACGCCGCAACTTACTCCGCCGCGTGGCGGTGGGAGCCGTGGCGGCCTTCGGCGAACTCCTCCACCATCTTGCGGCAGAAGGCCGGCAGATCGCCCGGCTTGCGCGAGGTCACCAGACCCTGGTCGGTCACCACCTCGCTGTCTTCCCAGCTCGCTCCAGCGTTGCTGAGATCGGCCTTCAGCGACGGCCAGGAGGTCATGCGCTTGCCCTTGGCGCCGCCCGCGTCGATCAGCGTCCAGGGGCCGTGGCAGATCGCGGCGATGGGCTTGCCGGACTGGACGAAACCGCGCACGAAATCGATGGCCTTGGGCTCCAGCCGCAACGCGTCCGGATTGATGACGCCGCCCGGCAAAACCAGCGCGTCGAAACCGCCGGGGTCCGCCTGATCCAGCGTGGTGTCCACGTCCAGCCGGTCGGCCTTGTCGTGGTGGTTCCAGCCCTGGATCTGCCCGCCCTTGGGCGACACGATCCGCACCTCCGCCCCTTCGTTGCGGAGCGCCTTCACCGGCTCGGTCAGTTCAACCTGCTCGAAACCGTCGGTCGCCAGAACGGCGATCGTCTTCTTCTCCAGCTTTCCTGGCATGGGATCACCTCCTCGGTTGGCCTGTCCGGTCAGCAACCGTCGTACCCCGTGGGAGTTCCCTCCGGAACCGCCGCCTCCCAACCATGTTCCCTTTTGACGGACCGCGCGTCACAATCGGGAGCACCGCCCCATGCGCAACAGCGGCACTTCGACCGGCATCCTCGCCGCGCTCGCCATCGCCACTTCCCTGTCCCTGGGCGTTCCTCATTCCCTCCAGGCCGCAGAGGCGGGCCGGGCCGCGGAGTCCTCCTACCCCCGGCTCTACCAGGGCTGGCGGGCCGGAGTGATCGTCGGGACGGAGGTCGAGGGCCTGCTGGGCGAGGAGCTTGGGCAGGTGGTGGACCTCGTCGTCGGGGCGGATGGGCGGCTGGCGGGCGCGGTGATCGAGGCCAGCGGCATGCTCGACGTGGGCGAGGCGCGCTTCACCGTGCCGTGGCGGCAGCTCATGCCCGGATCGGTGGACGGCGTCCTGGCCTATCCGGTCACCGGCCCCGACACGCTGGACCTGATCCGGCGCCGGCAGCAGGCGGGCAGCCGCCCCGGCGACTGGCGCGTCTCCGCCCTGATCGGCCAGCCGGCAAACACGGTGGGCGGGGCGGCGGAGGCCGGCTTCTTCGGCACGGTGGAGGATCTGGTGTTCGACCGGAACGGCGCGCTCAGCGCCGTCGTGGTCACGCCTGAACCGGAGGGCGACGGCCCCTACGCCGTTGCCTGGAAGGCCACGGCGGTGGAGCCGGGCCTGACCTCCATCACGTTGCAGGCCACGCCGGAGCAGGTGAAGGCGCTCGGCTCCTTCGATGCGGCGCGCATGAAGGAGTTCGACACCGCCCGCCTGAACCAGGGCGCGCCCGCCCGTCAATGACGGGCGCCGGCGATGAGCGCGGCGTCAGGCCGCCGGGCGGGCCACGCCGCCGACCGTGGGGCGGTTCGCCGTGGCGGCGGAGCGGCCGTAGCGGGCGACCGTCAGCCCGTCCATGTCGATCTCCGTCCGGCGCCCGCCGACCACATCGGCGACGACGCGCCCCGAGCCGGCGGCCATCGTCCAGCCGAGCGTGCCGTGGCCGGTGTTCAGGAACAGGTTGCGCACGGGGGTCGGGCCGACGATGGGGGTGCCGTCCGGCGTGTTCGGGCGCAGGCCGGTCCAGAATTCCGCCTTCGACAGGTCGCCGCCCGTGGGGAACAGGTCGCTGACCACATGGTCCAGCGGACCGCGGCGCCCCGGACGCAGAGACAGGTCGAAGCCGGCCAGTTCCGCCGTGCCGCCGACGCGGATGCGGTCGCCGAGACGGGTCACCGCGATCTTGTGGGTCTCGTCCATCACCGTGGATTCCGGAGCGCCCGCCGCATCGACGATGGGCAGGGTCAGCGAATAGCCCTTCACCGGATAGACCGGCAGGTCCAGCCCGAAGGGCTTCACCAGCATCGGGGAATAGCTGCCCATGGCGACGACATAGGCGTCGGCGGTCAGGGTGCCGGCGTCGGTCACCACGCCGGTGACGCGGCGCCCGTCGCTCTCCAGCCTGCGGATGCCGGTGTTGTAGCGGAACTCCACCCCCAGCTCCGTCGCCATCGTGGCCAGCGCGTTGGTGAAGCGGAAGCAGTCGCCCGTCTCGTCGCCCGGCAGCAGCAGGCCGCCGACGATCTTTTCCTTCACCAGCCGCAGCGCCGGTTCGACCTTGGCGCAGCCCTCCACGTCCAGCAGGCTGTAGGGCACGCCGAAGCGGTCCAGCACGGCCATGTCCGTGGCGGCGGCGTCCACCTGCTTCCGGGTGCGGAAGACCTGGAGCGTGCCCTTGGCGCGCTCGTCATAGCGGATGCCGGTCTCGTCGCGCAGCGCGCGCAGGCAGTCGCGGCTGTATTCGGCCAGCCGGACCATGCGGCCCTTGTTGATCTCGTAGGAGCGCTCGTTGGCGTTGGCCAGCAGCTTCAGGCACCATGACCACATGGCCGGGTCCATCTTGGGCCGGATCACCAGCGGGGAATGCTTCATCAGCATCCACTTCACGGCCTTCACCATCAGCCCCGGCGCCGCCCAGGGGGCGGAATAGCCCGGCGACACCTCGCCCGCGTTGGCGTAGCTGGTTTCCAGCGCCGGGCCGGGCTGCCGGTCCACCACAGTCACCTCGTGCCCGGCCTTCGCCAGGAAATACGCGGTGGAAACGCCGATGACGCCGCTGCCGAGGACGATGACGCGCATGTGATGGCTCCCGAAATCACGGAATTGTTCGCACACGCTTCGCAAACCTGATGCCAAGTGCCGGAAACCGTGGAAATGCTGGGGATGGCGGGTCCGCAGCCGCGGCAAGCCGTACACGATCCGTTACACCAGGGCCGGCATCCGCTCCCCGCGACCTTCAGAACACCATATAAAACAATGCATTCATGACACCGTACACATTTCGTTACAGCGTACATGGATGTTTACAGGCACGCTGGCCGTGGTACTCTGCCTCCTTCGCCGGAGGGGAGCCAATGCGCATCGACGTCCTGTTCGCCGACCGGGTCGGCATCGCCCACGAGATTCTGGCCGTGCTCGCGAAGCGGCGTCTGAACGTCGTGGCGGTGGAGGTGGACCCGCCGCACATCCACATCGACGCGCCGGAACTGGACGTCCAATCCCTCGGCCAACTCGACGCCGCGCTGCGCACCGTACGTGGCGTGGAGTCCGTGACCCCCATCGACATCCTGCCGGGCACGCGGCGGCGGCTGCATCTGGACGCCCTGCTGGCCGCCCTGCCCGATCCGGTTCTGGCGGTGGACCGCGCGGGCCGGATCGTGGTGGCGAACGCCGCCGCGGCGACCGTCACCGGGCGCAGCGAGGCCGCCCTGACCGGCGCCGACTTCGGGCGGTTGTTCGGCGACCCGGAACTGTCGGACCTGCTGGTGGACAACGGCTTCCGCCTGAGCGCCGGGCAGGAGGTCATGCTGAACGGCCAGCCCTTCCTGCTGGACGCCACCCCCATCGTGGAGGACGGGCGGCCCGCCGGGGGTGTCGTCACCCTTTTCGCGCCGAGCCGGCTGGGCGAACGGCTGAACGCCTTGCAGAATTTCGACGAGGGGGGCTTCGACCGCATCCTGGGCGACTCCGCCCCCATCCGTTCGCTGAAGGCGCGGGCGGCGCGCGTCGCGGCGGTGGACGCGCCGCTGCTGATCCTGGGCGAGACCGGCACCGGCAAGGAACTGATCGCCCACGCCTGCCACCGCGCCAGCCTGCGCCGGGACAAGCCCTTCCTCGCGCTGAACTGCGCCGCCGTCCCGGAGAGCCTGGCGGAGAGCGAGTTGTTCGGCTACGCCCCCGGCTCCTTCACCGGGGCGCAGCGCGGCGGCAAACCCGGCCTGCTGGAACTGGCCCACGGCGGCACGGTCTTCCTGGACGAGATCGGGGAGATGTCGCCCTATCTCCAGGCCAAGCTGCTGCGTTTCCTGAACGACGGACGCTTCCGCCGCGTCGGCGGCGACCGGGAGCAGACGGTGGACGTGCGTGTGGTCAGCGCCACCCACCGCGATCTGGACGCCATGGTCGCCGACCACAGCTTCCGCGAGGATCTGTTCTACCGGCTGAATGTGCTGTCGCTTCAGGTCCCGGCGCTGCGCGAACGCGGGGACGACATCCTGTTGCTGGCCCGGCACTTCATCGCCCGCGCCTGCGCCCAGGCCCGGCGCCCGCCCTGCCGGCTGACCGTCGCGGCCAGCGCCGCCCTGCTCGCCAACCCCTGGCCGGGCAACGTCCGGCAGTTGGAGAACGTCATCTTCCGCGCCGTGACGATGAGCGACGGCGCCTATCTCGACGCCGCCGATCTGGAACTGGCCGGCGCCCGCATGGAGGCGGAAACCGGTATCGAACCCGCCGAGGCGGCAAGCTGGGACGAGGCGCTGGCGGCTTTCGAGCGCGGGCTGCTCCGCCGGCTCTATCCCCGCCATCCCTCCAGCCGGAAGCTCGCCGCCCGGCTCCACACCTCGCACACGATGATCGCGAACAAGCTGCGGAAGTACGGGATACCGGATGGGACGTGAGCGCCCTCGCGCTATAGGCGCGAGCGCTCCGCCTTGCTGTAATTGCTGAAATGGCCTTCCGACGCGGCGGCCCGGCGGGCGGTCTTCAGAAACTTGTCGACCTTGGTGTCCGGCGCGATGCGCGCCACCTGCCTTTCCAGTTCCGCCGCCCCGCAGGACGTGCAGACGGGCGTGTCCGACGAGCGCACGAGCGCTTCGAATTCATGATTGCAGGCTGTGCAGCGGTAGGAATGGAGCGGCATGGGGTCCTCACGCGGATCGGAAACCGGGCATCCCCATCATACACACATTTTTTGAATGGATATAGCGCAGTGCAGCAAATGCATTCCGCCGAACCGTTCTGCTGTAGGATAGCCCGACGAGAAAAAAATGGAGGAACGCGTGATCTACGCCTTCGACGACAAGGCTCCGCAGCTTTCGCCCGACTGCTGGGTCGCGCCCAACGCCACCGTGGTCGGCGACATCCTTCTGGAAGAGGACGTGTCCGTCTGGTGGGGGGCCGTGATGCGCGCGGAGGACGAGCGCATTCGCATCGGCGCCGGCAGCAACGTCCAGGACAACGCCGTCCTCCACGTCGATCCGGGCTTTCCCCTGACCATCGGGCGGAACGTCACCGTCGGCCATCAGGCGATGCTGCATGGCTGCACCGTGGGCGACGGCAGCCTGATCGGCATCGGCGCCACCGTTCTGAACGGCGCCCGCATCGGGCGCGAGTGCCTGATCGGTGCCCACGCCTTCATCGCGGAGGGCAAGGAAATCCCCGACCGTTCCCTGGTGCTCGGCGCGCCGGGCAAGGTGGTGCGCACGCTCTCCGACGAGGATGTGGAGCGGATGCGCGCCCCCGCCGCCGTCTACCGGGAGCGGTGGAAGCGGTACGCGAAGGGGCTGCGCCCCATCGCCGTCCCCGGCCAGCCCTGACTGAGGGTGGGCGGCGTGGGGCGCCCTCATGCTCCGGCGCCCTTGACGAAGAAATACAGGGTCAGCCCCACGCCGATCGACACCACCACCCATTTCATCGCGTCGCGGCTGACCCGCTTCGCCCCGTGCGCCCCGGCATAGCCGCCGACGATGGCCGACACCGCCATGACGGCGGTTTCCGGCCAGGACACCGCGTCCGACAGGGAGAAGGCCGCCACCGCGGCCCCGTTCATCAGCGCGGCCAGCAGGATGCGCAGCCCGTTCATGGCGTGGATGTCGCGCAGGCCGAACAGGGTCAGCGCCGCCAGCATCAGGAAGCCGATACCGCCACCGAAATAGCCGCCATAAACGGCGATGACGAACTGCACCACCAGAACGGAGCGCCCTCCCAGCCGCAGCCGGGCGGCCAGCGCCGGCATGAAGCTGCCCACCGCGAAAACCGCCGTCGCGAACAGCAGCAGCCAGGGCACCAGCCCGGCAAAGGCGCGGTCCGGCGTGGTCAGCAGAAGGATCGCCCCGACGACCCCGCCGACGAGGCTGACCACGGAAAAGGCGGTGACGCTGACCTCCGTCACGCCCCGGATCTCGTTCCGATAGGCCCAGGCGCTGGCCATCTGGCCAGGAAACAGGGCCACGGTGCTGGACACATTGGCGCTGACCGGCGGCACCCCGGCGAACAGCAGCGCCGGAAAGGTGATGAAGGCCCCGCCCCCGGCAATCGCGTTCAGAACGCCCGACGCGAAAGCCGCCAGCATCAGCAGCACCATGGCAACCATCGATCCCCCACCACCATCGTTCAGCGTATTTGGCATGCCAGTCATCGGCGTGGGCACCCGGACATTCGCCATAGGGGAATCGTCAGTGCCTCGATCCTCCCTCATCCAAAAACACAAAAAACACCGCTACGCTGATTGTTTGCCACATTAGCCATTGACGCCTACTGGCATATGGTATACCAAATATCCATCGCCCGCCGCTGCCTGATGCCCAGGTGCCGCAAACGGCCTTCGACCGGCCCGACGCGGCTCCACCGGCCAACGTCCGGTCCCCCCGCGGGGGTTTCCGTGCAGGGCGCGCTTACGCAACCCGCTTCCTGGTGGAGGGCTCGCCATGAAAGTCGCCGACATTCTTCGGACCAAGGAATCCCGCGTCGTCACCGTGCGTTCCGGCGAAACCATCGAGGAGGCGATCCGGCTCATGAAGTCGGAAAACATCAGCGCCCTGGTGGTCAAGGACGTCTGCCGGACGGAGGGCAACGCCGTGGCCGGCATGCTCTCGGAGCGCGACATCGTCCATGCGCTGTTGGAGCGCGGGGCCTCGGTGCTGAAGACGCCCGTCTTCATGCTGATGTCGCGCGCGCCCCAGACCTGCACGCCGGACGACAGCCTGCACCATGCGTTGGAACTGATGGACCGCCACCACATCCGCCATCTGCCGGTGCTCGACGGCTCCACGCTGGTCGGGGTTATCAGCGCCCGCGACTTCACCAAGCTCCAACTCACCGAGATGGTCGCCCACCCCCAGCCCCCGGCGCAGGACTCCCCCGCCTACACCCACTGACAGCATCGGCACCCCAACGAAAAAGGCCCTTCGTCCCGCCGGACGAAGGGCCTTTCTCATGGACCCAAATGCTACTCGCCAAGTTCCTCGGCCCAGCGCAGCAGCAGCGCCACGGCTTCCGGCGGCTCGGGACGGATCATCGGGACGCTGCCGAGGATCACCTCGCCCCTCCCGCCGTCCACGGTGATGAGGTCGCCCGCCCGGACGGTCACCTCACCCACCGTCATCACCCCCGCCGCCGGATCGACCCGCAGGGCACGCGCCCCGGTCACGCAGGGCAGCCCCATGGCGCGGGCGACCGTGGCGGCGTGGCTGGTCGCTCCGCCGCGGGCGGTGACCACGGCGCTGGCCGCCTGCATCCCATGCACGTCGTGGGGGGAGGTCTCAGGGCGGCACAGCACCACCGCCACCCCCTCCGCCGCCAGCCGGACCGCCTCGTCCGACGTGAAGACGGCGACACCCGTCGCCGCTCCGGAAGAGGCCGGCAGGCCGCTGGCGATCACCTCGCGCGGTGCGTCCGGATCGGGGATCGGGCGAAGGCCGTCCGCCAGAGCCGGCAGGTCGGCGCGCCGCACCGCCTCGGCGCGCGAGATGATGCCGGCCTGCGCCATCTCCGTGGCGATCCGCACCCCCGCTTCCGGAGAGCGTTTGCCGGAGCGCGACTGAAGGATGAACAGACGGCCCTGCTGGACGGTGAATTCGATCTCCTGCATGTCGCCGAAATGGCGCTCCAGCCGGTCGGCGATCCCGCGCAGTTCGGCGAAGGCGGCGGGGGCCTCGGCCTCCAGCGACTGCGGACCGCCGGCGAGCGGCCCCGGCGTGCGCAGGCCGGAAACGATCTCCTCCCCCTGCGCGTCGCTCAGGAACTCCCCGCACAGGCCCGGCTCGCCCGTGGAGGGGTCGCGGCTGTGCGCCACCCCGGTGCCGGAATCGCTTCCCCGATTGCCGAACACCATGCATTGGACGGTCGCGGCGGTGCCCCAGTCG
>JAEYPE010000149.1 GCA_023411035.1 Pseudomonadota bacterium
GTTCGCCCCGCCTGATGGAAGCCTCGCTGAAGGGCCACGCCGTCGCCGTTCCGGGCCGCAAGCCGCAGGTGCTGAACGCTTCCCTCAACCTCTCCGGCAAGAACGCCACCGCCCGCATGGCCGAGCCGATGGTGGCCGCCGTGCTGCCGTCCCGCAAGCCGACCGTGCCGGCCTCGCAGAAGGGTGCTGAGATCGGCGTTGCGGTGGTGGCCGCCACGGACGGCCTCCGCGTGGTCCTGCCGTCCCGCAAGCCCGGCTTCGCCGACAGCGCCGTCGCCGAGCTGACGACGCGCTGAGCTGAGCCTCTTACTCGTCGTCCGAAAGCCTCCCCGCCTAAATCTTCCCGGCCAGGAAGGCCGCCAGAACCAGCCAGCCGAACCAGCGGTTCGAGCGGAACTTGTTCAGGCAATCCGTCTGATCGTCCGGGTTCCAGGTCGCCACCTGCCAGGACAGGTGCAGCGCGGCCAGCGTCAGCAGCGGCAGGAACAGCCCGCCCAGCCCGGCCAGACGCCCGGCGATGCCGATCCCCACGAAGGTCAGCGTGTAGAAGCCGTAGATCCAGATCTTGCTCTGGTCGCCCAGGCGCAGGGCGGTGGACTTCACGCCGATCCGCGCGTCGTCCTCCTTGTCCTGGTGGGCGTAGATGGTGTCGTAGCCCAGCGTCCAGACGATCCCCGCGGCGTAGAGCGCCAGCGCCGGCCAGTCCAGATCGCCGCGCACCGCCGTCCAGCCCATCAGGGCGCCCCAGTTGAAGGTCAGCCCGAGGAAGGCCTGCGGCCACCATGTGATGCGCTTCATCAGGGGATAGGTGAAGACCAGCACCAGCGACAGCACGCCCAGCCCGATGGTGGGCAGGTTGAACTGCACCAGCACCGCCAGCCCGATCAGAAGCTGGAAGACGAGGAAGGCCAGCGCCTGTTTCACCGACACCTGCCCGGAGGGGATCGGGCGCGCCCGCGTACGCTCCACCATCGCGTCGAAGTCGCGGTCCAGGATGTCGTTCACCGTGCAGCCGGCCCCGCGCATCACCACGGCACCGATCCCGAACAGCGTCATCAGCCACAGATCGGGCACCGGCCCCGAACCGGCCAGCGCAATGGCCCACCAGCCGGGGAACAGCAGCAGCCATGTGCCGATGGGCCGGTCCAGCCGCGCCAGCCGCAGATAGGGGCGGACCGCCGCCGGGGCGAAGCGGTCGATCCAATCGCCGCGCCGGATGTCGGTGAAGTCTCCGGGGGCGGGGGAAGCGGGGCGGGTCATGGCAGGCTCGGGTTTGGAAAAGGCCGCGGGCAAGGTAACGGCGGGGGTGGACCATCGCAAGGCCGGGCCGTTCTCGCTATAGTCGCCGCCGCACACCGGAGACCTTGCGCCATGTCAGACCAACCGAAGACCCGCCTTTATGTGGACAGCCCCCTGAGCGAGGGGCAGGCGGTGGGACTCGACCACGAACGGGCGCATTTCCTGCGCCATGTGCTGCGGCTCGACAAGGGCGACGCGGTGGCGGTCTTCAACGGGCGGGACGGCGAATGGCTGGCCGCCATCGACGGGTTCGGCAAGGGCTGGTGCTCCCTCACCGTGACGGTGCGGCGGCGTCCCCAAGCGGACGGGCCGGACCTGTGGCTGCTGTTCGCACCGATCAAGCGCGGGCGCATCGACTTCGTGGCGGAAAAGGCCAGCGAGATGGGCGTGTCGCGCCTGTGGCCGGTCTTCACCCGCCGCACCGACCCCAACCGCGTCAACACCGACCGCCTGCGCGCCAACGCCATCGAGGCCGCCGAGCAGTCGGAGCGGCTGACCGTGCCAGAGATGGCCGACCCGCTGCCGCTGGACAAGGCGCTGGCCGGCTGGCCGGTGGAACGTACGCTGTACCTGTGCGCCGAGGCCGGGAACGTACGCCCCATCGCGGAGGCCGTCCGCGGCCGTCCGCGTGGCCCCGCCGCCTTCCTGATCGGGCCGGAAGGCGGCTTTGCGCAGTCGGAACTTGACGAAATTTGTAAACTACCCTTTGTTGTTCCCGTCGGTCTGGGGCCCCGCATTCTCCGGGCCGACACGGCGGTGGTCGCGGCGCTCGCCTGCTGGCAGGCCCTTTCGGGGGACTGGACGGCGGACGGCGGCGACACCCGACCGCCCTTCCGCGCGCCGGCCGACCCCACCGTCGGGGAGTAAGGGCCGATCGACGCGCCGTTGTTCCAGGCGGGCCGTTCGACATTTTGGTCAGTAGACTTTTTGAAAGCGGGAGCTTCCATGTCCGCACCTCCGAAGACGCGTGGCGAACCGATCACCGACCGCCGCCAACTGGTTGCCTATCTGGAATCCGGCTGCAAACCGGCGGACCAGTGGCGCATCGGGACCGAGCACGAGAAATTCGCCTACCGCGTCTCCGACCATCGCCCGCTGCCCTACGAGGGGCCGGACGGCATCGGCGAACTGCTGACCCGCCTTCAGCGCTTCGGCTGGGACCCGGTGGAAGAGAACGGCAACATCATCGCCCTGACCCAGGGCATGGCGAACATCACGCTGGAGCCGGGCGGGCAGGTGGAACTGTCCGGCGCCCCGCTGGAGAACCTCCATCAGACCTGCGCCGAGGTGCACAGCCATCTGCGTCAGGTGAAGGAGGTCGGGGCGGAGCTGGGCATCGCCATGATGGGCCTCGGCTTCCAGCCGAAATGGCGGCGCGACGAGATCCCCTGGATGCCCAAGGGCCGCTATAAGATCATGGGCGACTACATGCCCAAGCGCGGCAATCTGGGCGTGGACATGATGACGCGCACCTGCACCGTGCAGGTGAACCTGGATTTCGCGTCGGAAGCCGACATGGTGAAGAAGTTCCGGGTCAGCCTGGCGCTTCAGCCCGTCGCCACGGCCCTGTTCGCCAATTCGCCCTTCACGGAGGGCAAGCCGAACGGCTTCCAGAGCTTCCGCAGCCACATCTGGACCGACACCGACCCCGACCGCACCGGCGATCTGCCCTTCGTGTTCGAGGACGGCTTCGGGTTCGAGCGGTATGTGGATTACCTGCTCGACGTGCCGATGTACTTCGTCTACCGCGACGGCACCTACATCGACGCCTCCGGCCAGTCCTTCCGGGATTTCATGGAGGGGTGCCTGCCGGCCCTGCCGGGCGAGGTCCCTCTGATCACCGACTGGGCCGACCATATGACCACCTCCTTCCCCGAGGTGCGTCTGAAGAAGTATCTGGAGATGCGCGGCGCCGACGGCGGCCCCTGGCGCCGCCTGTGCGCCCTGCCGGCCCTGTGGGTCGGGCTGCTCTACGACGGGCAGGCGCTGGACGCCGCCTGGGACCTCGTGAAGGACTGGACGACGGAGGAGCGCGCCCATCTGCGCGCCGAGGTGCCGCGCCACGCCCTGCGCACCTCCTTCCGCGGGCGCACGGTGCGGGAGGTCGCGCTGGAGGTGCTGGAGATCGCCCGCGGCGGTCTGGCCCGCCGTGCCCGCAACGACAACTGGGGCGACGACGAGGCGCATTTCCTGAACACGCTTCTGAACATCGCCGAGTCCGGCCAGACCCCCGCCGACGAGCTTCTGGAGAAGTTCAACGGGCCTTGGGGCGGCAGCGTGGACCCGGTGTTCAAAGAGTACGCGTACTGAGGATGTAAAAAAGCCCTCTTCCGGCGGTCCCGGAAGAGGGCTTTTTCTTGGGCGCCGTTACTTCTTCGCCGTTACTTCTTCCAGGCGATCAACCGGCGTGCCGCTTCGGCGATGGTCGCCTCCGAGCCGGCGAAGCTGAAGCGCACGAAGCGGCGGCCGCGGGCCGGGTCGAAGTCGATGCCGGGCGTGCAGGCGATGCCCGTCTCGGCCAGGATGCGCTTGCAGAAGGCTTCGCTGTCGTCGGTCATCTCCGTCACGTCGGCGTAGATGTAGAAGGCCCCGTCCGCCGGAGCCAGCTTGTCGAACCCGGCCTTCGGCAGTTCCTCCAGCAGAAGCTTGCGGTTGCGGGCGTAGCGGGCGACATGGCCGTCCAACTCCTCCGTGCAGGCGAAGGCGGCGACCGCGGCGGCCTGCGACAGGCTGGGGGCGGAGATGAACAGGTTCTGGGCGAGGCATTCGACCGAGCGGATCAGGTCGTCCGGCACGATCATCCAGCCGAGCCGCCAGCCGGTCATCGAAAAGTATTTGGAGAAGCTGTTCACCACCAGCGCGCTTTCGCTGACCTCGGCGGCGGTGACGGCTTCCGCCCCATAGGTCAGGCCGTGGTAGATCTCGTCGGAAACCAGCCGCACGCCCTTGGCGTCGCACCAGTTGGCGAGCGCCGTCAGTTCCTCCCGGCTCAGCATCGTGCCGGTCGGGTTGGCCGGGCTGGCGACGATCAGGCCCTGGATGGGCTTGTCGAGCTGTTCCAGCAGTTCGATGGTCGGCTGGAAGCGGTGCTCCGGCCCGGTCGGCAGTTCCACCGGTTCCACCCCGATGGCGGTCAGGGTGTGGCGGTAGGCCGGGTAGCTGGGCGAGGCCATGGCGACCCGGTCGCCCGGATCGAAGGCCGCCAGGAAACCAAGCTGGAAGGCGCCCGAGGAACCGGTGGTGACCACCACGCGCCGCTCCGGCACCTCCACCTTGTAACGGTCGCGGTACCAGCCGGCGATGGCCGACCGCAGCGCCGGAATGCCCAGCGCCCCGGTGTAGCCCAGCACGTCGGCGTCGAGCATGCGGTGGGCAGCCTCCAGCACGCCCTTCGGCGCGCCGGTCGAGGGCTGCCCGACCTCCATATGCAGGACCTCCAGGCCGGCGGCCTCGCGCTGGGCGGCGGCGTGCATCACTTCCATGACGAAGAAGGGCGGGATCGCGCCCCGTTTGGACACTTTGGGTGCTTTGCTCATGATTCCAGGCTTTTTGAACGTCAACGCTCGGTTTCGACCAGGATGCCCAGGGCGTGGGCGCGCGGGTCGGCGGCGATCTGGCATTCCTTCCAGCCGCTCTCGATCGAGGTCTGGCAGGTGACGAAGGTGGTGCGCCCCGGCCCGTTGACGGCGCGGCTCACCTGGATGGCGGCGCCCGGCTCCCTGTCCAGGGCGGCGGGCAGGGCGGCGGTCAGCAGGGCGGCGGGACCGGCGGCGGGACCGTCGTTGCCGGCGGCGCTGCCCGCCCCGGCGAACTGGGTCCGCCCGACGATGGCGTTGGTCAGCAGGGCCGGCGCGCCGAACCCGGCCCCGTCCACCCCACGGGCGGCCAGCAGGCCGGTGCCCGGCACCATGCGGCCCGTGCCGAAGGGCGCCCCCATGGTGAAGGAGCAGGCGACCCCGTTCTCCTCATGGTCGATCACGACGAGGCCGGCGCCGGGCGTGGAGGCGCCGTTGCCCGTCGCGCCCAGCGCCTGGGCCACGCGCGCCGCGCGCTGGTCGGACGGCAGGTCGGCGGCGGCGGTCCAGGCGGCGGTCAGGGCGGCGCCGTTGCCGGTTTCCGGAAGCTGGGCGAAATGCATCGACACGATGCCCAGCGGAATGGCGGCGGTGCCGGTCCAGCGCGGCTGGAAACCGCGGACGGCGGCGGGGTCGATGACGGCGGCCTGCGCCACCGCGCCGCCCAGCGGCCCGCCGTACATGGCGGCGATGCCGCTGCGGCGCACCTGCGACAGGGTGACGGCGAGATCCGGCTGGCTCAGCGGCGCGCCCTCGGCCAGCGGCGTGCCGGCAGGCAGGAAGACGCGGCTCGCCTCCGCGTCGGCGGACAGGCGGGCACCGGACTCGGCGATATCCCGTGCCAGCGCCCGGCTGACCGGGGTGGAGCGGGCGAGCTGCTCCGCCGGGACCACGGCCTGTTCCCAGCGCATCGCGCCCATGGCGGCATGGAGCGCGTAGACGCCTCGCAGGAAGCCGGGCAGGGCGGCGCCGCCAGCGTTGGCAGGCCGGGGCAGGAAGTCCAGCGTGCGGGTTTCCTTCTTCGCCGCGTCGAACACCACGCAGACGCCGCCGCCGGTCAGCCCGACGCGGGAGGGCAGGGTAACGGTCATCGCCATCGCCATGGCCGCGGCGGCGTCGCCCGCCTTTCCGCCCTGGGCGATGATGTCGCGCCCGATCTCCGCCGCGCGCGGCTCGTCCGCCGCGACATAGCTCTGGGCGGGGGCGCCCGTCCGGTATTTCGTGTTGACGCAGCCGCCGACGAGCGACGCCGCTATGGCAATCGCGCCCAACCCTCGCCAGATTCGGCGGGTGGAATGGGACGTCCGGACCGTCTGTCCGGTGGGGCCCCGGTGTGCGGAGGAAGAAACGGTGCGCAAGCCCAGCAGGCTGGTTTCGGTCATCGCCATGGTTGCCGTGATGGTTCTGTCGTGGTCGCCGCCCGCGGGCGCGCAACGGCGCCAGGAAATACAGTTCCTGAGCGACGCCGAGACGGAACATATCATCCGCGACATGGCGCGGCCAATCTTCCAGGCTGCCGGGATCGACCCGGACGCGGTGAACATCGTCCTGGTCAACGACAACACCATGAACGCCTTCGTGGCGGGCGGGCAGAACATCTTCCTGCACACCGGCCTTCTGCTGGGGCTGGAGGACGCCGGCCAGTTGATCGGCGTGATCGCCCACGAGACGGGCCACATCGCGGGCGGCCATCTGGTCCGCGGGTCGGAGGCGATGGAGAACGCCTTCCTGTCCTCGCTGATCGGCATGGGCATCGGCATCGTCGGGGGCATCGCCGCGGGCAACGCCGGTGCCGGTGCCGCGGGCGTCATGCTGGGCCAGCATCTGGCGGAGCGGAACTTCCTCTCCTTCTCGCGCAGCCAGGAATCCTCCGCCGATCAGGCGGGCCTGTCCTACATGGAGCAATCCGGCATCTCCGCGGAGGGGCTGGTCACCTTCCTGCAGAAGCTGGGGGTTTCCGACGATCCGCTGCTGGTGGACCGCGACGCCGGATACCGCCGCACCCACCCGCTGACGCGCGAGCGCATCGAGACGGTGCGCAACTTCGTGGAGCATTCGCGTGCCGGTAAACGCCCGGTGCCGACGCAATGGAACGAGGAGTTCCGCCGCATCCAGGCCAAGCTCTACGCCTATCTGGACCCCAACGGGGCGCTGCGCCGCTACCGGGCGGACGATCCGTCCTTCGTGGCGCGCTATGGCCGGGCCTACGCCTATTTCCGGCGCGGGGAGGTCCGGCAGGCCCTGCCGCTGGTGGACGGGCTGATCGCGCAGGAGCCGAAGAACGCCTTCCTTTATGAGATGAAAGGCGACCTGATGCTTCAGAACGGGCGGGCGGTGGACGCCGCGGCGCCCTACCGCAAGGCGATCGAGCTGGAGCCGGACGCTGGCAGCATCCGCGTGTCGCTGGCGCATTCCCTGATGGAGCAGAACGACAAGCGGCTGGCCGACGAGGCGCTGCGGAACCTTCAGGTGGCGTCCAAGACGCAGGCGCAATCCGCCTTCCTGTGGCGGCTGATGGCCCAGGCCTGGAACATGAAGGGCAACGCCGGCATGGTCGCCTACGCCACCGCGGAGGAAGCCTTCGCCCGCGGCGACAAGCCGATGGCCCGTTTCCAGGCCGAACGGGCGGAGAAGCTGCTGCCGGCCGGCTCCCCCGGCTGGCTGCGCGCCCAGGACATCCGCGGGCAGGCGGGCGGCCAATGACCGTTCTCCGTTCCCGTGGCGCACAGCCGTCTTGCCTAACCCCGCCGTACCGGTCCACAGTATTGCCCCGATTCGCGCCGGCCCGGCCTCACACGAGAGAGTTCGACATGACCCGCTTCCGCCCCGCCGCCCTGGCGCTCGCCGCTGCGCTGGCCCTTCCGACGGGGCTGCTGGCCCCCGCCCTCCAGGCGCAGAGCCCGATGGACGACGCGCAGCGCAAGGCCATCGAAGGAGTGGTGCGCGACTATATCCTGAAGAACCCGGAAATCATCCTGGAGGCCGTGGACTCACTGCAAAAGCGCCAGAAGCTGGCCGAGGAGCAGAAGGCCAAGGCCGCTCTGGCCGACAACAAGGCGGCGCTGTTCCAGAACCCCGCCGATCCGGTCGCCGGCAACCCGAAGGGCGACGTGACGGTGGTTGAGTTCTTCGATTACCAGTGCGGTTACTGCAAGGCCGTTCAGGCGGATACGGAGCGCCTCGTCAAGGACGACGGCAAGCTGCGCTTCGTCTACAAGGAGTTCCCGATCCTCAGCCCGGCCTCGCTGTCGGCGGCCAAGGCGGCGTTGGCCGCCCGCGGCCAGGGCAAGTATCTGGAGCTTCACAACGCCCTGATGGCCCATCGCGGCCAGCTTGACGACGACGTGATCCAGCGGCTGGCCAAGTCGGTCGGGCTGGACACCGACAAGCTGAAGAAGGACATGAACAGCCCCGAGGTGCTGAAGGTCATCGCCGCCAACCAGGCGCTGGCCGAGGAATTGGGCATCCGCGGCACGCCGGCCTTCGTCATCGGCGACGAACTGGTCCCCGGCGCGATCAAGCTGGACGAGATGAAGCGGCTTGTCGAAGCGGCGCGCAAGGGCTGAGGGCGGCATAAGACTTGATGATGACCAAGCCGACCACCGTCGTCTTCGACATAGGCCATGTGCTCATCGAATGGGACCCGCGGAACATGTACCGCGAACTGTTCGACGGGTATGAGGACCTGATGGAGGATTTCCTCGAAAACGTCTGCACCCCCGCCTGGAATCTGGAGCAGGACCGCGGGCGCCCGTGGGATGAGGCGGTCGCCGTCCTGACCGCCGAATTTCCGGACTGCCGCGAACTGATCCGCGCCTACCACGAGCGGTGGGAGGAGATGGTGCCCGGCCCCGTTGCCGGCACACCGGAGATCCTGATCGAGCTGAAGCAGCGCGGAACGCCGCTTTACTCCATCACCAACTTTTCCTCGGACAAGCTTGCGCTGACCCGCAAGCGCTTCGACTTTCTGAACGTCTTCGACGGGATGATCGTCTCTGGCGAGGAGAAGCTGGTGAAGCCGGACCCGGCGATTTTCCAGCGTTTGCTGGACCGCTACGGCCTGCGGGCGGCGGATTGCTTCTTCATCGACGACAGCCCCGCCAATGTCGAGGCGGCGCGCAACGCCGGCATGACGGCGTACCGCTTTTCCGGTGCCGCCAGCCTGCGCGCCGAATTGGAGGAACTGGGGCTGCTGTAGCCCCAGCTTTCCTTATTTACGCCTCGTCCTTTACGCTGGGTCGCCCGGATAGCGGATGGCGACGACCTCGATCTGCTCCAGTCCGGCGGGCGTGCGCAGGTCCACCACGTCGCCTTCCTGCGCCTTCAGAAGGGCGCGGGCGATGGGCGAAATCCAACTCACATGGGCGCGGTCCAGGTCCACCTCGTCGGCTCCGACGATGGTGATGGTGTTTTCCGTCCCGTCCTCCCGTGCGTAGGTGACGGTGGCGCCGAAGAACACGCGATCGCGGTTCTTCTGGAGCGTGGGGTCCACCACCTCCGCCGATTCCAGGCGCTTGTTCAGGAAGCGGATGCGCCGGTCGATCTCCCGCAGGCGCTTCTTGCCGTAGATATAGTCCCCGTTCTCGGAACGGTCGCCGTTGCCGGCGGCCCAGGACACGACCTCGACCACCTTCGGGCGTTCGACGCGCAGCAGCGCGCGCAACTCGTCCTGCATCCGCTGGAAGCCTTCGGGCGTCATGTAGTTCTTCACACCCTTGGGCAAGGGCTTGGGATCGTCGGCCTCGTCGTCGTCGGCGGCGGTGTCGTTCTCCCGGGTGAAAGCCTTGCTCATGGTCGGGACCCTTCGCGGTTTCATGAAAAGGAAAAGGCGCCGAGAGGCGCCTTTTCCAGTCTGCTCAGCGATGGAACGCTTGCTTAGCGGCTCCACCAGCCCCGGCGCGGCTTTGCCGAGGCGTCCTCGGTTTCCGGAGCGGAGTCCGCGGTGGCGGGCTCGGGCGCCGGCTGCTCGGGCGCCGGTTGATTGACCGGAGCCTCGGTGTTCGCCAGGGCGGGCGCGGCCTCGGCGGGAGCGTCCGCCGTGGTCTTGCGCTTGCGCGCCGGGCGCTTCTTCGGCTCCTCCGCGGCGGCAGGCACCGGAGCGGGCGCGGACTCGACGGCCTCGGCCACCGGCTCAACCTTTGCCTTGCGGCCGCGGGCCGGCTTGGCCGGCGCCTGCGGAGCGGGCTCCGCCGGGGCCTTGGCGGCGGTGGCCTTCGCGGGGGCCTTGGCGTCCTTCGCGGCGCCCTTCGCGGCGCGCTTCGGCTTGGCGGGGGCCGCTTCCGGCTCCGCGGTCACGGCTTCGGCAGCGTCCGCGGCGCTGGCCTTGGCGCGGCCACGGCGCGGCTTGCGGGCCGGAGCCTCCTCCGCCACCACCGGGGCGGCTTCCTCCACCGCCGGAACGTCCGGAGTGGCTTCGGCGGCGGCCTCGTTGGTCAGGACCCAATCGAACTCGACCGGCTCCATATCTGCCGGCAGTTCCGGCGGGTTGACGGCGCGGCCGGCCTCGACGGCGGTCGGGAAGGAGTCGGCCTCAGCCTCGACCTCAGACTCGGCGGCTTCGGAGGGTTCGCCTTCGCCGGCTTCCAGGCCTTCGGCACCGTTCTCCAGGCCCTCGCGCTGGCGGGACCGGCGACGGCCACCGCGCTTGCCGCGGCGACGCTTCTTGCGCTCGCCGTTGCCTTCGCCGTTCGGCTCGAACGCCTCGGCGCCCTCTTCCGCCTCGTCGTCCTCGTCCTCTTCGATGTGGGCGGAGCCGACATCGACGTCGTTGATGACGAACTCCGGCGCGTCGATCTGGGCGCGTTCGATGGCTTCCTCGTCGACCGCGGTGTCGTCGGCTTCGCCGGACTCGGCTTCGGCCTCGACCGCTTCGCCGTCGGCCGCCTCGCCGAACAGCGCCCGGCCTTCCTCGCGGTCACGCCCACGGCCACGCCGACGGCGGCGGCGGCGGCGGCGGTCGCCTTCGCCATCGCTCTCCCCGGCGGCTTCGGCGCGTTCCGGCGCCTCCGCCTCGACGGTCTCGGCGACGGCGGCCTCTTCCTCGGCCTCCTCGGCTTCGGCGGCCAGGATGCGGTCGGTTTCGGCCAGCACGCGCTCGGCGCTGACCAGCGGCGCATCGTCTTCCGGCGTGCGGGCCTTCACGCGCTCAAGCCGCAGGTCTGGCGCGATCAGGGTATCGTCGGCCTGGACCATGACGCGGAACCGGTAGCGGTCCTCGATCTTGGTCAGCTCGCCGCGCTTCTGGTTGAGGATGTAGAGCGCGATGCGGGTCGGCACGAAGACGGTGATCTCCGCCGACCGCTTGCGGATGCCCTCTTCCTCGATGGCGCGCAGCACATGCAGGGCCGAGGATTCGACCGAGCGGATGACGCCGGTGCCGGAGCAGTGCGGGCAGCGCTCGAAGTTGGTTTCCAGCAGCGACGGGCGCAGGCGCTGACGCGAAAGCTCCAGCAGGCCGAAGGCGGAGATGCGGCCGAGCTGGATGCGCGCCCGGTCGTTCTTCATCGCCTCCTTCAGGCGGCGCTCCACCGCGGCGTTGTTGCGGGGCTCCTCCATGTCGATGAAATCGATCACGATGAGGCCCGCGAGGTCGCGCAGGCGAAGCTGGCGCGCCACTTCGTCGGCGGCTTCGAGGTTGGTCTTGTAGGCCGTTTCCTCGATGTTGCGCTCGCGCGTCGACCGGCCCGAGTTGACGTCGATGGAAACCAGCGCCTCGGTCGGGTTGATGACGATGTAGCCGCCGGAACGGAGCTGCACCACCGGGCTGTGGATCGCGTCGATCTGCGTTTCCACCTGATAGCGGTGGAACAGCGGAATCGTCTCGTCCCGGTACTGCATCACGCGCTTGGTGTGGCTCGGCATCATCATGCGCATGAAGTCGCGCGCGGTGTTGAAGCCGGCCTCGCCTTCGACCCAGATCTCGTCGATGTCGTCGGTGTAGAGATCGCGGATCGAGCGCTTGATCAGGTTCGCCTCTTCATAGATGAGGCAGGGGGCGGAGGACTTCAGCGTCTGGACGCGGATGTCGTCCCACAGGCGCAGCAAATACTCCAGGTCGCGCTTGATTTCCGGCTTGGAGCGCTCCAGGCCCGCGGTGCGCAGGATGACCGCCATGCCTTCCGGCACGTCCAGGTCGGACAGGATGTCCTTCAGGCGCTTGCGGTCGGCGGGGTTGGTGATCTTGCGGGAAATCCCGCCGCCGCGGCCCGTGTTGGGCATCAGCACGCAGTAGCGGCCCGGCAGCGACAGGTAGGTGGTCAGCGCCGCACCCTTGTTGCCGCGCTCCTCCTTGGTCACCTGGACCAGCATGACCTGCCGGCGCTTGATGACTTCCTGGATCTTGTAGCTGCGCAGCGGGCGGGTGCGGCGGCGGTGGGCCTCCTCGACCTCGTCCCCGCCGATGACGTCCGGGCTTTCGGCCTGGGCGGCCCCCTCCGGAGCCTCCTCCGCGTCGTCGTCGGCATCCTGGGAAGCGCCGTCGGTGGCGAAGGCCGGCGCGTCGCCTTCGAAGCCCTCGCCGTCGCCCTCGGCCTCCGCGTAGGAGCCGGGCATGGGGGAGACTTCCTCCTCCACCTGCTCCGGACGGATCGGCTCGGCCATCACGGCGCCGTCGGCGGCGGCCTCGGCGCGGGCCTCGGCCTGCTCCTCCAGCCGGCGTTCCTCGGCCAGCAGGGCCTCACGGTCGGCGACCGGGATGCGGTAATAGTCGGGATGGATTTCCGAGAAGGCCAGGAAACCGTGCCGGTTTCCGCCGTACTCCACGAAGGCCGCCTGAAGCGACGGCTCGACCCGGGTCACCTTGGCAAGGTAGATGTTGCCCTTGAGTTGCTTCCGGGTCGCGATTTCGAAGTCGAGATCTTCGAGTCTGTTACCATTGACCACGGCAACCCGGGTTTCTTCCGGGTGCGTGGCGTCCACCAGCATGCGCTTGGCCATACAAGATCCCCATGACGCCCCAAGCCGCCCGCGCGACGGACAAGCCGCCAGGGCGCGTCATCGTTGTGAGCGAAGCCTGCGGAACCGGCCCCTAACCCGTCGAACGGCGCTGATGAAGCAGCCAGGACGGGACGGGCTTCGGCCTCCGGGTTCCGGCCTTGCGGCCGGCACCAGCTTCGAGGTTTCGTCCCAATCCACCGGCAACCCAGAAGCGTCACGCCCCGGACCGCGCCCGATGATCTAAATTTCGGCCGTTGAGGTCCGCGGGCGACGCCCACAGTTCACCCGGGAGAGAAACCTCTCGCAAGAGTGGGCTGGTGGGTCGCGGTATGTCGCAGAGCTACCATAGACAAGCACGAAACCTTGCACAACTTGGAATTCGGCGAAAGTTACGCTCCGTTTCATCCGGTTTGGCGGCATGGCGCGTACGTGGGGCGGTGTTGCATGAACGGCACCCTGGCCGACAATTCCGCCACGCTCCCGGATGCCACCGTTGAGCGCTTTGATTTCACTGGGCTATAGCTGGCGGCTGGCTTGTCCGGTTTGCGGTTTGCTGGTGGAACGGATGCCCCGAATGCTCGCGATTGTCGCTGCGCTGGGCGCCCTCCTGGGGGCGGCCGTCCTGCCGTGCGCCCCGGCGCAGGCCCAGACCACCGCGGCGCTGCCCTTTCCACCGCCGGTGCAGGAACGGGTGTCCGTTCTGGACGCGCGGCTGGGCCTGCATCCCGACAAGACGCGGCTGGTTCTGGAACTCAGCGACTCGGTGCCCTTCACCGTGTCGGTGCACGGCTCCCCCTACCGCGTCGTGGTCGATCTGCCGGACGTGAACTGGCCGGGCGGCAACGCCGTGATGGCGGGCAAGGGGCTGGTCGCCCGCTACCGCTTCGAAGGGCGCGACGGCGGCGCCTCCCGCCTCGTGGTGGAGACGGACGGGCCGGTGCGGGTGGTGGAATCCTTCCTCATCCCGCCGCGGGACGGCTTCAAGCCGCGCTTCGTCCTGGACATCGCCCGCACCACGCCGGCGCAGTTCGCCGCTTCGGCCCCGATCGCGGCGCCCCCGGTCGCGGCGGGCCGCGAGACGGCGCGCCAGCCGGCGAAAAAGGACCCCATCGTGCCGGTTGCCGCGGCCCTGCCGCCGCCGGTTCCGCCGCGGGCGGCGCCGGTCCCGGAAAAGCCGATGATCGTCGTCGATCCCGGCCATGGCGGGGTCGATCCGGGTGCGGTCGGGGTCGGCGGCGTCTATGAAAAGGACATCACGCTGGCCATGGCGCGGGAGTTGAAGCGCCAGTTGGAAGGGTCGGGCCGCTACCGGGTCCGGCTGACCCGCGACAAGGACGTGTTCATCCGTCTGCGCGACCGCGTCGCCATCGCGCGGGAGGCCAACGCCGACCTGTTCCTGTCCCTGCACGCCGACAGCATCGGTTCCGCCGACATGCGCGGCCTGTCCATCTACACCCTGTCGGACAAGGCGTCGGACCGCGAGGCGGAAATGCTGGCCGCCAAGGAGAACCGGGCCGACGCGCTGGCCGGCATCAATCTGTCGTCCGAGAACGATCTGGTGGCCTCGATCCTCATCGACCTCGCCCAGCGGGACACGATGAACCACTCCAAGCGCTTCGCCAACATGGCGCTGGAGCATCTGGGCCGCGAGGTGAAGCTGATTCCCAACAAGCCGCACCGGCAGGCCGGATTTGCCGTCCTGACCGCGCCGGACATGCCCTCCGCCCTGGTGGAGATGGGTTACCTGTCGAGCCCGCAGGACGTGAACCTGCTGAGCAAGTCGGCCCACCGGGAAAAGCTGGGCCGCGCGATGCTGCGCACCATCGACGCCTATTTCAAATGGCTGAGCGGCGTGCAGAAAAGCTGAGGTCCGCTTTTCTTGAGCGCCGTCATCCCCTGCCAGCCATGCGGGTGGAGGCGGGCGGGCATTCGCCCCGGACGGCCACCACTTTCTTGCGCGAGCCTTGTGGCCGTCACATTTTCCTGACATGGCTGCGAGGGAGTCGGACTGCCGCCTCTCGCGGTGCTAGGATGCCGCCCACCGGACGGCTCCGCCCTTACCCAGAAGAAGGCGGCGGGGCCGCCGACATGCCTGTTCGGGAACCGTCATGCGCTTTATTTTGTCCGTCTTGATGGCCTTCGTGATGCTTGCCCTGGCCGGGGCGGGGGTGCTGGTCTATGTGCTGGACCATTACGACCACGACCTGCCGGACTACACCAAGCTCGCCAACTACGAACCGCCGGTGACCACCCGCGTCCATGCGGGCGACGGGCGGCTTCTGGCCGAGTTCGCGTCGGAAAAGCGCGTGTTCGTCCCCATCGACGCCATGCCCAAGCGCGTCCTCAACGCCTTTCTGTCCGCCGAGGACAAGAATTTCTACGATCACAAGGGCATCGATCCCGTCGGCATCGCGCGGGCCATTTTGACCAACGTGGAGAATCTGGGGCGCGACCGCCGGCCCATGGGCGCATCGACCATCACGCAGCAGGTCGCCAAGAACATGCTGCTGACCAACGAGGTGTCCTTCTCCCGCAAGATCAAGGAAGCGATCCTGGCGGTCCGCATCGAGCGCGCCTTCACCAAGGACCGCATCCTTGAATTGTACCTGAACGAGATCTTCCTCGGCTACCGCTCCTACGGCGTGGCGGCGGCGGCGCTGAACTACTTCAACAAGGCGCTGGACGAGTTGGAGATCGAGGAGGCGGCCTATCTGGCGGCCCTGCCGAAGGCGCCCAGCAACTACCACCCGGAACGCCAGCGCGACGCCGCCATGGCCCGGCGCAACTGGGTGATCGGGCGCATGGCCGAGGACGGGCACATCACCCCGGAAGAGGCCAAGGCCGCCCAGGCCAAGCCGCTGACCGTGCGCAAGCGCGACGAGCAGGAATATGTGACGTCGGAGTATTTCGCCGAGGAAGTCCGCCGCGAACTGGTGAAGCTCTATGGCGAGCAGGCGCTCTATGAGGGCGGTCTGTCGGTCCGCGCCTCCATGGACCCGGTGCTTCAGCAGGCGGCGACCAAGGCCCTGCGCGCCGGTCTGATCCAGTACGACCGCCGCTACGGCTACCGCGGCCCGGTCGGCAAGATGGAGAATTTCGACAACTGGGCGAAGAAGCTCTCCTCCATGGCGCCGCCCGCCGGGTCGGAGGGTTGGCACCTCGCCGTGGTGCTGAAGGACGACGACGCGGCTGCCCTCGACATCGGCCTGCCGGACGGGTCGCGCGGGCGCGTGCCGCTGTCCGAACTGCGCTGGGCGCGGGCGCAGCGGGACGACAACCGGCTCGGCCCGGAAATCCGCCGCCCGTCCGACGTCGCCAAGCTGGGCGACCTGATCCTGGTGGAGCCCGCCGGCAAGGACGACAAGGGCAAGGAGCCGCCTCCGGGCACCTATGGACTGCGTCAGGTCCCGGCGGTGCAGGGCGGTCTGGTCGCGCTGGACCCGCACACGGGCCGCGTGCTCGCCATGGTCGGCGGCTTCTCTCCGCAGATGAGTTCCTTCAACCGCGCGACCCAGGCGATGCGCCAGCCGGGTTCGTCCTTCAAGCCCTTCGTCTATCTGGCGGCGCTGAACCAGGGCTTCACCCCGTCCTCGCTGGTGATGGACGCGCCGTTCGAGTACGACCCCGGCCACGGCCAGCCGATCTGGAAGCCGGAGAACTACAGCCGCGAATTCTACGGCCCGACGCCGTTGCGCGCCGGCATCGAGAAGTCGCGGAACGTCATGACCGTCCGTCTGGCGCAGGCCATCGGCATGGACAAGGTGAAGGCGCTGACGGAGAATTTCGGCATTGTCGACAACCTCCAGCCCTATCTGCCGATGTCGCTGGGGGCGGGGGAGACGACCGTGCTGCGCATGGCCACCGCCTACGCCATGCTGGCCAACGGCGGCAAGCGGGTGATCCCGACCTTCATCGACCGGGTGCAGGACCGCAACGGAAAGACCATCTTCCGCCACGACACGCGCCCCTGCGCCGCCTGCAACCAAGTGGTCTGGAGTGACGGCCTCACCGTTCCCGCCGTCCCCGACACGCGGGAACAGGTGAACGACCCGCGCACCGTCTATCAGATGGTCTCCATGCTGGAGGGCGTGGTGCAGCGCGGCACGGCGACGAAGCTGCTGTCGCTGGGCAAGCCGCTGGCCGGCAAGACGGGCACGACCAACGACAGCCACGACGCCTGGTTCATGGGCTTCTCGCCCGATCTGGTGGTCGGCACCTACATCGGCTTCGACCAGCCGCGCTCGCTGGGCGCCAGGGAGACCGGCGGTTCGGCGGCGGTGCCGGTGTTCAAGGACGTGATGGAGGTGGCGCTGAAGGACAAGCCGGCCACGCCCTTCCGCGTGCCGCGCGGCCTGCGGCTCGTCCGCGTCAACCCGGAGAACGGTCGCCTCGCCCAGCCCGGCGAGCGCAAGGCGATCTGGGAAGCCTTCGTCCCCGGCACGGAGCCGAGCCCCGACCAGCCGCAGATGGTGCTCGACGGTTCGGCCCATTCCGGCGGCGAGGGCGGCTGGGTCGGCGGGGTGCCCGGCGGCGATCCGTCAGCCCAGCAGCCGGGTGGTTGGGGCGCTCCGGCGGCTCCGCCCTCGGCGGCGACGGTGGGGACCGGCGGTCTCTACTGACCGGGCCGGTTCGACCAGGAAAAAGCCCCGCTTCCCGGCCTGGGAGGCGGGGCTTTCCTTTTCGGAAAAGGCTCAGGGCCGTGCGGCGGTGTGGGCTTCCGTGCGGAGTTGGGCGATGGCGTCGGCGGGCGGCGTACCGGTGGGGCAGTCGGCGAGCGGGCGCAGCCGGTCCTCCATCCGCGCCAGCATCAGCCGGACCCCCTCCTGGTTGATGTGCAGGGCATCGACGAAATGGGTGTCGTCCTCGACCTCGCGGCGGGTGTCGATCACCGGCACGTCGGGCGGCAGGCGGGCCTTCAGACCCTCGAAGAAGGCGTCGAAGTTGGTGACCTTCCCGATATAGCCGGGGAAATAGGGCGTGATGACCACGGCGACCCGCGTGCCCCTCTCCCGCGCCGTGCCGATGATGCGGTCCAGCGCGTCCCAGTTCGGCTGGAAGCCCTCCATCCGCTCCAACGGGGCCTGTGCGATCTGCGCCTTCAGGAAGGGCGACATGGTGCCGCCCAGCGTCCGGTCGCCGGTCGGGTGCAGCCCGTCGAAGGCCAGCCGGATGGTCTGATTGTTGTTGAAGATCAATGTGTTAAACAGCTTGTTGGAGGCCCACATGGTGGGGTCGGCCTGCCGGACGAAGCCGTCCACCCGCTCCGAGTAATAGGCCAGCAGCGGCAGGTCGGCGAGCGCCATGGGATCGTCCACCACGCTCGTCGGCTCGACCAGCAGCAGGCGGGGGGCGCCGTGCCGGTCCAGATAATCCTCCCACAGCAGGTCGCCGACCGTGGTGGGAGCGCCGCCCATGCCGAGGTTCAGCACCCGCCCGCAGGTCAGCGCCTGAACCTCCTCCACCGGGAAGTGGTTGTCGGCGCGGGAGTTGCCCAGGATCACCACGTCGGCGGGCGGACCCTGGCGGTAGACGGTCATGAAGCGGTCGGACGACCGGAGGAGCGTGTCGCCCATCCAGGACGCCACCGCGCGGTCCATGGCGACCACCATGCCCAGGATCAGTCCAACGGCGGCCAGAAGGCGTATCATGGTTCGGGCTCCCTCAGAACTGGAAGTAGATGAAGGACCGGTTGGCGAAGTTGCCGAACAGCAGAAGCAGCAGGATCAGCGTGGCGCAGCCGGCGGAGCGGGCCACTACATTGACCCCGGCATAGCGGCGCCCGGCTCCGAACTCGATCATCGCGTCGATCGTCAGGACGACGAGGCCGAACAGGGCGACGCGGACCAGATAGCTCATCTGCTGCATGCCGCGCGGCAGGCTGAAATCGCCCTCCGCGATGATGCCCAGGATGGTCCGGACGCTGTGCAGGTCGTCGGCGCGGAAGGGCAGCCAGGTCAGCGTCACCAGCAGGAAGACCAGTGCGACGGTCAGCAGCTTCCCCACCGTCAGCGGCGCGCCGCCGAGTTTCAGCGGGCTGTGCTTCGCCAGCCAGCGCACGCCGTCCTCCGCCGCCATCAGAACGGCGTGCAGGACGCCCCACAGGACGAAGGTCCAGGCGGCCCCGTGCCATAGGCCGGACACCAGCATCACGATGGTCAGGTTGCGGATGCGCAGCCAGTGGGTCCGCCCGCCGCCCATCGGGATGTAGACGTAATCGCGGAACCATGTGGACAGCGAGATGTGCCAGCGCCGCCAGAAATCCTTCATGCCCGTCGCGAAATAGGGGCGGGCGAAGTTCGGGCACAGCGTGTAGCCGAAGATCTGCGACAGGCCGATGGCGATCAGCGAATAGCCGGCGAAGTCGCCGTAAATTTGGAGCGAGAAGCAGATCAGCCCGATGATGTGGTTCAGCGCGTTGAAGAACTCCGGCTGGGCGAAGCGCGCGTCCACCACGGCGGCGGCGTTGTCGGCCAGACCCAGCTTCAGGAAATAGCCCCAGACGATCTTCTCCAGCCCGGCGAAGCGGAAGGCGAAGGTCACGTCCTGGCGCGGGCCGTTCTGGATTTGCGGCAGCAGCTCGCGCGCCCGCACGATCGGCCCGGCGACGAGCTGCGGGAAGAAGGCGACGAAGGTCGCGTAGCGCAGCAGCGACCGCTCCGGCTTCTCCAGATGGCCCAGATAGAGGTCCAGCGTGTAGCTGAGATTCTGGAATGTGTAGAAGGAAATGCCGACCGGCAGGATGATGGACAGCGTCCGGTGCCCGACGTCGAGCCCGAACGAGGCCAGCGCCATCTGCGCGCTGTCGATGAAGAAATTGACGTATTTGAAAAAGAACAGGACCGCCAGATTGGCGGCGAGGCTGATCTGCGTGAAGATCCGCGCCATGGTCCGGTTCGGCGCGTCGGCGATGCGCAGGCCGCAGTAGAAGTCGAGCAGCGTCGTGGCGGCGAGCAGAAAGCAGAATCGGTAATCCCAATAGCCATAGAAGATGTAGCTGGACAGCAGCAGCAGCGGCGTGAACAGCCGCGTCCGGGCGAGCATCATGAAGCCCGCCGTGAAGGCGGTGATGAACAGCAGGAACCCCAGGCTGGTGAAGTTCATCGGGGGCCACGCTTCGGTCGTTGAGGAACAGGAGGCGCCGGCAGTCCGCGCCCGCCGGTTCAGGGGCGCCGAATACTGGGGACGCTATCACGGAGGCTGCCACCTATTTGCGCCGCGAAAGTGGTTTTGCGGCGCAAAATCGGTTTCATCCGAGTGGGTTGGCCGGGTGGATCATGACGGCACCCCGATCCGGCGGGTTACCGTTCCGGATTGGCCCGCCGCCGCGGGGCCGCCGCCCGGATAGAATAAGCCCGGCGGAATAAGCCCGGCGGAATAAGAGGGTGCAACCCCGGTCCTAACCCGCTACATAGGGGCCAAGACACTGGTTCAACTCTGGCTGACGAGGAGGTACCGCGATGCGGGCCGAGATCGAAGCGGCCGCTGGCGAGATTAGAGAATCGCTGGCGCTGCTGAGGAGGCATCTTTGACTGGGATAACGCGCTGCGTCGTCTCGACGAACTGAACGCCCACGCCGAAGACCCCAAGCTGTGGGATGATCCCAGCCGCGCGCAGACCATCATGCGCGAGCGCACCCAGCTCGAAACCTCGGTGAACGGCTACCGCGCGCTTGAGCGCGACCTGTCCGACAGCCTGGAACTGATCGAGATGGGCGAGGCCGAGGGCGACGCGACCGTGGTCGCCGATGCCGAGGCCCAGCTCTACGCGCTGCGCGACCGCGCGGCGAAGCTTCAGATCGAAAGCCTGCTGTCGGGCGAGGCGGACGCCAACGATTGCTTCATCGAAGTCAACGCGGGTGCCGGCGGCACGGAGGCCCAGGACTGGGCGCTGATGCTGATGCGCATGTACACCCGCTGGGCGGAGCAACACGGCTACAAGACCCAGTGGCTTGAGGAAAGCCCCGGGGAAGAGGCCGGCATCAAGTCCGCCACCGTGCAGGTCAGCGGCCACAACGCCTATGGCTGGCTCAAGACCGAGGCCGGCGTGCACCGTCTGGTGCGCATCAGCCCCTTCGACAGCCAGGCGCGCCGGCAGACCAGCTTCGCCGCCGTCTCGGTGTCTCCGGTGATCGACGACAAGATCAACATCGAGATCAACGAGAAGGACTGCCGCATCGACACCTTCCGCGCGTCGGGCGCCGGCGGCCAGCACGTCAACAAGACGGACTCGGCCATCCGCATCACCCACCTGCCCACGGGCATCGTGGTGGCCTGCCAGCAGGAGCGCTCGCAGCACAAGAACCGCGCCAAGGCGTGGGACATGCTGCGCGCCCGCCTGTACGAGCGGGAGTTGAAGATCCGCGAGGACGCCGCCGCCGCGCTCGAGGCGACCAAGAGCGACATCGGCTGGGGCCACCAGATCCGCTCCTACGTCCTGCATCCCTACCAGATGGTGAAGGACCTGCGGACCGAGGTGGAAACCTCGCAGAGTCAGGCGGTGCTGGACGGCGACCTGGACATGTTCCTGGAAGCGGCGCTGGCCGCGCGCCTGAAGGGGCAGAGCGACGACGCCGCGGCGTGAGTGTGGGTTGGGGGCTGCGTTTTGCCCCCACCCCCATTTTTATCCCTTGGGAAGAAACGCGGCCTCTGCGTTGTTGATCTCCGCAACAAGAAACGGAGAGAGACCATGAACCGCAGCCTGTTTGCCGCCCTCCTGGCCTTCACGGCCTTCACGGCGCCGGCCTACGCCGCCTGTCCGACCGACACGATGACGCCGGACATGTACCGCGCCTATGTGGAAGGCATCCAGAAGTCCTTGACCGAGCAGGGGTTCCGTCCCGGCGTGATCGACGGGAAGATCGGTCCCAACACGCGCTCCGCCATCCGCGCCTATCAGAAGGCCGCGAAGCTCCCGGTGGACGGCTGTCCGACGCAGGAGCTTCTCGACCACATCAACTTCTCCCAGCCGAAGGTCTACGGGCCGGGCAAGCGGTAATCCGCGTTCTTCACTTCACGAAGGTCAGGTCCATGACGGACTTGGCGTCCAGCGCCTTGTCCACCTGACCTTCAGACTGCCAGAACTTTACCTGATTGACGACGTCCTCCACCAGCAGCTTGCCCCGCGGCTCCACATAGGGCAGGCCGGCGGCGACGACCTCGCGCGGCTGCTTCGTGGCCTCGGCGATGATGGCCAGAAGCTCGTCATAGCCGGGCCCCTTCACCACGGCGCCGGAGGCGTCCTTGGCGTTGAAGGCGGCGTGGTATTCGGCCAGCGCGGCCAGATAGGCGCGGACGAACTTCTCCGCCAGCGGGCGGCGCTGGGCGACGGTCTTCGGGCTGGTGAAGAGAGCGCCGAGCTGCCACGGCGTCTCGTCGCCGACCCAGCCCAGGATGGTGCCGGAGCCGTCGGCGGCCAACTGGCGGGCCACCGTCACCGGGGCGATCACGGCGTCCACCTGACCGCCCTTGAAGGCGGCGACCATCTTCGGCACGTCCTGCATCGGCACCATGGTCACATCCTTGACCGTGAAGCCGTGCTTCTGGCCGAGCAGCCCGACCATGTAGTGGAAGGTGGAGCCGACGGTGGTGATGGCGATGCGCTTGCCCTTCAGGTCCGCCGGCTTGGTCAGCCCGGCGTCGTGCGCCGCCTTGGTCGCCACATAGGCGCTGAGCTGGAAGCCCGGCTCGTCACGGCTCTGCGCCGCGATCATGGTGACGGCGCCCTTGGCCGCGAGGTTGTAGAAGCCCGCGGTCAGGCCGGTGACGCCGAAATCCACGTCGCCCGAGGCCACCGCCACCGGCACCTGCTGGGCCGACGTGAACATCTTCAGATCGACGTCCAGCCCTTCCTTCTCGAAGTAGCCCTTGGACTTGGCGATGAAGATCGGGCCGGAAGAGGCCAGCGCCAGCACGCCGATGGAGGTCTTCTCCAGCCCCTGCGCCTGGGCGGCGGGCGTTCCGGCCAGCGCCAGGGCCGCAGCGCCCATCACACCCAGAACCGAACGGCGGCTCCAACGCACGACAGTCATTCTCAGACTCCTCTCTGAATGATCATTATTCTCACCGCCATTTCAGCAGGCGGCGTTCCAGGACGGACAGCAGGGTCCCGATGCCGAGGCCGAGCAGCGAAAGCACCAGCACGCCGGCCAGAAGCTGGTCGGTCAGCATCAGATGGCCGGCGGTCAGGACGAAGGCGCCGATGCCGTATTCCGCCCCGATCATCTCCGCCGCCACCACCAGGATCAGCGCGATGGAGGCGGTGATGCGGAAGCCGGCCAGGATGCCGGGCAGGGCGCCGGGCAGCACGATCTTGCGCAGGATCGACGCCCAGGGCAGGCCGAAGCTCTGCGCCATGCGGATCAGGTTGCGCGGCACCGAATCGATGGCGCTGTAGGTGGCGATCACGGTCGGGAAGAAGACGCCGAAGCCGATGGTGGCGAATTTCGACGGCTCGCCGATGCCGAACCACAGGATGAACAGCGGCAGCAGCGCGATCTTCGGGATCGGGAAGAAGGCCGACACCAGCGGCACGCCGACCGCCCGCGCGACGGAGCCGATGCCCATGGCGAAGCCGACGGCCATGCCCGCCACCGTGCCCATGGCCCAGCCGACGCCGATGCGCATCAGCGACGCCTTCAGGTGCTGCCACAAGGACCCGTCCTGCGCCATCCCGGCAAGTGCCGAGGTGACGGCGCTGGGCGGCGGCAGGAACAGTTCGCTGACGAGGCCGAAGCGGTTGGTGGACTCCCACGCCGCGATCAGCGCCACGAAGGCCAGCAGCGCCGCCCAGCGGTGGGGCTTCAGCGCGAAGCCGCCGCCGCGGAAGCGGACGGGCTGGGCGGATGCCACCGGAAGGCTGGTGCCGCTCAAAGAAGTATCAGGCATCGGCGATCTCCCGGTCGGCCAGTTGGGCTTCGGCCCGGATCAGGTGCCACAGCCGGTCGCGCACCTCCGCCAGATGGGCCTGGGCGGAGGGTTCGAGGCGCTGGTCGCGCGGCTCCTCGATGGTGACGATCTCGCGCAGGCGGCCCGGACGGCGGCTGAGCACGGCCACGCGGTCGGCCAGCCGCAGCGCCTCGTCCAGATTGTGGGTGACGTAGACGGCGGTCGTCCGCTCCCGCTGCCAGAGCGACAGGAAATCCTCCATCAGCAGCTCGCGCGTCTGGGCGTCGAGCGCCGACAGCGGCTCGTCCAGCAGCAGCATGGCCGGGCGCACGGCCAGCGCGCGGGCGATGCCGACGCGCTGGCGCATGCCGCCGGACAACTGCTTGGGCAGGGCCTTGCGGAAGTCCCACAGACCCATGCGGCGCAGGCCGGACTCGATGCGCTCCCGCCGCTCCGCCGCCGACAGCGGATGGTGTTCGAGGACGAGGGCGAGATTGTCCTCCACGCTGCGCCAGGGCAGCAGGGCGAAATCCTGGAAGATGAAGGTGATCGGGTTCAGGCAGCCGTCCGGCACGTCGCCGGCCACCGCGATGGTGCCGGAGGTCGGGGCGACGATGCCGCCGGCGATGCCGAGCAGGGTGGACTTTCCGCAGCCCGACGGGCCGATGACGGCCAGCACCTCCCCCTCCTGCACCGTCAGGTCGATGCCGTCCAGCACGACGAGATCGTCGTAACGGTGGCACAGGTCCTTGATGATAAGCCTCATAGTTCCTTTCCAATAGCCGACCCGGCCCAGGCGATCAGCAGTTCGTCCCGGGACGTCAGGCCCGCTTCCGGCAGCGCGTGGTTGACCACGGCCTTGGCGGCTCCGCCGGTCGCTTCCGGCAGACGGTTCTCCCACATGGCCTGATGGAGCGTGGGCAGCTCGTTCCAGGCCCCGAGGTATGTCGTTGGCACACGGACAGCCCCCGACGCAATGACGCGGTTCAGCCCTGCAATTTCCGCAGCGTTCGAAAGATGCGTGCCTACGATGGATGCGGATGGCATCAGGACGCGGCGCTGGCGCATCCACACCTGCGGCGCGTAGAAGCTGTAGCGCCGACCATTTCCATTGGGGGCCATGTCGCCGCAATAGACGACGCGGCCCGTGTGCGGCTTCACGATCATGGTGGAGACGGCCAGCGTGTCGCGCCGCGCCCGCTCCACCACGACGTCCGGCATGCCGCGCGGGTTGTCGGCGGAACGCAGGATGCGGCCCACCGCCTGCCCCAGCGGCTTGAAGGTGTCCTCGGTGAAGAGGCGCACGGCCTCCTTGAAGGCGGCGGTCTCGCGCTGCGGGTCGGGCAGGTCCGGCATGGTGTCGGGCCAGTCGAAATGCGGCACGCGGCGCTTGATCTCGGCCAGCGACACGGCACCCGCCAGCGCCTCCCCATAGCCGAGCGACAGCACGAAGTCGCGCTCGGAATCGCGGTCGGTGACGACGCAGACGCGGGCACCGGACTCGCGCGCCGCCTCGATGGCCGACAGCGCCATGTCGTCGCGCAGCCCCACCGTTCCGGCACCGTAGAAGACCAGCACGGCTTCGCCGGGGCGCAGGCGGGCGCGGCGGAGCATCTCAGCGGGCTCGGCGGAACCGGGCTTGCCGAGGAAGGTCATGTGGTAGCCGCTGGAGGCGCCGAAGAAGGTCAGCGCGCCGCCTTCGGCCAGCGACTGGAACGTGCGGGGGAAGGTCGCCTCGCCCGCGTGGCTGACGGCGTAGTCCACCAGATGGCCGCCGTTGGCCGCGCGCAGAGCGTCGATGTAGGGCTGGCCCGCCCGCTCCCACGCCGCCCACTGGTCCGGGTCGGCGGGGATGCGGGTGAAGGCGGCCTCCGCGACGGAGCGGTCCACGGCCTCCGCCCCGCGGGCGCGGATGGACGCGGCGCGGCGTTCCGACGACACCATGCCGGTCACCTTCATGCGCCGGGCCAGCGCCAGTTCCACCGTCCAGGCGCCGGTGCCGCCCGCGGCCCCCTCCACCAGCAGGCGCTTGCCGGGCTGCACGTCGAGCGCGGTGAACAGCGCGCGGTAGGTCGTGCCGGCGGCGAGCATGTAGCTGCCCGCCTCCTCCAGCGCGAGGCCGGGCGGCAGGTGGAAAAGCTGCGGCCCGTCCGCCAGCATGAACTGCTGGTGGCTGCCGTCCGGCGACTGGTAGCCCTGGATGTGGAAGTCGGTGAACATGGGATCGGCCCCGGCCTCCGGGTCCAGCAGGTCGGACACGCCGGAATAGACGGCGACCAGATCGCCGACCGCCAGCCGCCCCTGGCCCTGCAACGCCTCGCCCATGCGCACCACCATGCCGATCCCGCCGGACCCGGTGACGTGCACATCCTCGTCATGCTCGTCGAACAGGGAGACGGGGATGCCGGTGATCGCCCACACGTCGTTGTAGTTCACCTCGGAGGCCAGGACATAGACGAGCGCCTGGTTGGGGCCGGGTTCGGGGACGGGAACGACGACCTCCGTTTCGGCCTGCGCCGGGTCGCCGTGGGCGGCGGCTCCGGTTTCCAGATCGCGCACGACGGCCTGGGCAAGCTGCCATTCGGGAAGCGGCGTGGCGCCGGGGAAGAAGGGGCTGCCGATGGGAAGCACGCCGTCGCGGTCCTCACGCCGGGGGCGGGCGGGCAGGGGCGGGGACTTCTTCTCAAGGAACAGGGCGATGCCCTTCTTGGCGCCGTTTTCGGCATCCAGGAGGAAGCGGGCAAAGGCGGCGATCTCGGCGGCGGAACCGGCGTCGAAGCCGTCGCCGAGGCCGGTATCGACCAGTTGGACGATGGTGTCGGCGACGGGGCCGCGGCCGACGGAGTGGGCTTGGCGGAGGAGGCGCATCACTCCCTCTCCCCTCTGGGGAGAGGGTTGGGGTGAGGGGGTTGCGCGTGGCGCGGCGTTCGGCACAAGCGCAACCCCCTCACCCTCCCCTCTCCCCAGAGGGGAGAGGGTATTGGGACGGAGCGCCGCCTCCCGCGCCATCGCCTTCGCCAGCGTCAGCGCATCGTCCGCGCCGCGCGCCACCACGTCCACCAATCCATACTCAAGGGCCGTCTCCGCGTCGATCTGGCGCCCGGACAGCAGGATCTCCAGCGCCCGCCCGTACCCACGCTCCGGGTCCTTCCGAAGCAGCAGGCGCGGCAGGCGCTGCGTGCCGCCATAGCCCGGCGGCAGGAACAGGTTGATCTCCGGCTGGCCCAGGCGCGCGCGGGGGTCGGCCACCCGGACATGGCAGGCCATGGCCAGCTCGCATCCGCCGCCCAGAGCCACGCCGCGGATGGCGGCGAACACCGGCTTGTCCATCGCCTCGATGGCGCGGAAGACGGCATGGGCCTTGGCGGGCAGGGCGCGGGCCTCGCTCTCGTCTCGAACCTCGTCGAGAAGCTGGCGGATGTCGGCGCCGGCCACGAAGTTGCGGCCCGTGCCGGTCACCACCACGGCGCGCACGTCCGAACGGCGGGCGAGATGGGCGACCAGCGTGTCCAGCTCGTCCAGCAGGCGGTCGGACAGGGCGTTGACCGGCGGGTTGTCGATGGTGACGGTCGCCATGCGCACGCCGTCGGCCAGCCGGTCGTACTGCACGGACAGGAAGCGCTGCCGCTCGATGAGGGTCTGTTCCTCCGCCCGCTGCTGCCCGCGCTTCCAGGCGGCGATGCGGGCCTCCAGGTCGGTCAGGCATTCCGGGTTGCGCAGGGTGGAGGTGTCGCCCAGCGGCTCCCCGTTCATCATGGCCGTCAGGAAGCGGCGCATGTATTTGCCGGAGCGCGTCTCCGGAAAGGCCGGAACGGCGAGGATGTCGGAGGGGACGGCGACGGCGCCCTTCTCCTGCCGGACCAGATCCTTCAGGCGGCGCTCGTCGTCGGCGGTGATGTCGCGGCCCTTGGCGGGCAGGATGAAGGCGACGGGGGTTAGCCCCTTCTCGCGGTGGGGGGCGCCGACCACGATGACGTTGCCCACCGGGCTGTCGGGGTTGATCTGCTTGTCGCGCAGGATCGCGCCCTCGATCTCCTCCGTTCCCATGCGGTGGCCGGACACGTTGATCACGTCGTCGGAGCGGCCATGCAGGCTGAAGCTGCCGTCCTGGTACTTGCGCGCGAAGTCGCCTTGCAGATAGGCCCAGACCGGCTTGCCGTCCGCGTCGCGGAAGCGCCCGAAATAGGTCTTCACGAAGCGGTCGAAGTCGCCCTTCCAGCCGGGCTTGCCTACGTTCTCCGCGTCGCCCCAGATGGTGCGGGTCAGGTAGGGATAGGGGGCGGTGACGACGATCTCGCCCTTCTCCTCCGGCCCGGCGGAGCGGAAGGCGACGCGGCCCGCCGCGTCCGGCTCGCTCTCGGGGACCCACACGTCGCCCAGGACCCAGGGCAGGGGATAGGTGTGGGCGTCGGCGCGCAGCGGCTGGTCGGGATTGCCGTAGGGGTGGGTCCAAACGATGCCGCCATGCTCCGTCGCCCAATAGCTGTTGATGTATTGCGGCGTCATCACCGCCATGCCGAAGGACTGGACGGCGGGGCTGGTCGGCTCCGCGCAGAAGGTGGCGACGCGCAGGGACGAGCGGTCGTAGCGCTCCACGTCGGCGCGGTTCTCCGGGTGGGTCATGACCGTCTTCAGGAAGGTCACGCCCGCCTTGAAGATGGTGACCCTGTGCCGCTCGATGATGGAGGCGAAGCGACCGGCGTTGGGGAAGACGGGCGCGCCCTCCGTCACGATGCCGGGGATGCGGGCGGCGAGGCTGGCGGTGATGAGGTAGCTCTGCCCGGTGATCCAGCCGGGATCGGCGACGACGTAGATCACGTCGCGGCCCGGCAGGGCGTCAAAGCTGACCTTCATGGTGTGGGCGAGGCCGGCGACGTAGCCGCCATGCACATGCACCACGCCCTTCGGCTTCCCGGTGGAGCCGGAGGTGTAGATGATGAACAGCGGGTATTCTGCGTCCACCGGCAGGCAGGGCACGGCCTTCGCCACGGCGGCGTAGAGCGCGCGGTCGTCCAGCGCCCGCAGCGCCTCCATGTCCGGCAGGCCGGCGGCGGCGCACAGCTCGGCTTCGGCCTTCGCCAGCAGGTCGTGCGCCCAGACGTCGCGCCCTTCGGTCCAGGGGATGTCGGGCAGGCCGGCGTGGCGGACGACGATCACCGCCTCCACCCGCGGCGGCGCGGCGGTCAACGCCTCGGCCACGCTGGCGCGCAGGTCGGCCACGGTGGCGGCGTCCAGCGTGCCGGCGCGGTCCAGCGCCTTGCCCAGTTCGCGCATCACGTCGGCGGGGGCGACGGTGATCTCGCCCTCCAGCCCGCGGCGCACCGGCTCCATCAGGGCGGCGTCGCCCAGCTTGGCGCGCAGCACCTCCTCGGTGATGCGGAGGGCGGCGGGCAGGGCGACGAAGCGGTCGAGCGCCGGGTCGCTGTAGGCTTCCTTGAAGGGGGCCATCTCCGCGTTGCGGCTGGCGCCGTCGGCGGTGATGACGACGCGGGCGCCGGCGTTCTCGATGCGGTCGGACAGGGTCTTGTCGGAGAAGCCGCCGAACACCGCCGTGTAGATGACGCCGATGCGCTTCGCCCCCTCCGTCCAGACGATCTGGTCGAGGATGTTGGGCATGTTCAGCGCGATGCGGTCGCCCGGACGCAGCCCCAGCCCGCGCAGCGCCAAGGCGGCCAGAGCGGAGCGTATCAGCAGTTCGCGGCGCGTGAGGGTGATGTGGTGGACGGGGCCGCCGCGCCCGCCGTTGGCGGCGGCGTCCCAGCGGTCGCCCTCGTACCAATAGGCGGTCTCGGCCCCGTGGCCGGACAGGACGTGGCGGTCCACCTCGTTGAAGGCGGCGTTGGTCAGTCCGCCCGTGAACCAGCGGTAGAAGGGCGCCTCCGATCCGTCGAACGCCTGGGTCCAGGGCGTCCAGTCCGCCCGCTCCGCGGCTTCGCCGGTGGCGGCGTTCCAGCCGCGCCAGACTCCGTCCGCATCGCGCATCAGCCAGCCGGTGCCGTCGAACCAGTGGATCGTCTCCGCCGCAATGGCGCCATGGAAGGCGCCGGGATCGCTTTCGCAGGCGGCACGCTGGCGCTGCCAGTCCGCGGATGAGCGGATGGGATTGACGGTGACGTCCTGCGGCAGTGGCGGCAACAGAGGCGGTTGTCCGGCGGACTCCGCGACGGCATGGTCCATGGGTTTCCTCCCGATCGGGCGCTTCTTGTTTGGTGGCCGCGTGTTTTGCGGCGGGCATCACTATAGCGCGCGGTCCTGCGTGGGCCGCAATGGCGCCGTGTTCCGCCGAAAAAAGTGCCGGCCGCACCGATCAGGGAAACGACGGCGCGGCCGGCAAGATGCTTTGGAGGAATCGCCGCCATGGCTGCAGGGAACGACGCAGCCACGGGACGCTTCGTTGCAACTGAAAGCAATGCCCGTGCCAGCCGCCGCCCATGACGCAAAGGTGTGTTTCCCGCCCTTTCGGGCAGGTTCGTCGGGCCACCCCTGTCCGGATGTCCGGACAGGTGCCTGGAATGGCGGACGGTCGAAGCCTGGCACCGCTCCTCTGGCGTAGCGCGCGCATCGGCTGTATAGGGCGGTGTGCGGCGGCGTAATGAGGATGTGGACGGGATGCCCGAGGTCGAAATCTCCCGCGAGGACACGGGGCAGACTGTGGTGTTCGAGGCGTCGCCGTCCAGCGTGCCGCCCCAGCGCTACGCCCATCTGCTCTACGCCGCCCTGCTGCTGGCCGGTTTCGTCGTGGTGGCGGAACTGACTCTGGAGCCGACGGCCTCCATGTTGCGCTGGCTGGGGGTTCTGTGCGCGGTGCCGCTTCTGTTGATGTGGGTCATCACGCTGCTGCGGGCGGCGCGGCGCAGCGCCGTGCGGCTGGTCGTGGCGCCGGATGGGCTGACGGCCCATGGGCAACTCATCCCGCACGGCATGATCCGTGGCGTGGCGCTCTATGCGCCGCAGGGGAAGCGTCCGCTGTTCGTGGCCCGCGTCCAGACGATGACCCAGCAGCAGCACGAGAAGGAACTGGCGCTGGCCGGCGGGGATGTGGATGCGGCGGAGGAGAGGCGGCCGGGCAGGGGGCATCGCCCAAGGGCCGGCTACCGGCTGCTTCTTCTGCGGCGCAACCACCTGCCGGCGCTGGTGCTGGTGCGCGGCCTGACCCTGTCGGGCGGTGAGACGTTGATGGCGGGGCTTGCCGCGGAACTGCGCCGCCACAGCCGCCCGAACTGATCCCCCGGCACACGGCAATACCCCTCCCGCCGCAGGGCGGGAGAGGTCCGCGCCGGAGCGGGGTGGCTCAGCGGCGGGCCGTCGGGGCTGCCGGCAGGTCTTCTTCCAGGATGACGACGTGCAGGGCGTAGGAGACCTCACCCTCGTCCACGTCGCGGTGCAGAGTGCCGACGAACTCGTCGCCCAGCATGACCTCCGCGGACTGACCGGCCTTTGCGGGCGGCTCGATGATAATCTTGTCGTTGCCGAGCGTCTTGCGCAGATAGGCCTGCACACGGGCGATTTCAGTTTCGGTCATCTTGGCGACCGTCGGCTTGGCGGGAGGCATGGCATGATCCCTGTGTTGTCGAAGGGGTCATATAGAAACCTTTCGGGCAAAGGGAAAGCACTACATCGCTGCGGATTGTTCATTCATTGGCAGTGCCCTCTCCCATTGGCCGCGCCTTCTCCCGCCGCGGGAGATGGAGGGACCCGCCGCGTAGCGGTGGGATGTCTTTAGGGCGGGTGGCCATGCCCTCATCTGTAGGGATGCGTTACCCTGTTTAGTCCTCTTGTCCCTGGTGACGCGATCAAATACTGAACGAAATGGATGGTCGATACCACGTTCCACCATCCGGTGACCATGGCATGAGGTGACCATGGGCGTGCGCCTTTGCCGTCTTGTCCTTGCGGTGACCGCCGGCCTTCTGCTGGCCGTGGCGGCGTGGGCGCCGTCCGGTCTGGCGGCCGCCTCGCCGGAGCAGCGCATTGCGCTGGTCATCGGCGTCAGCGTCTACCGCCACGCCCCGGAACTGCCCAACCCGCGCAACGACGCCCGCGCCATGTCGGCGGCTCTGCGCAAGATGGGCTTCGCGGTCGAGGAGAAATACGACCTCGACAACCGCGGCATGGCGGAGGCGCTGCGCGGCTTCGGCATCCAGGCGGCGCAGGCCGACGTGGCGCTGCTGTATTTCGCCGGGCACGGGATGCAGGTGGGCGGCACCAACTTCCTGATCCCCGCCGACGCCCGGCTGGAGCGCGAGCGCGATCTCGTCTATGAGGCGCTGCCCCTGAACCTGCCGATGGGCGAACTGGCCCAGGCGCGCAAGCTGGGCATCCTGATCCTGGACGCCTGCCGGAACAACCCCTTCGCCGACCGGCTGGTGCGGTCCGGCACCAAGCGGACGGAGGTGCATTCCGGCTTCGCCCGCGTGGACGACACGCCGACCGACACGCTGGTCGCGATGGCGACCCGCGCCGACGCGGTGGCCGAGGACGGGCAGGGCGACCACAGCCCCTACACCGCGTCCCTGCTGAAGAATTTCGAGGTGCCGGGGCTGGAGCTCAGCCTGTTCTTCCGCCGGGTGCGCGACGACGTGATGCAGATCACCCAGGGCCGGCAGGAGCCGTTCCTCTACGGGTCGCTGGGGGCCGCTCCCTTCTACTTCAACCCGCTGCCGGAGAACCGCCCGCCGCAGCTCGCCGCCATACGGATGCTGGAGGTGTTCGACCGCGGCGGGACGGAGGGGCTGGGCATCGCGCGGCCCAGCGACCCCGACAACGACCAGCTTTTCGCCCAGGTGACCGGCCTGCCGCGCGGCGGCGGGGTGCGGATCGGCGACCGGGTGGTGCTGATCGGCGATTACCTGACGGTGGACCAGCTCGCCGCCGCCACCTTCCGTCCCGACGCCAGCCATCTGGGCGACGCCGGGAGTTTCGAGTTCGCGGTGATGGACGGGCGCGGCGGGGTGGCGCGGGGCACCGTCCCGATCCTCATCAAGCCGAGCAACCGCCCGCCCGTCGCCGTCGCCGAGCGCAGCGTGCGGGCCGTGGTCAACAGCCTGAGGCTGGAGGTGCCGACCGACCCGGACGGCGATCCGCTGACCTTTACCGTCAGCGCCGTCCCGGAGCGCGGCGAGGTCCGCGACGGCACCACCGCCCTGAAGCCCGGCGACCGGCTGGCGCCGGAGCGGCTGACCGCCCTGACCTTCGACCCGGAACGGGCGCCCGCTGGCCGCGCCGGGGTGTTCAGCGTGCTCGTCGAGGACGGGCGCGGCGGGCGCACCACGATGAGCGCGCTTCTGGAGGTCGATGAGGCCGGCGCCTCCCTGCCGCAGGCCGACCTGGAGGAATCGCTGTGGCGCCGCGTGCGCGACAGCCGCGACGCCGACGCGCTGGACGCCTTCCTGCGCCTGTTCGGCACAGGTCCCTTCGCCGGCCCGGCGCGGGACCGGTTGAGCCGGCTGCAAGCCGAATCGGCGAAGGTCGCGGCGGCGTCCTCGGCCGCCGGGGCGGGGAGCAGCGGATCGTCCGGTGGCGGCTCGTCAAGTGGCGGCTCGTCCGGGGGCAAGGCCGCGCCGCCGCCGGAACTCCAGCTCGACACCGCCGGGGAGGGCATGTATGTGGCGGTCGCCGACGCGGAGCTGCGCGCCGGGCCGGACGCGCGGTCGGACCGGGTGGGCAATATCACCAAGGATGGTCCGGTGCGGGTGCTGGGGCGCGTGGCCGACGCCGACTGGTACCGGGTGGCGCTGGATGACGGCACGCAGGGCTTCGTCCGCGGCCCCGCGCTTCGCCCCGCCGGGCCGGAGGACCGCCAGCGGCTGGCGCTGGCCGCACCGGCCCAGCCGGGGGGATCGCAGGGCCGGGCGCAGGGCAGCGGCAACAGCTTCCAGGACTGCCCGGAATGCCCGCCGATGATGCGCATTCCCGCCGGCAGCTTCGTCATGGGCAGCGAGCGCGGCGACCCGAGCCAGCGCCCGCCCCGCCGCGTCACCTTCGCCCGGCCCTTCGCCATCGGGGTCTACGAGGTGACGGTCGCCAACTGGCGCGCCTGCGTGGAGGGCGGCGGCTGCGCCGCCATGCCGCGGATGCGCAATCCCTCGGACGACACGCCGGTCCACAACATCCATGTGGAGGACGCGCTGGCCTACACGGAGTGGCTCAGCCGCAAGACCGGCCAGCGCTACCGCCTGCCGAGCGAGGCCGAATGGGAATACGCGGCGCGCGGCGGCAGCGCGGCGCGCTTCTCCTGGGGGGACAGCCTGACGCCCGGTGCGCGGCTGGCGAACTGCCGGGACTGCGGCGGCTCCTTCGACCGGTCGCTGCCGGCGCCGGTCGGCAGCTTCCAGCCCAACGCCTTCGGGCTCTACGACACCAGCGGCGGCGTGGCGGAGTGGGTCGCCGACTGCTGGAACCCCGGCTACAAGGGCGCCCCGGCGGATGGCAGCGCCTGGATGGAGGGTGACTGCCGCAAGCGGGTGCTGCGCGGCGGTTCCTGGCGGGATGGGCAGGACGCCATCGCCGTCACCGCCCGCATCGGCTACGACGCCGACGTGCGCTATTTCGCGGACGGGCTGCGCGTGGCCCGCGACCTGAACTGACCTTTGCCCCGTTCGTCGCCACCGTTCGTTGGTGGGACGCACCGTCTGCGGATGGGACCGCGCCGTCGCCGAAATTGCCCAAAGGGGTGTCGGGCGGGTGCGCTAGACTTGCTGATCCCGATTTCGGGTGGACCGATGATGACGGGGCGGTCGTGGCCCCGACCAAAATCATTACAGCCGCCGCGCCGCAAGACTCCCTAAAGGGGTAGGCAACGAGAAGATCAGGTGGAGGGTATCGACGTGTTGCGCTGGCCCTGTAGCGCCGTTTGGAGTGTTGCGCTGGTCCTGGTGGCGGCGAACGCCGCCTTTGCCTCCACGGCTTTTGCTCAGGACAAGCGCGTCGCGCTGGTGATCGGCAACGCACAATACCAGGACGGCGGCCCCGCCGCCGGGGTGGGCGCCAACACGGCGGTCGTCGCGGACGCGCTGCGCCGCGCCGGCTTCACCGTCACCGCCGCCGAGAATCTCGACCACCGCGGCATGGTCGCCGCGCTGAGCCGCTTCCAGGACGCGCTGGGCGCCGCCGATCTGGGCTTCCTCTATTACTCCGGGGTGGCGCTGAGCCTGTCGGCCAAGGGCTTCCTGGTGCCGGTGGATGCGAAGCTCGCCTCCGAATACGACGTGATCTTCGACACCATCGAGCTGGATTACGCGCTGAAGGAGATCCAGCGCAGCGGGCGCAAGGCCGTCGCCGTGTTCGACCCGGTGCCCGCCCACCCGCTGGCCGACCGGCTGGCCGCCGCCATGGGCGAGGAGGGGCGGTCGGTGAAGCCGGCGCTGGCGGCCCCGGCGGCGCTCGACAACCTGTTCGTCGTCTACTCGCACCGGCCCGGCACGCCGCCGGCTTCGCCGCCCGGCAAGGGAGCCGACGCCTTCTCCGCCGCCCTGGCGCAGGAGATGGTCAAGTCCGGCGTGCCGCTGCGCGACGCGCTGGCCGAGGTCGCGCGCACCGTCGTCGAGCGCACCCGCGGGGCGCAGCATCCCTGGCTCCAGGACCGGCTGAGCGGCGATCTCGTGCTGGTGCCCGGCCCGCGTGCCCCCTCCGCCGCCATTGCGCGAACGGAAGAGGCTCCGCCCGCCGAGGAGACGAAGGCACCCGAACAGAAAGTCGTGGAGCCGAAGCCGCTCCCGCAGCGGCCCGAGGAGAAGCCGGCGGCCCCGGCGCCCCCGGCAGCCGCCGAGGTCGAAGTGGCCCCGCTGAACGAGAAGCGGGTGGTGATGCGCGACACCAACCTGCGCACGGGTCCCGACACCAAGGCGGCGGTCGTCGTCACCCTGCGCCGGGACAGCGAGGTTTCCGTCACCGGGCGGACCAGCCGGAACGGCGGCTGGCTGCGCGTCGAGCAGGACGGGAAGACCGGCTTCGCCTACGCCAGCAACCTCGTCAAGCCGGAGGATGTGCCGGTCGCCTCCGCCCAGCCGCAAACGCCACCCCCGCAATCCCCGCAGGCGGCGCTGGCGCCGGGCGTCTACACGATGGCGCGGAACGCCAACCTGTTCGCCCGTCCGGTGCTGGGCGCCCGCAGCCTTCGCGATCTGGAACAGGGGCAGCGGGTAACGCTGATCCAGACGGCGCCCCAATCCGGCTGGGTCCTGGTGAGGGATTCGTCGGGGCAGGAGGGCTACGTCACCGCCGGCACGCTGGCGGGCCGGTCCGGTGATCCGGTGTCCATGGGCGGCGCGGCGCCCGCCGCCAATCCGCCGCCCCCGGTGGTCCGCGGCGATGCCGACCCGGTGGCCGGCACTCTGTCCGGCACGACCGGCCCGGCGACGTTCGCGGCCCTTCCCGACGGGGGCGGGAGT
>JAEYPE010000180.1 GCA_023411035.1 Pseudomonadota bacterium
GGCCAGCACCGAAGGCAAGCCGGTTTGCCCACACCGTGACTCGCTCACCTGCTACATCGCTCCTCGGTCCTAATATCGGTTTTTCGCTACCAAGGCACCAGGACACCAAGGTGGGAAGCGCCGGACCGGCACGCGGACCGGAACCGATGCGAAAGCGGAATTGTCTTCGTGCCTTGGTGTCCTGATGGTGAATTTCCCAAAGGGCACCCGCGCTACTCCTCGTCGTCCAGCTTGTCGAGGCTGAGCGGGCGGACCTCCAGGCGCGGATCGGGCTGGGGCAGAGGCGGCCGGGACGGCCCGGATGGCGGCGGCCCGGATGACGGCAGGGGCGCGGCCCGGCGCGGCGGGCGGATCGGCTTGTTCACCGCCCCGGTCGGCCCGATGCTCGGCTCGTCGCCGAAGTCGGGCAGGGGCGGGCAGCGGTCCAACACCGTGCGCATCAGCATGGCGACGCGGTCGGTCTGCTTGCGCAGGCTCTGCCCCCGCTCCCCCTCATAGAGCGGATCGTCGAGGAACTTGCGGATCTCCATCAGCGCGCGGAGTTCCACCCCCACCGTCTCGTGCGTGCCGATGGGCAGCGCCTTGACCCGCGCGAAAGTGTTGAAGAAGCCCGCGCTCTCCTCCACGAACAGGATCACCATGCGGGCGTGCAGGCGCTCCAGCGCGGTGGTCATGGGGCCGATCAACTCCTCCATCTCCGACGGGGCGGCGTCCAGCCGTTCCTGGGTCACCGCGGCCAGGGAGAAGAAGTCGCGCACCTTGCGGGAGAATTTGCGGTAGCGGCCCATCCCGCCGACCGACACGCGCTCCCGCGCCGCCGCCGCCAGATCCGCGCACTTCTTCAGCATGTCGTCCAGCCGCATCAGCATGCGGGCGACTTCGCGCTGGCGCTGGGCCGCGCCGACCATGGGGGCGGGCGGGGCCTGCCGGCGGGGGGGAGAGGGGCGTCCGATCATCCGAATCTGGTCATTCGCGTCTGGTCATCCGGGCCTAGTTCGACGTGCGGACGTTCAGGACCCGCTCGTTGCCGCCGCGCAGGACGGTCACCTGCAAGGGCGTGCCGGCCCGCACCAGACCCATGCGGTTGCGGAAGTCGGTGGCGCTGCGCACGGGCCGCCCGTTCACGGCGGTCACCACGTCGCCGCTGCGGAAGCCGGCGCGTTCGGCGGCGGACCCGCGCTCCACCTTGGCGATGACGGCCCCGGCGTCGCCGGACAGGTTCATGCTCTCCGCCAAATCGGGGGTCAGGTCCTGGATGGCGACGCCCAGCCGCCCGCGCCGCACCTCTCCATACTCCACGAGCTGCTCCATCACGGAGCGGACGATGCTGACCGGGACGGCGAAGCCGATGCCGACCGACCCGCCCGCGGGGCCGATGATGGCGGTGTTGATGCCCACCAGTTCCCCGTTGAAGTTCACCAGCGCGCCGCCGGAGTTGCCGGGGTTGATGGACGCGTCGGTCTGGATGAAGTCCTCATAGCCTTCGACCTTCAGCCCGCTGCGGCCCAGCGCCGATACGATGCCGGAGGTCACCGTCTGGCCCAGCCCGAAGGGATTGCCGATGGCGACCAGGAAGTCGCCGACCTTCAACTGGTCCGAATCGCCCCAGGGCAGGGCGGTCAGGTTCTCCGCCTCGATCTTCAGAAGCGCGATGTCGGTCGCCGCGTCCCGCCCGACCAGCTTGGCGCGCAGGCGGCGGCGGTCCTTCAGGGTGACGGCGATCTCCTGCGCGTTTTCCACCACATGGGCGTTGGTGACGACGTAGCCGCGCCGCGCGTCCACGATGACGCCAGACCCGGCGCTGACCTGCGGGCGGGCCTGCTGTTCGGGGACGTTGAAGAAGCGGCGGAAGAAGGGATCGCGCAGCAGCGGGTTCTCCGCCTGCGGCGCCCGCGACAGGACGGCGATGTTGACGACCGCGGGGGTCACCCGCTCCAGCATCGGCGCGATGGTCGTCACCCCGGTGATCCCGGCGGGCAGGGCCGCCAGACCGGCGCCGGGCGCGCCGAACGCCAGCGGTCCGGCCACGCACGCCGCCGCAGCGAATCGAACCGCAGCGAGCCGAACCATCGTCCTCATGGGCATTTTGTCCCCGTTCCTGTCGTTCCGAACCGCGTCCCGCCGGCTGCGGCGCGGCTGATGTGGGCGAAAGGCGCCGGCGGGTCAAGCCTGCGCACGCCTTGCCTCCCCCGTCCGCCGCATCGCGCCGGGGCGGCGGAGTATAGGCCAGCGGCGCCGAAGGGAGAATCCTCCATGCCGCCGCCCGGCGCCTTTGCTCCGCCCGCCAGGCCGGGGGTGCGACATCACGCGCCACCCGCGTCTTCATTGCATTAAGACTTTGTTCAGCGGGACCTGCGACCCAGAGGTGCGAAGGGTTTGCCTGAAATCCAGGCCATGTCCGGTGTAACCTCAGTTTTCCGAAGACGTGCTTTCTTCCATGGCGGACTATCAACAGCGGCCCGCCGACGGTGACGACGATGAGCGATGTTCCTCTGCTGGAACTGACCGAGCATGAATACCTCCAGATGGAGGAAGCGCTGTCGCAGACCGCGCGTGGACGCGCGTTCCTGCGCATGCGCGACCGGCGGTCCCGCGTGGTGGTGGCGGACGAGTTCCATCGGCTGGCCGGCGCGCTGGAACAGCAGGTCAACCGGCTGCGCGGGGTGGAGCCCGGCGCCCTGGCCCGCACCGCACCGGGGGGCGGCACGGCCGACGGCCTCGCCCTTCGGCAGGAGCTGATGTCGATTACCCAGGTGGTTCAGGAGACGCGCAGCGACATCGCCGCGCTGCGCCCCGCCGACACCGGGTCCAACCGCATCGAGGCGGCGACCGGCGAACTGGACGAGATCGTGGCGGCGACGGAGCGCGCGACCACCGACATCCTGAACGCCACCGAGAAAATCCAGGAGATCACCCAGGGCATCCCGCGCGACGATCCGGACATCGCGGAGATGGTGGACGCCATCGACGCCTGGAGCATCGAGATCATGACCGCCTGCGCCTTCCAGGACATCACCGGCCAGCGCACCACCAAGGTGGTCAACACGCTGCGCTACATCGAGCAGCGCGTGAACACGATGATCGAGATCTGGGGCGTGGACCGCATCGCCTCCGCCTCGGAAACGGCGGACTTGGGGGAGGTGTCCTCCCACCGGAAGCTGGGTGACACCCGGCCCGACGCGCATCTGCTGAACGGCCCGCAGCTCGGCGGCCCGGAGGTGAGCCAGGACGACATCGACGCCCTGTTCGACAATCTGGCCAGCCAGTTCCCCCAGGTAATGGAACGGGCGGAGCCGGCGGACGCCCCCGCCCCGCCTCCTCCGCCGCCCCCGCCCCCGCCGCGTCAACCCGCAGCCGCTCCGAAGCCGGTCCCGCCTCCCGCCGCCCCCGCGCCCGCACCGTCGGACGGCGGCGGGATTTCGCAGGCCGACATCGACGCGCTGTTCGCGTGAGGAGCCCATGGCGAACGACGGCTCCCTCAAATCCCGGATACGCCTGAGCCAGGAACAGCTGGACCGGGTGTGCGAGCGCCACGTCCGCTTCACCGAGGGGCGGCCCAACGGCGCCCGCGCCAATCTGCCCTTCTTCGACCTGCGCGGCGCCGACCTGTCGGGCCGCAACCTGACCGGCGCGCATCTGTCCGGTGCCATCCTGCGCGACGCCAAGCTGCGCGGCACGATCCTGGACCATGCCGACCTCTATGGCGCGGACCTGCGCGGCGCCGACCTGTCGGGCGCCCGGCTTTATCGCACCGACATGCGCGGCGCCAACGTGTGCGGCGCCGTTCTTGACGGCGCGGTGATGGTCGAGGTGGACCTGCGCGACGGCAGCGTGGCCAACCGCAGCGCGTCCGGCGAATTGAAGGTGATCGGTTTCGAACCTGGGCCGGCGGACATGTCCTCGGCCAAGCTGACCAACGCCGACATGGCGCGGGCCAAGCTGTCGGGCAGCTTCGCGCGGGCGGTCGACTTCACCAATTCCAGCCTGTTGGGCGCGCGGCTTCAGCGCACCGACCTGCGCGACTGCAACTTCTCCGGCGCCGACCTCCAGGGGGCGGACCTGAACGGCGCCGACCTGCGCGGGGCCAAGCTGGACGGCGCCAGGGTGTCGGATCTGGACCTCGTCACCTCCATCCGCACCGACGAGGAGGCGGAAGCCGCGGCCAGGGAGCCGAGGGCCATCCTGGAGCCGGAGGACGAACCCGTGGCGGAGGAGATCGCCCACCCGGCGCCCCCGGCGGCGGAGATCGAGGTGCTGCTGCACCAGCACCTGCTGTGGCTCGGCTCCAGCGGCAAGCAGGGGCGGCAGCTGGACCTGACCGGCCTGAACCTGGACGGGGCGGACCTGTCGGGCAAGGTGCTGACGCTCGCCAAGGGAACGGGCGTGCGGCTGCGCAACGCCCGGCTGAACGGCGCCCAGTTGCAGGCGGCCCAGTTCGACGGGGCGGATCTGCGCTCCGCCGACCTGCGCGGCGCCGATCTGCGCGGCGTGAAGCTGGACCGCGCGATCCTGATCGACGGCTGCCTGGACGGGGCCAATCTGGGAATACTGTCGATCAGCGCCGGGGCGAAGGTGATGCGCGCCTCGCTGGTGCGCGCCCGCATGGCCGGCGCTTCGCTCAGCGCCACGAACATGAAGGGCTGCGACCTGACGCTGGCCGACCTGACCGGCTGCGACCGCAGCAGTGTGATCCTCGACGAAGCCATCCTGGAGGGCACCCGCCTGGGCGGGGCGTAGGGTTGGGGCCTCGGGGCGCCTGACGGTCCATTTTCATCACGGAGACGCTCATCGCAACCTCCCTCGTCGGGCTGTTGCGGCGACCGCTTGAATCCGCCTCCGTGCCTTTGTGGTAAAAACCGCCGGATATGGTGAAAACCGCCGGAGCCTCAGCGCCCTTCCCCGCGGAACGGGCGGGACAGCAGCCCGTCGATGGTCGCGTCCAGGCCGGCGCCGCGGTTCAGGATGGCGTCCACCGCGCCGCAGATCGGCATGTCCACGCCCTTCTTCCCCGCCAGCCCGACCACCGCGGCGGCGGTGTAGACGCCCTCCGCGACGGAGCGGCGCTCGGCCAGCACCTCGGCCAGCGTCCGCCCGGCGCCCAGCGCCGCACCCAGCGACATGTTGCGCGATTGCAGGCTGGAGCAGGTCAGCGTCAGGTCGCCCAGGCCCGACAGGCCCATCAGCGTCTCCGCCCGTCCGCCGAGCGCCAGCGCCAGCCGCGTGATCTCCGCCAGCCCGCGGGTGATCAGCGCCGCCCGCGCGTTGTCGCCCAGACGGCGGCCTTCCACCACGCCGCAGGCGATGGCCAGCACGTTCTTCACCGCCCCGCCGATCTGCGAGCCCACCACGTCGTCCGAGAGGTAGGGGCGGAAGGTGCGGCTGCCCAACGCCTCGACCAGCCGGGCGCCCAGCGCGGCGTCGGCGCAGGCCAGCGTCACCGCGGTCGGCAGGCCGCGCGCCACCTCCGCCGCGAAGGTCGGGCCGGACAGCACGGCCAGCGGCGTCCCCGCCGGCAGCGCGGCTTGCGCCGCTTCGCTCATCAGGGCGTGGCTGTCCAGCTCGATCCCCTTGGCGCAGATGACCACCGGGGTGTCCGCCCGCAGATGGACGGCGAGGCTGGCGCAGGCGGTGCGCAGATGCTGGGCCGGGGTCACCAGAAGGATCGCGTCGCAGGCCGCCACCGCCGCCAGATCGCCGGTGGCGCGCAGGTCCGGGGGCAGAGGCACGCCCGGCAGGAAGTCGCGGTTCTCCCGCGCGGTGTTGACCGATTCGACCACCGCCGGCTCGCGCGCCCACAGCAGGGCCTCCCGCCCGGCGCGCAGGGCCGCCAGCGCCAGCGCCGTGCCCCAGGCTCCGCCGCCGATCACGCCGATGCGCCGGAACTGCGTTGCCGCCATGGATGCCCCCCGTTTCCAATACCTTGGCCGATTGTTTAGGCGGAGCGCCCCCGGTCCGCAAGCCGGTCGCTCAGCCCTCGGGCGTCAGCAGCAGCTTCATTCCCACATGGCTGGCGCGGAAGCCCAGCCGCTCGTAGAAGCGGTGCGCGTCGGTGCGCCGGGTCTGGCTGGTCAGTTGCAGCAGGACGCAGCCCTCGGCGCGGGCCAGCGCGATGGCGTGCCGCATCATGGCGCTGCCGATCCCCTGGCCGCGCCGCGCGCTGTCCACCTTCACGGCCTCCACCGTCGCCCGCGCGGCACCCCGGCGCGCCAGCCCGTGGGTGACGGTGAACTGGAAGCAGCCGACGACCCGCCCGTCCAACTCCGCCAGGACGATGGAATTGCCCGGCTGGGCCGCCATGCGGTCGAAGGCGCCCCAATAGAGCGGGTCCAGCGGCTCGCTGTAGACGTCGCCGCCCGTGGACAGCGCGTCGTCGGCGGTCAGCCGGACGATCTCCGGCACGTCGTCGCGCCCGGCGATGCGGAAGGTCAGGGCCATGGCGCGATCCTCCTCACGCCTTCACGCCGGACCCCACACCGGCCTTGCCGATGGCGGGCTTCGCCGTGGGGTCGAGCGGCCAGCGGGGGCGGGGAGCGAAGTCGAGCGGGTCGGTCTGGCCCAGCCGCAACCGCTCGATCCCCGCCCAGGCGATCATCGCCGCGTTGTCGGTGCACAGCCGCAGCGGCGGCGCCACGAAGGGCATGGCCTCCCGGTCGGCCAGTGTCTGCAAGCGGGCGCGCAGCGTCCTGTTGGCCGCCACGCCGCCGGCCACCACCAGGGCGCCGCCCTGCGGGTGCATCTCCTTGAACCGGCGCATGGCGCGGGCGCAGCGGTCGGCCATCACCTCCGCCACCGTGTTCTGGAAGGCGGCGGCGAGGTCGGCCTGATCGGCGGGGCCGAGCGGCGCGCCCAGCTCCTCCACATGGCGCCGCACGGCGGTCTTCAGGCCGGAGAAGGAGAAATCGCAGCCGGGACGCCCGACCATCGGGCGCGGCAGGTCGAAGCGGCCCGGATTCGTGGCCAGCGCCGCCGCCCTCTCCAGCAGCGGCCCGCCGGGGTAGCCGAGGCCGAGCAGCTTGGCCGTCTTGTCGAACGCCTCCCCCACCGCGTCGTCGATGGTGGTGCCCAGGCGCCGGTACTGCCCCACCCCCTCCACCACCAGAAGCTGGCAATGCCCGCCGGACACCAGCAGCAGCAGATAGGGAAAGGGCACGTCGTCGGTCAGCCGGGCGGTCAGCGCGTGGCCTTCCAGATGGTTCACCGCGACGAAGGGCAGCCCGCGCGCCGCGGCGATGGCCTTGGCGGTCATCACCCCGACGATCACGCCGCCGATCAGCCCCGGCCCGCCGGTGGCCGCCACGGCGTCGATGTCGTCGAAGCCCAACCCGGACTCCGCCATGGCGCGGCGGATCAGCCCGTCCAGATGCTCCAGATGGGCGCGCGCGGCGATTTCCGGCACCACCCCGCCATAGGGCGTGTGGTCGTCCAGCTGCGAGAGCACCACGTCGGCGCGGATGTCCCGCGCGCCGGTGACGATGGCCGCCGCCGTCTCGTCGCAGCTCGTTTCGATTCCAAGAACGATCATGGCCGCCAAACTAGCCGTCTCCTCCGCTCTGGTATAGGGTCTTGGCCCGGAATTTTCAGGCATGCAGGCGCCCATGAACAAGGACGTGCCCGACGACGACGCCAGCATCCTCTATTACGACGGCGATTATCCCTCGCTGGAGATCGGAGAGGCGCGGGCGGAGAACGCCGCGATCCTGGCCCGCATCGGCATCCTGGGCGACGTGCCCTTCTACAAGGAGCGCGCGGCCGAGACCGGCGGCCCGGTCCTGGAGATCGGCTGCGGCACCGGGCGCCTGACCATCCCGCTGGCCCGCGCCGGGCACGAGGTGTGGGCGGTGGACGTCTCCGCCGCCATGCTGGACCAGCTCCGCGCCAAGCTGGCGCGGGAAGCGCCGGAGGTGCGGGCCCGCGTGCATGTGGTGCGGCAGGACGCCACGGCGCTCGACCTGCCGGTGCGCGATTTCCGGCTCGCCGCCATTCCCTTCAACGTGCTGATGCTGATCCCCGATCTGGCGGCGGAGCGCCGCATGCTGACCGCCGCCGCCGCGCATCTGGCGCCGGGCGGCGTGCTGGCGCTGGACGTGATGAACCCGCTGACCCTGACGCTCGACGCCGAGGCGAAGCCCAGCCCGTCGGAGCCGCGGCGCAACCCGCGCACCGGCAACCGCTATATCCGCAACACGATGACCTCCCGCCTGGACGAGCGGCAGTGCCAGCGCATCCACGGCTGGTACGACGAGCTTCTGCCGGACGGCCAGATCGCGGTGACCGAATATGGCTTCACCTGGCGGATGATCTTCCGCTACGAGCTGGAACTGATGCTGGAGTCCGCCGGATTCTCGGTGGAACGGCTGGCCGGGGATTTCGAGAACGCCCCCTGGACGGTGGACAGCCGCCGCACGGTCGTGACGGCGCGGCGCGTATCCTGAGACACGGCGCCGGCTGCTTCACCGAAGAGTAGCATGCCTGTCACCAAGGCTTGCAAACCGCGGCGGATCGCCTAGAACACTGGCCTTATGACCCAACCGCTCCGCATCGGCACGCGCGGCAGCCCGCTGGCGCTGGCGCAGGCCCACGAGACCCGCGACCGGCTGATCGCCGCGCACCCGCATCTGGCCGCCCCCGGCGCCATCGAGATCGTCACCTTCAAGACGACCGGCGACCGCATCCTGGACCGCACGCTGGCCGAGGCCGGCGGCAAGGGCCTGTTCACGAAGGAGTTGGAGGACGCGCTGCTGGAAGGCCGCGCCGACCTCGCCGTCCATTCGATGAAGGACGTGCCGACCTGGCTGCCGGAGGGGCTGGAGATCTCCACGCTCCTGCCGCGGGAAGACACGCGCGACGCCTTCTTCTCGCGCGGCGGACACACGGTGGACACGCTGCCCGCCGGCTCCGTCGTGGGCACCGCCGGGCTGCGCCGCCAGGCCCAGATCCTGGAGCGGCGGCCCGACCTCAAGGTTGTGCCCTTCCGCGGCAACGTGCAGACCCGCCTTGCCAAGCTGGAGGCCGGGGAGGTGGACGCCACCCTGCTGGCGCTGGCCGGGCTGCGCCGTCTCGGCCTGACCGACCGCATCACCGCGGTGCTGGAACATGAGACGATGCTGCCCGCCGTCGCCCAGGGCGCCATCGGCATCGAGATCCGCAGCAGCGACGACGCCACCCGCGCCCTGCTTGCCCCGCTGAACTGCGCCGGCACCGCGGCCCGCGTGACGGCGGAGCGCGCCCTGCTCGCCATGCTGGACGGCTCCTGCCGCACGCCCATCGCGGCGCTGGCCACGCTGGAGGGTGACCGGCTTCACCTGAAGGCCAAGGTGCTGTCCAACGACGGGCGGCAGGTCTTCCGGGCGGAGCGCAGCGGGACCATCGGCGACGCCGCGGCCATCGGCGCCGACGCCGGGGCGGAGATCAAGGCGGTCCTGCCGCCCGGCTTCTTCCAGGGCTGAGGGGGCCCGCAATGGCAGGGCCGCACATCCTGGTCACCCGTCCGGCGGAGGATTCCGGGCCGCTGGCCGCGCGCCTGCGCGCCCTGGGGTTCGGCGTGTCGGTGGAACCGATGCTGGAGATCCGCTGGCTGGACGGGCCGGAGCCTGACGTCGAAAACGTACAGGCCCTCCTTTTCACCAGCGCAAACGGCGTACGGGGTTACGCCAGACGTACGAGCCGGCGCGACCGGCCCGTCTATGCGGTCGGCGACGCCACCGCCACCGCCGCCCGCGAGGCCGGTTTCGCACAGGTCGAAAGCGCGTCCGGCGACGTGTACGCACTCGCCGCGCTGGTGCGCCAACGGTGCGCCGCAACGTCAGGCCCGCTACTTCATGTCGCAGGAACCAAGCTGGCGGGCGATCTGGCGGGCATGCTGGCGGAGTCCGGTTTTTCCATTCTGCGGGAAACCCTATACGACGCCGTTCCGACCGGACACCTGTCGGATGGCACGGCGGCGGCGCTGCGTACGGGAACACTGGACGCCGTGTTGTTTTTCTCTCCCCGTACCGCCCGTTCGTTTGTTAGGCTTGTCGCCGAGGCCGGGCTCATCGACCGCTGTGGTACAGTGGACGCGCTCTGCCTCAGCCCCGCGGTCGCGGAGGTTGCCCGCACGTACGGTGAGCTGGGAGTGACACCGTGGCAGAGCGTACGGGTGGCGCCACGGCCGGAGCAGGACTCGCTGCTCGGCCTGCTGCCGGACCCCTCCGGCGGCACGGGCCGGGCTTGAGTGCATCCGCTTGGGGGCTTGTGTGGCGTTCGTCGAGAACAACAGCGACCAGAAGGCACCCAATGACCCCTCGCCCAGGCTCCGAACACGAGGCTGAACCGAACGGCCACACGCCGTCCGACCAGAACCAGGCTTCCTCCGGCGGCCCCGCCGTCGAACGCATCATCGAACGCTTCGGCGGCATCCGCCCCATGGCGCACAAGCTGGACATCCCGGTCACCACGGTGCAGGGCTGGAAGAAGCGCGGCGCCATCCCGCTGGCCCGCCACGCCGATCTGCGCGCCTCCGCCGCCAAGCATCGGATCAAGCTGAGCGAAGCCGACCTGGAAGCCGCCACGCCGAGCGAGGACCGCAACGCCCCCGACGCCGCCGATTCGGTGACGCCGCTGCCGACCGACGCCGTCATCATCGCCTCCCCCGCTCCCCTCCCCGAGAGCGTCGAGCCCGCCAAGGCCGAGGCCGACAAGACCGAATCCGATAAGGCCGAGGACACCCTGCCGGGCACGGAGGCCGGCGAGGCGAAGGCCGAGGAAGCCAGGATCGAAGAGATCAAGGCCGAAGAGGCCAAGGTGGAAGAGGCCAAGGCGGAAGAGGCCAAGGCCGAGGACGTCACGAACGAGCCCCCGAAGAGCGAAGCGCCGCAGAGCGAGCCGCTGCCCCCGGTGGAGCCCGTCAAGCCCGTCTACAGCACCGCCTCCACCGCCTCTTCCTACGAGCCGCCGCGCTACGAGGCACCGCGGGAAGAGCGCCGCTCCGGCGCCGGTTTCGCCACCGCCGTGTCGCTGATCGCCCTTCTGGTCGGCGCCGCCGCCCTGTCGCAGCCCTGGTGGGGGCCGCGCGTTCCGGGCTGGCCCGCCGCCGGCACCACCGCCCAGGCGCCCGCCCCGCAGCCGGACCCGGCCCTGCGCGGACAGGTACAGCAGCTCGCCGAGCGTCTCGCCAAGCTGGAGCAGCGCCCCGCCGCCCCGGCCAACGGCGCCGCTGCCGGCGGCATCGACCAGCAGGCCCTGGACAGCGCCGTCAGCCAGCTTTCCGCCCGCATCCAGCAGCTCGAGCAGCGCCCGCAGGCCGCCGCCGGCTCGTCCGAGCCCGACCCGCGCGTCGCCCAGTTGAGCGAGCAGCTCGATAAGCTGCAGCAGCGCGTCGATGCGGTGAGCAGCGAAGCACAGGCCGCCGACGCGCTCCGCCAGGATGTGGACGCGCTGAAGCAGGAAGTGGCCGCCGTCAACCAGACGGTCGAATCCCGCCGCGACGCCGCCACCGCCGCCCAGGCGCTGGTGCTCGCCGCCGGGCAGCTCCGCTCCGCTCTGGCTGCCGGCCAGCCCTTCCAGCAGGAACTCCAGGCCGTGCGCGCCGTGGCCGCCGGCGACGCGCAGATCGCGCAGCCGTTGGACGCCGTGGCCGGCTATGCCGCCAAGGGCGTGCCGACCCAGCCGCAGCTCACCGACCGCTTCGCGGCCCTGGCCTCCGACATCGTGCGCGCCGACAACCAGGGCGAGGGCAACGACTGGGTTCAGCAGGTCACCGGCAAGATCGCCACGCTGGTCACCGTCCGCCGCCAGGGCGGCGGCGTGGTCGGCGACGGCGCATCGGCGGTGGTCGCCCGTGCCGAAGCCGCCCTTCAGGCGGGCAACCTCGGCGGCGCCGTCACCGAACTGTCGGCCCTGAAGGGTCCGGCGGCGCAGGTCGCAGCACCCTGGATCGCCGACGCCAAGGCCCGTCTGGCCGCCAACGAGGCCGGTCAGCAGCTCACCGCCCGCGCCATCGGCCTGCTGTCGCAGTCCGCCGGGGGCGCCACCGGAGGCGCCACCGAGGGCAAGGGGGCGGCCCAATGACCCGCGCCATCTGGTTCATCATCAAGGTCGCTATCGTCGTCGCGATCGCGGTCTGGCTGGCCAATCATCCCGGCACGGTCGCCGTCAACTGGCAGGGCTACGTCGTCGAGACCAGCTTCGGCATCGCCGTGCTGATCGGCGTCGCCGCCCTCGTGGCGGGCATTTTCCTGTACCGGCTGGTCCGCGCCATCATCGGCGCGCCGCGCGGCTTCGGCCGCTACCGCCGGTCGCGCCGGCGCGAGCGCGGCTATCAGGCGCTGACCCGCGGCATGGTCGCCGTCGCCGCCGGCGACGCCACGACCGCCCGCAAGATGGCGCGCAAGGCCGACGGCCTGCTGAACGAGCCGCCGCTGACCATGCTGCTGTCGGCCCAGGCCGCCCAGCTTCAGGGCGACGACCGCGCGGCGAAGGAATACTTCACCGCCATGCTCGACCGGCCGGAAACCGCCTTCCTCGGCCTGCGCGGCCTGCTGACGCAGTCGCTGAAGTCCGGTGACCGGGTGGAGGCTCTCCAGCTCGCCCGCCGCGCCCAGTCGCTCCAGCCGAACACGCCCTGGCTGCTCGGCACGCTGTACGACCTGGAAGCCCGCGCGGGCGAATGGGCGGCGGCGGAAGGCACGCTGCAACAGGCCGTTCAGGCCGGTGCGATCAACCCCGACCTGGGCCGCCGCCACCGTGCGACCCTGCTTCTGGAGCGCAGCTTCGAGGCGGAGCGCCGTGGCCGGTCCGACGCCGCCCTGTCGCACGCCCAGGCGGCGCACGACCTGCTGGCCGGCTTCGTCCCGGCGGCGGCCCGCGCGGCGCGGCTGCAACTGTCCATCGGCAAGCACAAGCAGGCGGCCAAGACCATCGAGCGCTGCTGGCGCGTCAATCCGCACCCGGAGCTGACCTCGGCCTACCGGGAAGTGGTGTCCGGCTATGACCCGATGAACCGTGTGAAGCTGTTCGAGAAGCTGCGCAACCACGCCCCCAACGACGTCGAGTCGCTGCTCGCCGTGGCCCGCGCCGCCCTCGACGCACAACTCTGGGGCGAGGCCCGCGCCCATCTGACCAGGGCGCTGGAAGCGCGGCCCTCCCGCCGCGTCTACCAGCTCCTGGCCGAGCTGGAGCGGGCGGAACGGCAGGACGAGGAAGCCGCGCGCGCCTGGCTGGCCCAGGCGGCGAACGCTCCGGCGGACGCGGCCTGGACCTGCACGGCCTGCAACGCGGTCAGCCCGAGCTGGGGCGGCCTGTGCGGCCATTGCGGCGCCTTCGACAGCCTGGAATGGAAGGCCCCGACCGTGAGCCTGTCGCTGATGACCCCGGAGTCCGCCCCGGCCATCACCCATCAGGCGGCGGAGTCCTCCACCAGCCCGTCCACCCCGCCCGTGGGCCAGATCGCTCCTCAGACGGCGACATAGCCCCGCGCGACGCTGTGCCTGAAAAGCCCCTTCCCGGTCCCCCGGGGAGGGGCTTTCTCGTTGCGGCGACCGCTTGAATCCGCCGGGGCGCGCGCCCTTCCTCCGGCTGCACCGCCGAGGTGTTCCGGTCTGCGGAAGGCCGCGCGTCGCGGCACCTTCCGCCAGGGGCGCGGCTGCGCTAGGCTCCCGCCCGACCGAACGGGAGAGTCATCCATGCTTTACATGTTCCATTGCACCGACAAGGCCGGCGCCGCGCAGGTGCGGGCCGACAACCGCCCCGCCCATCTGGCCTATCTGGAAGCGCACGCCGACCGTCTGTTCGCCGCCGGCCCGCTGCTGTCCGACGATGGTCAGGGCATGGTCGGCAGCCTGCTGATCGTGGATTGCGCCGACGAGGCCGCCGCGAAGGAGTTCGCCGCCAATGACCCCTACGCCAAGGCCGGCCTGTTCGAAACCGTCGAGATCCGGGCGTGGCGCCGGGTCTATCCGAAGTCCTGACCGGGGGCGGACGGCAATGGCCCGCTGGCTTCTGAAATCGGAGCCCTTCAAATATTCGTGGGAGCGCATGGTCGCCGACGGCACCACCCATTGGGACGGCGTGCGCAACCATCAGGCGTCGAACAACCTGAAGGCCATGAAGGTCGGCGACCGCGCCTTCTTCTACCACTCGAACGAGGGTCTGGCGGTGGTCGGCGTCGTCGAGATCGCGCGGGAATACTACCCGGACCCGAGCGACGAGGCGGGCCGCTTCGGCATGGTGGACGTGCGGGCTCTGCTGCCCGTGAAGACGCCGGTCACGCTGAAGGCGATGAAGGCCGATCCGCTGCTTCAGAACATGGCCCTGGTTCGGCAGTCGCGCCTGTCGGTCTGCCCGGTGACGGACGCGGAATGGGCGCATGTCTGCGCGCTGGCCGGGATCGAGGCGTGACGGCCGCGTGACGGTCGCCAGACGGTCGTTTGATGTTCTTTGACGGGCGGTCGTTTGCGGCGGCGGATTATTCCGCCGGTTCGCAGATGACCGCCTGGAAATCCTGCGTGGCCTGAAGCATCCGGCGGGCCAGCGCCTGCATCTCCGCCGCGGCCCCGGCAAATCCCGCCTCCTGTCCGAAGGGCGCCAGAGAGGCGGAACCCAGAGAGGCGGAACCGGCGGCCTCCGAACCGGCCAGGGAGGCCGCGCGCAGGGCCGCGTCGATCACCATCAGGCTTGTGCGGTTGCCCATCTCCGACAGGCGTCCGGCCAGTTCGGCGCCGCTTCCCGTGTCGCCGCCGGTCGTGCCGTCCGCGTTGGTCGTGCTGGCCATGCCCGCTGCCCTGCCGTTGGATGAATGCCCCGCACGCTAACGATGAGCCGGTTAAGGGTGGGTTAAGTGACCCTTCGCGAGGCGTTGTCATGCTTTCGTGTTATCCGCGACAAATAGTCGCGCGGCTGAGTCGCTCCGGGCACGGGTGAATTCAAAAGAACGGGCGGTGCGCTGCAACAAAGTGGAACGGAAAACCCCGATGGAGGTGACGGACAATCAGCCGTTCTGCTTGTGGAGACGGGAACTTGTGTGGATAATGACCGGTAACGGGGGCGGCCGGCAGCCGCCTCCCAACAGCCCTTCAGGGCGTAACCAGAAGCACTACGGGGGAATCGCGAGCCAATGTCCGACAATTCGTTCTTTCCTGTTAAGCCGGAAATCGCCAAGACCGCTTACGTGGACGAAGCCGCCTACGCCCGCCTGTACGAGCAGTCGATCAGCGATCCTGAGGCTTTTTGGGGCGAGCAGGGCAAGCGCATCGACTGGATCAAGCCCTACAGCAAGGTGAAGGACGTCAGCTACACCGGCGACGTCCACATCAAGTGGTTCTACGACGGCACGCTGAACGTCTCCGCCAACTGCATCGACCGCCATCTGGAGAAGCGCGGCGACCAGACCGCCATCATTTTCGAAGGTGATGATCCGGGCGTTTCCAAGCACATCACCTACAAGGAACTGCACGAGCAGGTCTGCCGCCTCGCCAACGTTCTGAAGAAGAACGGCGTCAAGAAGGGCGACCGCGTCACCATCTACCTGCCGATGATCCCCGAGGCCGCCTATGCCATGCTGGCCTGCGCGCGCGTCGGCGCCATCCATTCCATCGTGTTCGGCGGCTTCTCGCCGGACAGCCTGAAGGACCGCATCGTCGACTGCGACAGCCACTTCGTCATCACCTCCGACGAGGGTCTGCGCGGTGGCCGCAAGGTTCCGCTGAAGGCGAACGCCGACAAGGCCGTCGCCGGGGCGCCGGGCGTCAAGCATGTGCTGGTCGTGAAGCACACCGGCGGCAACGTCGCCTGGACCGAGGGCCGCGACCTCTGGTACCACGAGGAAATCGCGTCGGTGTCCGCCGACTGCCCGCCGGAGGAGATGAGCGCGGAAGACCCGCTGTTCATCCTCTACACCTCCGGTTCGACCGGCAAGCCGAAGGGCGTGCTGCACACCACCGGCGGCTATCTCGTCTACGCGTCGATGACGCACCAGTACGTCTTCGACTACAAGGACGGCGACATTTACTGGTGCACGGCGGACGTGGGCTGGGTCACCGGCCACAGCTACATCGTCTACGGCCCGCTGGCCAACGGCGCGACCACGCTGATGTTCGAAGGCATTCCGACCTATCCGGACATCTCCCGCTTCTGGCAGGTGGTGGACAAGCACAAGGTCAACATCTTCTACACCGCCCCGACCGCCATCCGCTCGCTGATGCGCGAGGGTGAGGGTCCGGTGAAGAAGACCTCCCGCGCGTCGCTCCGCATCCTGGGTTCGGTGGGCGAGCCGATCAACCCGGAAGCGTGGCTCTGGTACTACAACGTCGTCGGCGACGGCCGTTGCCCGATCGTGGACACCTGGTGGCAGACCGAGACCGGCGGCATCCTCATCACCCCGCTGCCGGGCGCCATCGGCCAGAAGCCGGGCTCCGCGACCAAGCCGTTCTTCGGCGTGAAGCCGGTCGTCGTGGACGGCGAGGGCAAGGAGCTGGAAGGCGAGACCGAAGGCAACCTGTGCATCGCCGACTCCTGGCCGGGCCAGATGCGCACGGTGTTCGGCGACCATGAGCGGTTCGTCCAGACCTACTTCTCGACCTTCACGGGCTACTACTTCACCGGTGACGGCTGCCGCCGCGACGCGGACGGCTATTATTGGATCACCGGCCGCGTGGACGACGTGATCAACGTGTCGGGCCACCGCATGGGCACGGCGGAAGTGGAAAGCGCGCTGGTCGCTCACCCGAAGGTGGCCGAGGCCGCCGTCGTGGGCTACCCGCACGACCTGAAGGGCCAGGGCATCTACGCCTACGTCACGCTCAACGCCGGGGAAACCCCGTCGGAAGAGCTGCGGAAGGAGCTGGTGGCCTGGGTCCGCAAGGAGATCGGCCCGATCGCCACGCCGGACCTGATCCAGTGGTCGCCGGGCCTGCCGAAGACCCGTTCGGGCAAGATCATGCGCCGCATCCTGCGCAAGATCGCCGCGAACGAGCACGACAGCCTGGGCGACACCTCGACGCTGGCCGATCCGACGGTCGTGACCGAACTGATCGAGAACCGCATGAACAACGACTGATCGTCGGCGTTCATCGGTGCAAGTTGACGGACCGGGGGCCTTCGTGGCCCCCGGTTTCGTTTCGGGCGCCGTTCGGGATCAGCCCATGCGGATCAGCCTATGCCCGTCCCGTCGCACCAGGGCCGGCGCTGTTCGCCGTGATAGGGGCGGGCAAGCCCCGCCTCGATCAGCGCGGCCGACAGGTCGGCGCCCCCGCCGGTCAGAACGCGGGCGCGCACCCGCCCGCCATACTTGTCGGGTTGGATGTCGAGCAGCCGGACCGGGGCGATTCCGATCAGGCGGCGCGCGTGGTCGCGGGCGGACTCCGCCAGTTCCCGCTCACGGGGGCAGCGGGCGCGCATCTCCGGCGCGTCCAGCCCGTCCACCCGCACATGGGTTTCCACGACCTGCCCCAGCCAGATGGTGGCGCGCACCAGCAGAGTGTCGCCGTCCAGCACCTCCAGAACCTCCGCCGGAATCGGGCCGGGCAAGGCGGGCGGGGCAGCCTGGACAGGAGCGGCGAAGAGGCCGGATAGAACGATGATCCACAGCGGAAGGCGCACCGCGGCGGGGCGGATCGGGCGTCGGTCGGTGGGCGTGTGCGTTCCCATGGCGCGGGCTCGCTGTGAGCGGAGACAACCACAGAGTATCGCGCGTACAGGAACGTATCAAGTACAACCTAGGTATGATATCCTGCACACCTATGTATTCACACCTTATCAGGCGGTGTGCAGGCAAGCCATCCTAGGATGATCAAAAATCGGAGCAGCGGCCTTTGAACTCCCAATCGCCGAAGCGGGTCGGCTCCGGCCCCTGCGGGCCGCCGATTTCGCCTGGCATCTGCTCGGGTCCCTTGGCCGTTTCTTCGGCTTTTGTCTCCGGGATCTTCGTCTCCGGGGCCTTCGCTTCCGTGGCGACCGTCTCGGCGCCGGGCTTGGCGGGGTGGTCCGGCGTGTCGCCGCTGGTCATCTTCTCGGTCATGGCCGTCCTCTGGGGTCGGGTGTGCTGCTGGGCCATCTTGAACGAAGCCTTCCGTCAAGCCCATATCACCAGACAAGCCCGACGGAAAGCCCCGGCAGGGCCAATCATACCCGCAAGCAACAGCGAAGCCGCCCAGAAGATCGCCCGGAACATCGACATGACCAGCTATTTGAAGACCACCATCCTTCTCGCCGGCCTGACCGCCCTGTTCATGGGCATCGGCTATCTGCTCGGCGGCAAGGGCGGCATGATGATCGCCTTTGTCATGGCGCTGGGGATGAACCTGTTCAGCTATTGGAACTCCGGCGACATGGTGCTGTCCATGTACGGCGCGCGGGAGGTGGACGCCTACACAGCGCCCGAATATTACGGCATCGTCCAGCAACTGGCCGAGCGCGCCGGCCTTCCCATGCCGCGCGTCTACATCATGGAGAACGACCAGCCCAACGCCTTCGCCACCGGGCGCAACCCGGAGAACGCCGCCGTTGCCGCCACCACGGGCCTGCTGCGCCTGCTGACCCCGGAGGAGATCGCGGGCGTCATGGCCCATGAACTGGCCCATGTGAAGAACCGCGACACGCTGATCATGACCATCACGGCGACCATCGCGGGCGCCATTTCCATGCTCGCCAACTTCGGCATGTTCTTCGGCGCGTCCCAGGGCAACAGCCAGAACGGGCAGGGCGGCAACGCGCTGGGCATGATCGGCGGCATCCTGGTCGCCATCCTGGCGCCGTTCGCCGCCATGATCGTGCAGATGGCGATCAGCCGCACCCGCGAGTATGAGGCCGACCGCATCGGCGCCGAGATCTGCGGGCGCCCGCTGTGGCTGGCCGACGCGCTGACCCGCATCCACAACTACGCCCACCAGATCCCGAACTACGCGGCGGAATCGAACCCGGCCACGGCGCATCTCTTCATCGCCAACCCGCTGCACGGACGCAGCTTCGACAGCCTGTTCTCCACCCACCCGAACATGGAGGAGCGGGTTCGCCGCCTGCGCGGCATGGCCGCCCCCTCCTTCATGCCGCGCAGCCCCTGGGGTTGAGGGGGCGGGTTGAGCCCGACGTTCGCAGTTGCACGACGAAAGGCGTAAGACTACCTTCCCCCTGCTTGCCGATTATGGGTAACCAGGGGGAAACGAATGTCCGAAGCCACGAAATACCGCCTCGTCACCCGCTCCGACTTCGATGGTCTGGTCTGCGCCGTGCTTCTGAAGGAGCTTGGCATCCTCGACGAGATCAAGTTCGTGCATCCCAAGGACATGCAGGACGGCAAGGTCGAGATTTCCGACCGCGACATCACCACCAATCTGCCTTATGTGCCCGGCGTCCATCTCGCCTTCGACCATCACCTGTCGGAGACGATCCGCGTCGGCAAGCGCGACAACCACATCATCGAGGCCGACGCCCCCTCCGCCGCCCGCGTGGTCTACAATTACTACGGTGGCAAGGAGCGCTTCCCGACCATCTCCGACGAGATGATGGCCGCGGTCGATCAGGCCGATTCCGCCCAGTACGGCATCGAGGACATCCTGAAGCCGCAGGGCTGGACCCTGCTGAACTTCATCATGGACGCGCGCACGGGCCTCGGCCGCTTCCGCGACTTCCGGATTTCCAACTACCAGCTCATGATGGAGCTGATCGACTATTGCCGGAACCACAGCATCGACCAGATCCTGGCCCTGCCCGACGTGAAGGAGCGGGTGGACCTGTATTTCGAGCATGAGCCGAAATTCTCCAACCAGCTCGCCGATTGCAGCCGCATCCACGGCAACGTGGTGGTCATCGACCTGCGGCGGGAGGAAACCATCTACGCCGGCAACCGCTTCATGATCTACGCCATGTACCCGGAAGCCAACGTGTCGATCCATGTCCTGTGGGGGCTGAAGCAGCAGAACACGGTGCTGGCCTGCGGCAAGTCGATCATCAACCGCAGCTCCAAAACCAACATCGGGCCGCTGATGCTGGAGTACGGCGGGGGCGGCCACGAGGCCGCGGGCACCTGCCAGGTGGACAACGACAAGGCCGGTCAAGTGCTGGAGGAGATCGTCGCCCGCATGCGCGCCGACGGCTGACGGACATCTTGCCGGACCTGTTTCCTGATATCGTCCCGCTGTTCGATGCGGGCTGGCTGACCGTTCCCCCCGACGCCACCCGCGACGACGTGCTCCTCCGCATCGCGGAGGCGGAACGCCGCGCCGGGGCGGCGCTGGAGCGGCTTGCCCGGACGCTGGGGCAGGGCACCGCCCCTGCGGACCGCGATCGGCGCATCGACGCGCTGCTGGCGCTGGAGACGCGCGGCATCCCCGCCTCCGGCGCGGCGGCGGACGGGGCGGTGGAGCGCTTCATGAGGGAGGTCGGCTTCCGCAAGCGCGACCTTTTGCCCCGCTTCCACGAACTGGCCGAGCACAGCCGCGCCACCCACCGCCGCGCCCTGGCCCTTGTGCGGGACGCGCGCTGGGCGCTGATGCTCGAACGCGCCGCCGCCGATCCGGGCGGGCCGTCCAGCCCCATCCAGGGGACGGGGACCCGCTACGTGAAGAGCGACCGCTACGACGCCCGCGCCGCGCGCAGCCTGCCGCCGGACGACCGCGTGCGCGCCGACCGCTTTCTGAAGCGGCTGGGCGAGGACCCCGTGCCGCCCGAGCTGGAACTGAGCGCCTTGGACGGGCCAGGAGCAAAGGCGGGTTTGTGGGGGATGAAGGCCGGCAACGGCAACCGCTTCGTCCTGCGCCGGGGCGAGGTCCTGGGCGTGGCCTGCTTCTTCGTGGAGGACGTCGGCCCCTATCCCGACCATGAAGGCGGACGGCGCGGCGCGCTCGCCCGGTGAGGCGCATCCGATAACAGCGCTGCCCCGCGCGGCGGCTCTCGACACCCGCGGTCCGGCGCGCTACATCCAGCGGCATGTCCGACGCCTCCCTCGCCGCGCGCTCCGCCGCGCTCGACCTTCTGCGCGATGTACTGCGCAAATCCATTCCCTTCGACGATGCGTTCGACGCGCATCCGGAGTTGCGCGGGCTCGATCCGCGCGACCGCGGCTTCGTGCGGCTTCTGACCGCCACGGTGCTGCGCCGGCTCGGCCAGATCGACGCGCTGATCCAGGGCAGCCTCGCCAAGCCGGGCCTGCCCAAGGCCACCGTGCACGACATCCTGCGGCTGGGTGTGGCCCAGCTCGTCTTCCTCGGCACGCCCGCCCATGCCGCCGTGGACACGGCGGTGGAGCTGGCCGCCGCCAAGGGGGCGGAACCCTACAAGGGCCTGATCAACGCCGTCCTGCGCCGCATCGGGCGCGAAGGGGCGGAACTGGCCGCCCAGCAGGACGCCGGGCGCCTGAATACGCCGGACTGGCTGTGGCTGGCCTGGAGGCAGGCCTACGGCATCGCCCGCACCCGCGGCATCGTCGAGGCGCATCTGCACGAGGCGCCGCTGGACATCACCGTGAAGGCCGATCCCGCGGCCTGGGCGGAGCGGCTGGAGGCCACGCTGCTGCCCACCGGCACGCTGC
>JAEYPE010000254.1 GCA_023411035.1 Pseudomonadota bacterium
ACCAGCGCGAACAGCGTGATGGTGTTGGCGCTGTAGCCCAGCACCAGAAGCACGGCGAAGACGCCGATGATCGACACCGGGATCGCCAGGGTGGGGATCAGCGTCGCCCGCCAGTCCTGGAGGAAAACGTAGATGACCGCCATCACCAGCACGAAGGTGATCCCGAGCGTCAGCACGATCTCCTCGATCGTCGCGCTGACGAAGCCGGTGGTGTCGAACACGACGGCGTAGTCCAGCCCCTCCGGGAAACGGCCGGACAGACGTTCCAGCTCCGCCCGCACCGCCTTCGCCACGTCCAGCGCGTTGGCGTCCGGCGCCTGGTAGACGACCAGTGTCGCCGCCGGGTTGCCGTCCAGCTTGGAGGTGGAGCTGTAGCTTTGCGCCCCCAGCTCCACCCGGCCGATGTCGCCCAGCCGCACGAGGCCGCCGTTCGGGTTGGTGCGGACGATGATGTCGGCGAACTGCTTGGGGTCGTCCAGCCGGCCACGGGCGAGGATGGTCAACTGCTGCTGCTGGCTGGCGGGAACCGGCGGTGCGCCGATCTGCCCCGCCGAAGCCTGGAGATTCTGGTTCTCGATCGCTTCGACCACGTCCGCCGCGGCGATGCCCAGCGCCGCCATGCGGTTCGGGTCCATCCAGACGCGCATGGAATAGGTTAGAGCACCCATCACCTGAGCGTCGCCGACGCCGGGCACCCGCGCGATGGCATCGCGCAGGTTGATGCTGGCGTAGTTGGAGATGAAGATCGGATCGAACTGACCGCCGGGTGAGTAAACATTGACGGCCATCAGCATGTTGGTCGACTGCTTGCGCACCGTGACGCCCTGCTGCGACACCTCCGTCGGCAGCGTCGGCGTGGCGAGCGACAGCCGGTTCTGCACGTTGATCTGGGCCAGATTCGCGTCGGTTCCCGGTGCGAAGGTGACCGACAGCGTGTAGGCGCCGGTGTCGGTACTGGTGGAGGACATGTAGAGCATGCCTTCCACGCCGTTCACCTGCGCTTCGATCGGGGCGGCAACGCTTTCGGAGACGACCTGCGCGTTGGCGCCGGGGTAGGTGGCGGAGACCTGCACCGACGGGGGCGTGATCGGCGGGAACTGCGCCACGGGGATCGACAGGATCGCCAGCGTGCCCGCGATGGTCACCACCAGAGCGATGACGATGGCAAGGTTCGGGCGCCGGATGAACAGGCCGGAGAACATGGGCTCTTATCCCTTCGGCTGTTCGGCGGTCTGGGGCGCCCGTTCCGGCTGCACGATCATGCCGGGCCGGACCTTCTGCACGCCTCCGACGATGATGGTTTCCCCGGCCTGCACCCCCTTGGGCACGGCGATGTCCTGGTCGATCTGCGGTCCGGGTTCGATCGGACGGCGCTGCACCCGGTTCTGCTGGTCGACCACCATGACGTAGCTGCCCTGCTGGTCCTGCTGGATGGCGGAGACGGGGACCACCGGCTGCCGCTCGGTCTTCGCCGGGCGGATCAGGACGGTCACATACTGGCCGGGCAACAGGAGAGACCTGGGATTCGCGAAATCGGCGTAGATCGGGATGGTTCCGGTCTGCGGGTCGATGCGGTTGCCGGCGAAGGACACCTTGCCCTTCTGCTCGTATTCGGAGCCGTCGGCCAGCCGCAGGGCCGGGACGAAGCGGTCCGCCGTCTGGGCGGGGTCGAGATCGGGGTCGGTGCGCTGGACTTGCAGGAGGTCGCGGTCGCTGACCGAGAAGACCACCCGGATGGGGTCGAGTTGCGCGACGGTGGCGAGCGCCCCGCTGGACGGGTTGACGAGGTCGCCCGCCGTCCTGGCGGTGGCGCCGATGCGCCCGTCGATGGGCGACGTGATGCGCGTGTAGCCGAGGTTCAGCTCCGCCTGCCACAGCTTGGCTTGGGCCTGCATGACGCTCGCCTCCCCCGTTTCCTGCGCCGCCTGGGCCTGATCGAGGGCAGCCTGGGAAATGTTGCCGCGGCCGCTCAGCTCCTGCGCGCGCTGGAAGGCGCGCTGGGCCTCGCGCAGGGTCGCCTGGGCGCTGGCAAGGTCGGCCTTGGCGCTGTCGACGGCGGCCTGGTAGGGGGCCTGCTCGATGACGTAGAGCAGGGTGCCCTTGGTGACGTTCTGCCCCTCCTGGAAGGCGACTTGTTCGATGAAGCCCTCCACTCGGGCAAGGGCTTCGAAGTCCCGGATCGCCTGGACGCGGCCGATGAACTGGCTGGTCGGGGTGACCTCCCGCTCGCGCACCACCTCGGTCGTTACCGTTGGCGGTGCGTTCGCAGGCTGCTGGGCCAGCGCCGCATCCGAAAGACAAATAGCGAGAAGACACGAGGTGGCGAGACCGTGGCGAAGGCAAAGCATCTAGGGGGGTTCCATACAGCCGTGCCCTTCTAAACAGACCGGAGTTGATTGGGTTCAGCAATGCCGCACAAAAGAACGCCTATCCCCCCTAAGGATTACAGCGGGCGGGCGATGGCTTGCCAGAGAGCCGGCTTTGCGATGGGGTGGCGGGTGAAGCCGCTTCCCCCCGGAACGATGGACACCGGTTTATGCGGCCTGTTGCGGGGCCTGCTCTGGGGTGATGCAGCCGAGAGCCGGGTGGAACCGCTGGCGATTGCCGTCGCCTTCGATGGAGGCGAACAGGTCCAGTTCAGCGGCTTCGCGAGCCGGGTAGCGCTGCTAGTGGACAAGCTCCGCCTCGGCCGTTCCCCTTGCGAGCCTGTTGACCGCCGCGCTCGGAGTGATGCAGGAGGCCGCCAGCGGCGAGCCGAGCGCTCCCGTTGGAAACGCCGCACCCGAACCGATGAGGACCGGCTGTAATACTGGACTGAGGCCGGGGCCTGCGCCCAGGTCCTTTCTTGTGCGCCGGCTGGTGTGCGAGGGGCGTTCAGCGCGGCGCAAGGGGGCCGGGCGGCAGGTGGGCGATGTTGTCCACCATCTCGTGCATGTGCCGTGTCAGGACGCTCAGGAAGGGCAGGCGCGACAGCGTGGCCTCGTCCATGTAGAGGTCGCGGCTGATCTCGATCTGAAGCGCGTGGATGCCCTGGCGCGGGCGCCCGTAATGGCGGGTGGTGTAGCCGCCGGCATAGGGCGCGTTGCGGCTGACCGTGTAGCCCAGGCCGCGCAGGAAGCGCTCCGCCGTCTCGATGACCGAGGGGGCGCAGGAATTGCCGAAACAGTCCCCCAGCACGATGTCGTTGCGCCGGTTGTCGCGGTCGCCCAATCCGGGGGAAGGCATGGAGTGGCAGTCGATCAGCACCGCGTGGCCGAAGCGGGCGCGCGTGTTCTCCACCAGCCGGCGGAGCGTGCTGTGATAGGGGGTGTAGTACTGCTCCACCCGCCGCACCGCTTCGGCGAAGCGCAGCTTGCCGCGGTAGATGTCCTCCCCGTTGGCGACCACCCGCGCGATGGTGCCCAGCCCCGCCGCCACGCGCGGGGAGCGCGTGTTGACGTAAGGGGGCAGGGGGTCCGCGAACATCTCCGGGTCCAGTTCGTAGGCTTCGCGGTTGACGTCCAGGAAGGCGCGGGGGAACAGCGCCCGGATCAGCGGCATGCCCAGCGCCGGAGCGCCCGCGAAAATCTCGTCGACGAAACAGTCTTCCGATTTGCGCAGCGCGCGCGGGTCGAGCCGCGCCGCCGCCAGAAATTCGTCCGGATAGCGGTTGCCGCTGTGCGGCGAGGCCAGCACCAGCGGCTTGGTCTGTTCGTCCGGGGCCAGAAGTTCGAAGGCCGGTTCCGGTGGGGCGGCGTCGACGGAAGCATCCATGGCATGTGATGTAGTGGACATGGGCGGTTCTGTCACGCGCCGTCCCGCTCGCGTCCCAACAGATGGGAGACCGGCGGCGTCCCATCGGCGGGAAATCGGATGGGGGTCCTTCGGACGGAAAAAAGTGAAATCCAGGCTTGCCAGCCCCCCGGGATGATGGTACATCCCACGCCCACGCCGGACGGGACGAAAGACGGATGCCGAAACCCGAACCGACCGGCGGCACGGATGGGCGCGTAGCTCAGCGGGAGAGCACTACGTTGACATCGTAGGGGTCACAGGTTCAATCCCTGTCGCGCCCACCATCCTCGAAGGCCGGAACCCAGACGGGTTTCCGGCCTTCGCCATGTCTGGGCCATGGCAATGTCTGGACCATGGCAATCCGGTCCTGGACAAGAAAAAGGCCCTTCCCCGCGGACGGGAAAGGGCCTGCCGAAGCGCCGGAGGCGGGTTAGGCTCAGCCGGCGGCCTTCGCCTTGGCCTCGATGCGGCGGCGGTGCAGCACCGGCTCGGTGTAGCCGTTCGGCTGCTCGCGGCCCTTGAACACGAGGTCGCAGGCGGCCTGGAAGGCGACGCTGCCGTCGAAGTCCGCGGCCATCGGGCGGTAGAGCGGATCGCCGGCGTTCTGCTTGTCCACGACGGCGGCCATGCGCTTCATCGTCTCCATGACCTGCGCCTCGGTGGTGATGCCGTGGTGCAGCCAGTTGGCGATGTGCTGGCTGGAGATGCGCAGGGTGGCGCGGTCTTCCATCAGCCCGACATTGTTGATGTCCGGCACCTTGGAGCAGCCGACGCCCTGGTCGATCCAGCGCACGACGTAGCCGAGGATGCCCTGGGCGTTGTTGTCCAGCTCCTGCTGGATCTCCTCTTCCGACCAGTTCGGGCGGTCGGCCACCGGAACGGTCAGGATGGCGTCCAGGCTGGCGCGCTCGCGCCGGGCCAGTTCCTCCTGCCGGGAGGCGACGTTGACCTGATGGTAGTGCAGGGCGTGCAGCGTGGCCGCGGTGGGCGAGGGCACCCAGGCGGTGTTGGCGCCGGCCTGCGGGTGGGCGATCTTGGCGGCCAGCATGTCGGCCATGCGGTCCGGCATCGCCCACATGCCCTTGCCGATCTGGGCGTGGCCCTTCAGCCCGCAGAGCAGGCCGGTGTCCACGTTCCAGTCCTCATAGGCCTTGATCCAGGCGGACGACTTCATGTCGTTCTTGCGGATCATCGGGCCGGCTTCCATGGCGGTGTGCATCTCGTCGCCGGTGCGGTCGAGGAAGCCGGTGTTGATGAACACCACGCGCGCCGAGGCGGCCCGGATGCACTCCTTGAGGTTCACCGTGGTGCGGCGCTCCTCGTCCATGATGCCCATCTTCAGGGTGTTGCGGGCGATGCCCAGCGCATCCTCGACGCGGGCGAACAGTTCGTCCGCGAAGGCGACCTCCTCCGGCCCGTGCATCTTCGGCTTCACGATGTAGACCGAGCCGGCGCGGCTGTTGCGGCGGGCGCCGTTGATGTCGTGCAGCGCGATCAGCGAGGTGATCATGCCGTCCAGGATGCCTTCCGGCGCCTCGCTGCCGTCCTTCAGCAGCACGGCGTTGTTGGTCATCAGATGGCCGACGTTGCGGACCAGCATCAGGCTGCGGCCCGGCAGGGTCACCGTGCCGCCCGCGGCGGCGGCGTAGCTGCGGTCCTCGTTCAGGCGGCGCTCGACGGTGCCGTTCCCCTTGGGGAAGCTGGCGGTCAGGTCGCCCTTCATCAGGCCCAGCCAGTTGCGGTAGGCCACCACCTTGTCCTCCGCATCCACGGCGGCGACGGAGTCCTCGCAGTCCTGGATGGTGGTCAGGGCGGATTCGAGCAGGAGGTCGGCGACCCCCGCCGCGTCGGTCTTGCCGATGGGGTGGCTGCGGTCGATGCGGATTTCCAGATGCAGGCCGTGGTTGACCAGCAGGATGCCCGTGGGGGCGGACGCCTCGCCGGCGTAGCCGACCAGCTTCTCCGGCTCGGACAGGCCCGTGGTGCGGCCGTCCTTCAACGTGACCAGCAGGCGGCCGTCCTCCACCTCGTAGCCGGCGGCGTCGGCGTGCGATCCGTCGGACAGCGGGGCGGCGCGGTCAAGCACGCCGCGGGCGAAGGCGATGACCTTCTCGCCGCGCTTGGGGTTGTAGCCCTTGCCACGTTCCGCCCCGTCCGTGTCGGCGATGGCGTCGGTGCCGTACAGCGCGTCGTACAGGCTGCCCCAGCGGGCGTTGGCCGCGTTCAGCGCGTAACGCGCGTTCATCACGGGAACCACGAGCTGCGGCCCGGCGACGGTGGAGAATTCCGGATCGACGTTGGCGGTCTCGGCCGTGAAGGGCGCGCCCTCCGGCAGCAGATAGCCGATGTCCTTCAGGAAGGCCTTGTAGCCCTCGAAATCGGCGGGCTTGCCGCGGCGCTCCTGGTACCAGCCGTCGATCTTCGCCTGCAGCTCGTCGCGGCGGGCCAGCAGCGCGCGGTTGCGCGGGGTCAGGTCGTGCAGGATCGAATCGAGCGCCGACCACAGGGCCGCCGCATCGACACCGGTGCCCGGCAGCGCCTCGGTC
>JAEYPE010000202.1 GCA_023411035.1 Pseudomonadota bacterium
CGTTGCGGCGGTTCTTGATGCACACCGCCGACACCTGCTCGCGCGTGGTGCCGTAGCGCCGCGCGTGGGCCTGCCACAGCAGGGCGAACAGCCCCGGATAGGTCAGCCCGCTCGGCCCGTCCGCCGCATGGTCGAGCGCGCAGTTGAGCGCCTGCGTCACCGCCGCCGTCCCGGCGTGGCTCATCTTCTCCACACCCACGGCCAGCGCCACGTCGCACAGCCCGGCGGCCACCGACAGAACGGCGTGACGGAACGCGATGCCGCCGCTGGCACAGGCTCCCTCCACCTTGGTGCAAGGCACGTCGCGCAGCCCCAGCCCGTCGGCGACGAGGCCGGCCAGCACCTCCTGCCCCGTCAGTACGCCGCCGACGAAGTTACCGAGATAGACCGCGCCGATCCGCTCGCGCGGGACGTTCGCCTCGAGGATCGCCTGCCGTGCGGCGGCGACCGCCAGTTCCACGGCCCCAAGATCGGAATGCCGGCCGAACACCGTCGACCCGGCCCCAAGAACACTCACCGGCCTCATGGCCCCCTCCCCTTCTCCCGCCTCTTCACGTCACACCGCACCGGCTGCGCGCAACGCGGCAATGTCCTCCCGGTCGTATCCGGCCGCCGCCAGGACCGCGTCCGTGTCGGCGCCGAGCACCGGCGGCGGTCTGAGCGGCGTCGCCGAAGCGCCGTCGAAGCGAATGGGACACGCGATCTGCCGCAATGGCCCCTCGACGGGATGTTCGACCACGATCTCCGTGCCGCGCGCGCGGGCCTGCGGCGTCCGCAGCGCCTCGCGGGGCGTCAGCACCGGCGTCACGCAGGCGTCGATCCGGCTGAAGACCTCCGTCCACTCCGCCTGGGTGCGCTGTCGGAACACCGCGGCGATGCGCCGCTTGACCGCTTCCGCCTCGTCGCCCTGCACCCACTGCCGGTCGATCAGATCGGGCAGGCCGAGCGCCTCGCACATCGCCTGCCAGAACTTCTCCTCGTAGGGGGCCGCGGCCATGTGGCGGCCGTCGGCCGTCTCGTAGAGCGTGTAGAATGGCGCGCCATGCACGACGTCGAACGCGTCCTGCCGGTCGGCTTGCGCCGGAGCGTTCCACTGCGACAGCAGGTAGGCCATCCAGAAGAACAGGCCGTCGGCGACGCCGATATCGACGACCCGGCCACGCCCGGTGCGGCCCCGCTCCAGCAGGGCGGCCAGGATGCCGGCCACCGCCATCAGGGCGCCGCCGCCGATGTCGCCGACCGGAATCCCCGGCGCGACCGGGTGGCCGGACCGGCCCCCGATCAGGTCCAGCATGCCTGAGAGAGCCAGGAAATTCAGGTCGTGCGCCGCCGCTCCGGCCCAGGGTCCGGTCTGCCCGTATCCGGTGATCGCACAGAGCACGAGCCGCGGGTTGCGCGTGCGCAGATCCTGGACACCCAACCCCAGACGGTCCATGACGCCGGGCCGGAAGCCCTCGACCACCACGTCGGCGTCCTCGCACAGCCGCAGGAAGGCGTCGCGCCCCCGCGGGTTCTTCAGGTCGAGGGTGATGCTGCGTTTGTTGCGGTTCAACGCCAGGAACTGGCTGCCCTCCGCGCGCACCTTGGGCTCGGACCAGCGCCAGTAGTCGCCCTTGCCGGGCTGCTCGACCTTGATCACCTCGGCGCCCAGGTCGGCAAGGATCTGCGTGCAGAAGGCCCCCGGCAGCAGCCGGGTCAGGTCGAGCACCCGGTAGCCCTTCAGCGGTGCCGGAGTCCCCGCGGCCAACTCTCCGCGCGTCATGTCACTCGTTGGTGCCGGCATCGTGTCCTCGTGTCGAAAGTCCATGGTCAGCCCTCGCGGGCGTCGCGCAGGCCCTCGCGGGTGACCCGCAGACCGGCCCGCTCGCGGTCCCAGGTGCCCTCCCCGACGCCTTCGCGGCGCAGGTCCACCTTGCGAACCTTCTGGGTGGGCGTGCGCGGCAGGGCATCGCGGAAGGCGATGTAGCGGGGCACCATGAAGTACGGCATGGTTTCCACCGCGAAGCGCAGCAGCCCCTCCTCGTCGAGCGTCGCGCCGGGCCGGCGCACCACCACGGCCTTGACCTCGTCCTCCCCGAGTTCGGACGGGATGGCGACCACCGCCGATTCAGCCACGTCCGGGTGGGCGTTCAGCAGGCGCTCGACCTCGAAGGAGGATATGTTCTCGCCGCGGCGCCGGATCGAGTCCTTGATCCGGTCCTGGAAATAGACGAAGCCGGCCTCGTCCATGACGCCACGGTCGCCGGTGTGGAACCAGTAGCCCTGCATGACCTCCACCGTCTTGGCGGGCATGCCGAAATACTCCTTCATCAGCGTGCCGGGCAGCTTCGGCCGCACGCAGATCTCACCCGATTCGCCGGGGCCGAGCCGGTGCCCGTCCTCGTCGAGGATCGCCACCTCGAAATGCGGGCTCGGACGTCCGCAGGAACCGCGCGGCGTCTCGCCCGGACGGCTGTAGACGACGAGGTTCGACTCGGTGGACCCGTAGCCTTCGATAAGGGTGACGCCGAAGCGGCGTTCGAATTCCTCCTGGAACTCGGCCGGCACCGGTACGGCGTAGACCACGCGCAGCGTGTTGTCGGCGTCGTCCGGCCGCTCCGGCTGGCTGCGCAGCATGTGGCAGAGCCCGCCCACCGCGACCACCACCGTCGCCGAACAGCGCCGCACGTCGTCCCAGAAGCGCGACAGGCTGAACACCGGTTCAAGCGCCATGCGGCCGTCCACCAGCATGGCGCCGAACGTCAGGAACTTCGCCGCGATGTGAAAGAACGGCAGGTAGTTGTAGGCGACGTCGTCGCTCCGCATGGAAACGATCTCGGCGAAGAAGACGCCGAACGACACCTCATGGTGATGGGTGATGACGACGCCCTTCGACGCCCCGGTGGTGCCGGAGGTGAAGATCACGCAGGCCGGATCGCCGCCGGACACCGGCAGGCCGGGGTCGTGCCGCTCCGCCGCCATGGTTCCGTTCAGGGTACCGGGGCCGTCGTCGAGGGTGCCTGGGCCGCCGTCGGCCGGGTTGACGATCAGCCGGTCCAGGCCCGGCAGGCCGCCGCCCGCCGTGCGCAACTCCCCGACGAAGGCCTCGTCGGCGATCACCGCCGCGACGTCGGCCGTCTCAAGGATGTAGCGCAGCATGTCGCCCTTGTACGCGGTGTTCACCGGCACCTCGACGGCGCCCGCCTTGGCGATGGCGAACCACGCCAGAACGTAGGAGATCGAGCCGGCCATCATCACCGCCACGCGGTCGCCCGGCCGCACGCCCCGGGCGATCAGGCCGTGCGCCAGCCGGTTGGCCCCCTCGTTGATGTCGGCGTAGGTCAGGACGCGGTCGCGCACCATCAGGAACGGATGGTCGGGCAACCGATGCGCCCGCTGCTCCAGCACCGCATGCACCGTGCTGCTCTTCGACGGGAACAGGTCCAGATAGTTCATTCCTGCCGTCCTCCCCGGCGCGGCCCGCCGCGCTCATTATCAAACGTTTGTTTTATAGTGCAGAACCGCGCAGCCCGATGCAAGGGCATTGTAGCCCAGCAATTATATGCAACTGCCTAAGCGCGGAAAGATTCAAACAGACATTTGATTTTTAGAGCGGGCTGACATAGCCTAGCGGAAAAAGGGCGGCTCCGCCGGACCGGCGGGACGCAACGCCGGATCAAGGCCAGATCAAGGGAGGAGACGATGGCAGACATTCCGCCGAAAGACCGTGTTCTCGGGAACCTGCTGCGGCGGACCGTGGAGCGTCACCCGGACCGGATCTTCTTCCAGTTCAGGGACGTGGAACTGACCTACGGCGCCTTCAACGGCATCGCCAACCGTACGGCAAACGGCCTGACCGGCCTGGGCCTGCCCCGGGAAGGCAAGCTGGCGATCATGACGCCCAACTGCCCGGAGTTCCTGTACGCCTGGCTGGGCGGCGCCAAGACCGGGGCGGTCTACGTTCCGATCAACACGGATTACCGTGGCGACATCCTGCGCTACCAGCTCAACAAGGCCGACGCCACCCACATGGTGATCGACGCCCAGTATCTGGAGCAGTTGGACGCCGTCATCGAAAACCTGCCGCAGTTGAAGCATGTGATCGTGCGCGGCGGCGCCGACGCGCCGGAGCGCGTGCGCGCCCGCACCACCGTCACCGCATTCGACGCCCTGCTGCAGGCGCCGGACGATGAGCCGGACGTGGCGCTGTCCTACACCGATCCGCTCGCCATCTCCTTCACCTCCGGCACCACCGGCCCGTCCAAGGGCGTGTACGCCAGCAACTGCCATGTCGTGACCTTCGCCCTGGACTGGATCCGGGCGAACGACTTCCGCGACGGGGATTCGATCTACTCGCCCCTGCCGCTGTTCCACGCCATCGCCTCCTGGCTGGGCATCGTGCCGACGATCATCCAGGGCGGGCGCATGGCGATGGTGGAGCGCTTCTCCGCCTCAGCCTTCTGGGACGACGTGCGGCGTTATGACGTGTCGCTGGTGCACGGGATCTTCTCGATGATCCCGATCCTGCTGAAGCAGCCGCCGCGGCCCGAGGACGCGACACAGCCGGCGCGCACCTTTTACATCGGCCAGCAGAACGAGGCGTTCGAGAAGCGCTTCAACTGCCGCATCGTCGAGGTCTTCGGCTCCACCGAGACCGGCATCGTCACCATGACCCCCTACCACGCGGAGCGCCGCAAGGGCTCCTGCGGCAAGGTGAACACCGAAACCTTCGACGTGATGATCGCCAACGACGCCGACGAGCCCGTCAAGCCCGGCGAGGTGGGTGAGATCCTGGTCCGCCCGCGCCAGCCCTTCTCCATGCTGCGCGAGTACTACAACATGCCGCAGGAGTCGCTGGCGGCGTTCCAGAACCTGTGGTTCCACACCGGCGACAACGCGCGCATCGACGAGGACGGCTACATCACCTTCGTCGACCGCAAGAAGGACGCCATCCGTCGGCGCGGCGAGAACATCTCCTCTTTCGAGGTGGAGTCCGTCGTCAACCGCCACCCGGCGGTGCTGGAATGCGCGGCCGTCGCCGTCAGCTCGGAACTCGGCGAGGACGACGTCAAGGTCGTCGTCGTGCTCCAGGAGGGGCAGGCGCTGACCGCGGGCGAGCTGTGGGCCTTCTGCGAGGAGCACATGCCGCGATTCTGGATACCGCGCTACATCGAGTTCCGGCCACAGTTGCCAAAGACGCCCAACCAGAAGATCCAGAAATACCTGCTGCGCGACGGCCCCGACGCGGGCGAGATCCACGACCGCGGCGCCCTGGCCGGGTCCGCCCGCGCCGCGACGGCGAAGGCCCTGTCATGAACGAAGCCGGGATCATGAACGAAGCCGGGAACGACCTGCGCGTCGAGCGCGATGGCGCCGTCGTGCGCCTGACGCTCAACCGGCCGCAGGCGATGAACACCTACACGCCGGGATTGGTGCGGGCTCTCACCGACGCCGTGGCGGCGGTTCACGACGACCGCTCGGTGTCGGTCGTCGTCCTGGCCGCGGCCGGGCGGGCGTTCTGCACGGGTGCGGACTTCCGCTACATGGACGCGCACCGCGACGACCCCGCCGCCATCGCCCGCTTCAACCGCGACCTCAACCATGCGCTGACCCGCCTCGCGCACCTGCCGCAGCCGGTGATCGGGCAGGTGCACGGCCACGCGCTCGGCGGCGGGCTGGAAACCATGCTGGTCTGCGATCTGGTGGTCGCCGCCGAGGACGCGGTGATCGGCGACCCCCATGTGGAGATCAATTTCATCCATGGCGCCGGCGGCAGCCAGCGTCTGCCCCGCCGGGTGGGCCTGCCGCTGGCGCTCGACCTCGTGCTGACCGGGCGCCGCCTGACGGCGCGCGAGGCGCAGGCGATGGGGCTGGTTACGCGGGTGGTCCCTACGGAGGAACTGACCGCCGCCGTGGATGAACTGGCCCGCAACATGGCCGCACGCGACCCGCAGACCCTGCGGGAGCTGAAACGGCTGATCCATACCGCGACGCGCGTGGACCTGTCGACCGGCCTGGCGATGGAGGAGGAGGCCTTCGTCGCGCACGCCTGCCGTCCGGGCGGCTTTTCCGGTGTCGACGCGTTCCTGCGCGACCGCAAGCGCTCATGAGCGCCGACCGGCATTCTCAAATCAACACAGAAAAGGAGGAAACACCATGGCCGAGATGACTGAACGCATGTTGACCCTCAAGGATAACTTCGTCAGGAATCGTGGTTATTGGGACAAATTCTGGGATGGCTTGCTGCAACTGAACCCGGATTTCTTCGAAGCGTACCTGAATTTTTCCTCGATTCCGTGGACGCCGGGCGTTCTGGAACCCAAGGTCAAGGAGTTCATCTACATCGCCATCGACGCCTCGACCACGCACCTCTACGAGCCGGGCCTGCGGATCCACATCCAGAACGCGCTGAAGTACGGCGCTACCAAGGAAGAGATCATGGAGGTCTACCAGCTCACCAGCGTGCTGGGCATGCACACCTGCACCATGGGCGTCCCGGCGATGATCGACGAATTCCGCAAGGCCGGCCGCGGCGCCGAGTTCGATGCCGAGTTCGATCAGCGGCAGCAGACGCTGAAGGACACCTTCATCAAGAACCGCGGCTACTGGAACGAGTTCTGGGACGGGCTGCTCATCCTCAACCCCGACTTCTTCGAGGCGTACCTGAAGTTCTCCTCGATCCCGTGGACGCAGGGTGTGCTTGAGCCCAAGGTCAAGGAATTCATCTACATCGCCATCGACGCCGCGACGACGCACCTCTACGAGCCGGGCCTGCGGATCCACATCCAGAACGCGCTGAAGTACGGCGCCACCAAGGAAGAGATCATGGAGGTTTACCAGCTCACCAGCGTGCTGGGCATGCACACCTGCACCGTCGGCGTGCCGGTGCTGATCGACGAGCTGGAGAAGGCCGGACAGCCTCTGTAAGGAGCGCACACCATGACCGTCAAACCCTTCGGGCGGTGCAGCGCCCTGCTGACCGGCGCGACCTCCGGCATCGGGCTGGCGACGGCGACGGCGCTCGCCGCCGCCGGCGTGCCGCGGATCGCCGTCAACGGCCGCAACGCCGCGCGCGGGGCCGTGGCGGTCGAAGCGATCCGCAAGGCCGCCCCCCAGGCGGACGTCCGCTTCTACGCCGCCGACGTCACCCAGGCCGCCGCGGTCCGTGACATGGTGGACGATGCGGCCGCCACCTTCGGCAGCCTCGACCTCGTGATGAACTGTGCCGGCGGGAACCACCCGCCGGCGCTGTTTCACGAATCCGACCCGGCGGGGTTCCCGGACGTCGTCGCCTCAAGCCTGTTCGGGATACTGCACACCTGCCACGCCGCCCTGCCCCACCTGAAGCGGGCCGGCGGCGGCGTCATCGTCAACACCGCGTCGGACGCCGCCAAGGTGCCGACGCCGGGCGAGGCGGTCATCGGCGCCATGATGGCCGCCATCGTGATGTTCAGCCGCACCCTGGCGGCGGAGGCCGGCCGCGACGGCATCCGCGTCAACGCCATCACCCCGTCGCTGGTCGAGGGCACCAGGACCTACGACATGGTCATGACCGACCCCTTCGCCCAACGCCTGTTCGGCAAGGCCATCCCGCGGGCGCGCCTGGGGCTCGCCCAGCCGGAGGACCAGGCGGCACTGGCGGTCTTCCTCATGAGTCCGGCGGCGGCCCGCCTGACCGGCCAGGCGATCAGCGTCAACGGAGGGATATCGACCTGATGACCGCCCTTCCCGGCATCGCCGCCGAACCACCGGCCGCCTTCGGCAGCATCGAGGCCATCGAGGCGGACTTCGCCGCGCACGGCTACATCTGCAGCCCCGGCGTCGCCACCACCATGTACCTCGCCGCCAAGCTGGCCAAGCCCATCCTGGTGGAAGGGCCACCCGGCGTCGGCAAGACGGAACTGGCCAAGGTTGCCGCCCGCCACGCCGGGCTCGCCCTGCACCGCCTCCAATGCTACGAGGGCGTGGACGAGGCCAAGGCGCTGTACGAATGGAAGTATGGCAAGCAGTTGCTCTACACGCAGATGCTGAAGGAGATGCTGGCCGACGTGCTGGACGGCGCCGCCGACCTCGCCGAGGGGCTGCGCCGACTGGACGGCTTCTCCGACGCCTTCTACTCGGAATCGTTCCTGGAGGAGCGCCCGCTGTTGAAGGCGCTGCGCAGCCGGGACGGCGCGGTGCTGCTGGTCGACGAGATCGACAAGGCCGACCAGGAGTTCGAGGCGCTGCTGCTGGAGATGCTGTCGGACTATCAGGTCACGGTGCCGGAGATCGGCACCCTGTCGGCCAGCGTGAAGCCGCTGGTCATCCTGACCTCCAACAGCACCCGCACCATCGGCGAGGCGTTGCGGCGGCGCTGCCTCTACCTGCACATCGACTTCCCAGGCCCGGAGCTGGAACGGCGTATCCTGCACGCCCGCGTGCCCGGCATCGACGACGCGCTGGCCCGCCGGCTGGCGGCGTTCATCGACGGAATGCGCGCGCTCGACCTGCGCAAGGGGCCGTCGGTCAGCGAGTTGATCGAATGGGCGCAGGCTCTGGTCATGATGAACGTCGCCGCCCTGGACGAGGACGTCGTGCGGCGCACCCTCGGGCTGGTCGTCAAGTTCCGGCAGGACATGGCGACGGTCGAGGACGCCTTGCCCGGCCTGCTGTCCCGCGCGTGAGGGCCGCGCCATGGACCGCAGCCTTCTCGGCTTCATCCAGGCGCTGCGCACCGCCGGCGTCCTGGTCTCGGTCGCCGAGACGCTGGATGGGGCAGCGGTCGCCGCCGTGCTGGGCTTCGCCGACCGCGCCGCCCTGAAGCAGGGCCTGCGCGCCGCGCTGGCCAAGACGGCCGAGGAAGCCGCGCGCTTCGACGCGTGCTTCGAGCGCCACTTCGCTCCCTTCTCCGTCGAACCGCCGTCACCCGCCGATCTGCCCCCCGGAAGCGACCCGGTTCCCGGCGCTCCCGGCAGCGCGGGCGGCTCGCCGATAGGATTCGGCAGCCGAACCGTCGACATTCCTGCCGATGGGCTGTCACCGCTCTCCCAACTGGTGCGGGCGCGCGACATGGCCGGGCTTCTCGCCGTGCTCGGGCGGGCGCTGGAGGAGCGGCGCACCCCAATGCGCAGCCGCACGCAACGCGCCCTCGTTGCGCGCCGCCTGCTGGAGCAGATCGGTCTCGCCGCCTACGAGGAGGATGTGCGCCGGTTGTGGGAAAATGGCGACCATCCCGCCGCCGCCGCCCTGGAACTGGGGCGGGCATGGATGACCGCCGCCGCCCTGCGCCTGACCGAACGCCGCATGATGGCGGAGGTCGAGGCGGAGGCGCAGCGGATCGGCACCCGCGACCTGAAACGCTCGTCGCTGCGCCGGTTGTCCCCGGCCGACGAGCACCGCGTGCACGAGTTGGTGCGTGCCCTGGCGCGCCGGTTCGCCACGCTGTACGGCCGCCGCCGGCGTCTCGACCGCCGGACGGCGCTCGACGCCCGGCGTACGCTGCGCAAGGGGGTGCGGCACGACGGGGTCCTGTTCCAGACGGTCTGGCGGACGCGCAGACGCGACCGGCCGCGCCTGTTCGTGCTGTGCGACGTCAGCGGCTCCATGAGCACGGTCTCCACGCTGTTCCTGACGCTGGTGGCGCACCTGCACGACGGCCCGATGCGGGTGCGCGCCTTCGCCTTCTCCGACCGCCTGGGCGAGATCACCGACGAGTTGGAGGACGGCGCCGAGCGCGGCATGGCCGCGGCGGTGACGCGCTGGAGCGGCGGCTCCACCAACTACGGGCGGTCCTTCGCCGATTTCCTCGACCTCTGCGCCGACGCGGTGGACGGCCGCAGCACCGTGGTCGTGCTCGGCGACGCGCGGACCAACAACCAGCCGCCGCGGCTCGACCTGCTGAAGCGGATCGCCGCCCGCGCCCGCGACGTCCTGTGGCTCAACCCGGAGCCCGTGATCTCCTGGGGCAGCGGCGATTCCGTCGCCCCCCTGTACGCCGCCGTCTGTGGCCGCGCGCTCCCCTGCGGCACCATCGCGCAGATGGAGGCGGTGATCGAATCACTGATGGGGGCGCCGCGCGCCGCGCCACACCCGAAAGGAAGGCTGAACGCCCATGGCCCCCGATGAATCCCGGCCCCGTCCCGTCGCAGAAAGCACCGCCGTCCCGCAACCGGTGGCGCCCGGCCTGTGGTGGCTCCGCCTCGCCCTGCCCTTCGAGCTTGACCATGTGAACGTCTATCTCCTCGACGATGGCGACGGGTGGACCGTCGTCGACACCGGTCTTGCCGACGACGCCACCCGCGCCGCCTGGACGGAGGCGCTGGCCCGGCTGCCCGGCTCCAGGCCGGTGACCCGCGTGATCGCCACGCACCACCATGTGGACCATGTCGGCCTCGCCCGCTGGTTCGTGGAGCGCTTCGGGGCCGAGTTGCTGATGACGCAGCGGGAATGGTTGTGGGGACGGCTCCTGGCCGTGGACGAATCCCCGGAGCGTTCCGAGATCTTCGCCCGCTTCTTCCGGCAGGCGGGCTTCGACGAGGCGGAGGCGGTCGAGCTGGCGCGCCAGGGGGATGCCTACAGCCGCTTCGTGGAACCGCCCCCCGCCACCTACCGGCGCCTGTGCGACGGCAACGTCCTGGAGGCCGGCGGGCGCCGCTGGCATCTGCTGTGCTGCCCCGGCCATTCAAGCGAGCATTTGTGCCTTTACGATCCGCAAGACCGAATCCTGCTGGCCGGCGACCATGTGCTGCCGACCATCTCCCCCAACGTCGGCATCTGGCCGAGTGACCCGGACGCCAACCCGCTGGGCGACTATCTGGCTTCGCTGCGCCGGGTTGCGGACGAGGTCCACCCCGAGACGCTGGTGCTGCCCGGCCACGGCGCGCCTTTCCACGGGGTGCACTCCCGCATCGACTGGCTGCTCGACCACCACGCCGACCGCCTGCTGCTGGTGCTGGACGCCTGCCGGACGCCAATAACGGTGCGCGAGGTGGTGCCCGCCCTGTTCAAGCGCTCTCTCTCCGAACACCAGATGGTCTTCGCCGCGGGCGAGGTGGCGGCCCACGTCAATCTTCTGCTGTGCCAGGGCAAACTTCGGAGCGTCATCGGCCCAGACGGAAAGCCTCTGCTGCACGCCCCTGCGTAACAAGCCGTGCCGTGGGCTTCCGCTGCCTGCAACATGATCCGCCTCCCCAAGCTGCTGACCGCGAAGCAAAGCACCCCTGGAGGCCGGCTGAACCGGGGCCCCGGTGGACGAAGCGGGGTAGAAGCGCTCCGCTTCGTCCAAAGCGGAGGCCAGAAACACTGTTTTCAAACCTCTGCATAGGAAAAGGCGTTGCGCAGCCACGATTCCACCCGGCCTGCCAGCCAACATCAGTCCCGTACCCCATACGAAGAGTGGACTTCCTGTTGTGCGCCGTCCTAGCATGCGTTTGCTCACAGTGTGTCTTTTCCGCTTGGCGCCGACGTGGTGAGTGGCCGTTTTCTGCACAATTGGCTTTTCCCACCGCAACAACCCCGTGGCACAGGGAGGCCTGCAATGGTCGATGCTCCGTGTCCATTGCCCAGTCCAGCCGTCGGTTCGGTCATCGCCTCGATGGTCTTCACCCCGTTCGCGTACGCCGCGACCGATGAACGCGGGTAACGCCGCCTTCGGCTGGCGACGGACCGACGAGGAAGCTGACGACATCGTCACGTAACTGATGATGCTGAAGGGAGGCCCGCAATGACAGCAGGAGCATACGCGGGGATGTTGATGGCACTTCTCGCTGTAACGAACGCGGCTCGTGCGGCGGACGCCGAGGCCGGTCGGCGCCTCGCCGACCATTGGTGCGCCTCCTGTCATGTGGTACCGGATAGCAGCGCTACGGCCAGCAGTACCGTGCGCGGCTCCGACGCGGTGCCGACGCTGGCCAGTATCGCGCGCGATCCGAACCGAGGTCCGAACTGGCTACGGGAATGGCTGACATTCCCTCACCCGCCGATGCCCGACCTGAACCTGTCGCGCACGGAAATCGATGATGTTGTGGCCTATCTGCAAAGCCTGTCGCGCTGAAGGAGGCACAAGAGGCCGTCGCTCCGCAGATGGGGGCCGACCTCGTCATCCACCTGGCGGCTGGGAGGCGGTCGGCCACTGAGGCGGACCAGTTCCCAGCCCGGAAGGTCGAAGTGCGTGCCGTGCGCATCCAGCGCCTGGAGCACCCGCATCGCGCCGGACACCCGCTGGCCGTCCGACTTCGGCCCGTCGACCTCCTCGAGGATTTCCGTCAGGACGAGGTACAGGTGAGCGTCGGCTTCGGGAGGCATACCGGGCCGGGAATGACTGGACGTTGACGGCTGAGCATCCCCGGCCCCCGGGCGGGGCGCGGTCAGTCATTGTCGGCGTAGCGGCGGGAGCGATCCGGGGACGCGGCGCGGCCAAAGGCGGTGCCGTCCTGGCGGATGATCTGGTCGGCCCGGACGCCGCCGTGCCGGATGCCGCCGACGACGGTGATCCGGTCACCGGGCCGGATGCCTTGCGGCAGGAAGTCGTGGCTGGTGACCGGAATGTCCCTCTCCCCATCGGAGAGGACGAACCATGTCGCGGCAACGGTGCCGACCGTGCCGGTGAGGGTGCCGCCGCCGGCCTCGACGACGTCCATGATCGGCTGCGGGCTGGCCGGCTGGAACGCCTGGGTGCGGTAATGATCGCCAGCGGAAGCGGCGCCGGAGAGCGTCAGGAGGCTGAGGGCCGCAAGGGCGGTGGTCTTGAACATGGCTTCACCTTCGGTGCTGGGGAGCGCGGTGCGCTCCATGACCGGTACTCTGCGCCACGCAGCCTGAGGAGAGCCTGAACGACAGGTTCAGCCCGCATTCATGTCGCGAAACACGGTTCGGCGGTCAGCGCCGCAACGGAACCAGAAATGGACAGCGCCCTTCGTCGATCTACTCTCATAGCCCTGTTGGCGCCGATCGCGGGTTGACCGTTCACCAAGGTCCGCCCGCGGCCTCGTCGGCAGGCCGAACCGAGGTGGACCATGGTGAAGCTCCTCACCAGTCATTTCTTCGTGTCCCGCCGTCGTCCGGGCGGCGGCCGATGCCCCGCGACCCGGAATTCCCGCCCGCGAAGTCGCTGACTCCGCCACCCGTCTGAACTGCCGCCGGCGCCCCAACGGCGCCGGTACCGTCTCGTTTGCCGATCGGCCCCGTCGTTGGGCCGCGGGATGGCGCGCCATGGTCTGGATCAACACGAACATTTCCGTCAAGGCGGCGGGGGCCGCCCCCAACCGGTGGGACGTCCTTGCCCTGCCACTGGTCATCGGCCTGCTGGCGCTGGTCGCCATCGGCGGTCATCAGATGAACCAGCCGCTGGGCAGCATCGAAGCCGTCCCGGTCACCCTGGACCCGGAAATGCTGCCGGAATACGCTCTGCGCTCGACCATGCGGATGCTGGCGGCGATGGCCGCCTCGCTCGTCTTCACCTTCACCTACGCCACGCTGGCGGCCAAAAGCCGGCGCGCCGGCATGCTGCTCATCCCGGTGCTGGATGTCCTTCAGTCGGTGCCGGTGTTGGGCTACATCTCTTTCACCGTCGTCTTCTTCCTGGGGCTGTTCCCAGGCAGTGTGCTGGGTGCCGAGTGCGCGGCGATCTTCGCCATCTTCACCAGTCAGGCCTGGAACATGGCCTTCAGCTTCTATCAGTCGCTGCGCACGGTGCCGTGCGATCTCGAAGAAGCGGCGGCGGGCTTCGGGTTCTCCGGATGGCAACGCTTCTGGACGCTGGATGCGCCCTACGCCGCGCCCGGCCTGGTGTGGAACATGATGATGTCGATGTCCGGCGGCTGGTTCTTCGTCGTCGCATCGGAAGCGATCACGGTCGGCGACAAGTCCATCACTCTGCCGGGCATCGGCTCCTACCTCGCGCTCGCCATAGACAAGCAACGGCTGGACGCCATCGGCTGGGCGGTGCTGACGATGCTGCTGGTCATCCTGGCCTACGACCAGCTCCTGTTCCGCCCGCTGGTCGCCTGGGCCGACAAGTTCCGGGTCGAACTGACCGGAGCCCAGGAGGTGCCCGAATCCTGGCTGCTCAACCTGTTTCAGCGCACCCGCTTCTTCCGTGCCCTGTTCGCGCCGCTCGACCGCCTGTTCGGCCGGCTGATCTGGCTGCGCCTGCCGACCGGCGACGCCGGCCGGGGCACGGCTTCCGGCCTCCGGGCGCTCGGCGGGCTGCTCGACGGCGTGCCGACATGGGCCGTCGACGGCCTGTGGTACCTGTTGCTGGCGGTCGCCGGTGTCTGGTGCGGCGGGTCGATGATCGTCTTCGTCGCGTCCGGCGTCGGTTGGAGCGACGTCGGTAGCGTCCTGCTGCTGGGCGGCGCCACGCTGCTGCGGGTGCTGGTGCTTATCGTGCTGGCGACGCTGGTCTGGGTGCCGCTCGGCGTCCTGATCGGGCTGCGGCCGCGGCTGGCGGAAAAGGTCCAGCCGGCGGCGCAGTTCCTCGCCGCCTTCCCGGCCAACCTGCTGTTCCCGGTCGCGGTGGTCGCCATCGTACGCTTCGACCTGAACCCCGATGTCTGGCTCAGCCCGCTGATGATCCTGGGCACCCAGTGGTACATCCTGTTCAACGTCGTGGCGGGCGCCACCGCCTTCCCCAGCGATCTCAGGGAAGCGGCGGCCAATTTCCACATCCGCGGCTGGCAGTGGTGGCGCGACGTCATGTTGCCGGGTGTCTTCCCCTTCTACGTCACCGGTGCGATCACCGCATCCGGCGGCTCATGGAACGCCAGCATCGTGGCCGAGGCCGTGAGCTGGGGCGACACGCGGCTGACCGCCCACGGGTTGGGCAGCTACATCGCACAGGCGACCTCCGCCGGTGACTACCCGCGCATCGTGCTGGGCATCGCCGTCATGTCGCTGTTCGTCATCCTGTTCAACCGCCTGCTGTGGCGTCCGCTTTACGCGTTCGCCGAGCGCCGCCTGCGCCTCGCCTGAGGAGGAACCCGCCATGCCGGCCACCCGCACCACCATTTTTGAGCTGAGTGGCGTCCGTCAGGCTTACCCGAAGCCGTCGGGCCAGGATTATGTCGTCCTCGCCGACGTCGATCTGACCTTGCGCGACGGCGAGGTCGTGGGGCTGCTCGGCCGCTCCGGCTCGGGCAAATCGACTCTGCTGCGCATCGTCGCCGGTCTCGTCAAGCCGACCGGCGGCGCCGTCCGCCATCACGGCGCTCCGGTGTCCGGCCCGACCGATGGGGTGGCGATGGTGTTCCAGACCTTCGCCCTGTTTCCCTGGCTGACGGTCCGGGAAAATGTGATGGCCGGGCTGAAGGCCAAGGGCGTGGCCACCAGGGAAGCCGAGGCGCGCGCCGAGGATGCGATCGACCTGATCGGGCTGTCGGGCTTCGAATCCGCCTATCCCAAGGAGCTGTCCGGCGGCATGCGCCAACGGGTGGGCTTCGCCCGCGCGCTGGTTGTCCATCCGGAAATCCTGCTGATGGACGAGCCCTTTTCGGCGCTCGACGTGCTGACGGCGGAAACGCTGCGCACCGACCTGCTCGACCTGTGGATGGAGCACAAGCTGCCCATCAAGTCGATCCTGATGGTAACCCACAACATCGAGGAGGCGGTGCTGATGTGTGACCGCATCCTGGTCTTCTCCTCCAACCCCGGTCGGGTGGCGGCGGAGATCCGGGTGGACATCCTCCATCCCCGCAACCGCCAGGACCCGCATTTCCGCGCCATGGTGGACGACATCTATGGCCGGATGACCGCGCGCAAGCCGCTGACCGCGCTGCCGCCCGCCACCAGGCAGCCGCCGGCCTACGCCGTCCCGCTGGAACACGTATCCACCAACCTGCTGGCCGGCCTGCTGGAGACGCTGGCGTCACCCGCCTATCACGGCAAAGCCGACCTGCCGCATCTGGCCGCCGGGTTGCAGCACGAGATCGACGACCTCTTCCCGATCACCGAGACGCTCCAGATGCTCGGCTTCGCGGAGGTGGAGGAAGGCGACATCCACCTGACCGAGCCCGGCCGGCTGTTCGCCGAGTCCGGGGTGGAGGACCGCAAGCGGCTGTTCGCCGAACATCTGGTCCGCTTCGTGCCGCTGGCCGCCCATATCCACGGACTGCTGAAGGAATCGGCAACCCAGCGCGTTCCCAGCGGGCGCATCCGGGCGGAACTCGAAGCCTTCATGAGCGAGTCCTACGCCGAGGAGACGCTGAAGGCGGTGACCAGTTGGGCGCGCTATGCGGAGTTGTTCACCTACGACGACGAAACCGAAACCTTCGCGTACGAGGACGCGGCCTGATCGCCGGCACCTGGGGGAAAGCTATGAACAGTGAAAAGGAAATGGTGCGCTCGGCTCCATTGTGGCCGGCGGCGCGATGACGATCGGCAAGTTCGCGGGCGGGCCGATGCCGGAGCGCCGCTTCGGTGCGAAAAGGACGCTCAAGCTATCGGTCGTTTCCGGGATGGATTGACCACCGGGATCGTCGCTGAGGTCGAAGGGATGGTTGGTATGCCGTTACAGTCAGAAGCCGTCCTTATCCTGGCAACATTCGATGCGCAGGCAAGCTTCAGCGCGCTGGTCACCCTGCGGCTCTGGAACGCCTGGGCCACCTGCTCGCGCCGTAGGTTTCGACGCGGTTCGGCGCCCCCAGGGCAGCGCCGCGATGGCCTCGGCCAACCGGGCCGGCCGCGCGTTCTCCATCGGCCAATGCCGGTAGTATTCCTCCCGGACCATGCCGCCTTGCAGGCTGGTGACGACGCTGCCCTGTACAGCGCTCGATGAGATCGTGACCGCTATCGCCCCTTTTTTTCAGAAAAAAGAAAGGCAAGCTGGCGCGAGAACTGACGGATCCGTTACGGTTTCCTTTGCCGAAGCGGTCGAAGAAGAACATGATCTCGGTTGGTGAGAGTATGTCTTTACTCATGAAATAAGAAGGATTGTCTTAATTTTTTCGTAGTGTGAGCGGTTGTGCGCGCGGCGGGGGGAGGAGATGGTCATCCTGGCGGTCGTGGCAACGGTCGTGCTGATGCTGGCAACGGTCGCGGGGGTGGCCTACCTCGCCCTGGCGTCCTTGGCGGTGTTGCGCTTTGTCCGCACCGCACCGTTGCGGCCGTCTTGCAGGCCGCCTATGAGCGTTCTGAAGCCGTTATGCGGCGAGGAGCCGGGCCTGCGGGAGGCTTTACGCAGTTTCTGTACGCTGGAATATCCGAATTGGCAGATCGTCTTCGGCGTGCAGGACCCGCGCGACCCGGCCATCGCGGTGGTCCGATGGCTGATCGCCGAGCATCCCGGCGCCGATATCACGCTGGTGATCGACGAGCGTACCCGCGGCGCCAACCGGAAGGTCGCCAACCTGCTGTCCATGCTGCCGCAGGCCAAGCACGATGTGCTGGTGATTGCCGACGGCGACGTCAGCGTCCCTCCGGATTACCTCGACGCCCTCGCCGCCGGGCTGGAGCAGCCGGACACCGGGGTGGTGACCTGCCTCTACACGGGCCGTCCGGCGGGAGGACTGTGGGCGCGGCTGGGAGCGGTCTTCATCGACCACGGGTTCCTGCCCTTGGTGCTCGTCGGGCGTGCGATGGGACGGCGCGACGGCTGCTTCGGAGCCACAATGGCGCTGCGCCGCGCGGTGCTCGACCGGCTTGGCGGGCTGGAGCGCTTCCGAGACCAGCTGGCCGACGACTACGCGCTCGGCGCCGCGGTTCGGGAACTGGGGTTGGAGACCGTCCTTTCGCCCTGCCTCGTCGGCACGACGGTGAGCGAGGCGAGCGCCGCCGAACTGATCGCCCATGAGCTGCGCTGGATGCGGACGATCCGATCCATCGAGGCCGCCGGACATGCCGGGTCGCTCGTCACCTACCCGGTGCCGGTGGCGCTGCTGGCCCTGGCGGCGGCGTCGGTGGCGGGCTGGTCCGGCTTGGGGCTGGCTGCGTTGGGCGCAGCGTTGGCGGCGCGGATGGCCGCGGGGCGTGTCTTCGACCGTGCCCTTGGCCGACCGCCCACGCCCTTGTGGCTCATGCCCTGCCGCGACCTGCTGTCCTTCGCTCTCGTGCTCGCCAGCTTCTGCGGGACCGAGGTGTCGTGGCGCGGCACGAGGTACCATGTTGATTCCAACGGGCGCCTGCACCTGCATGGAGAGAAGGCATGATGCGAACCCTTTTCCTCCAACCGCCGTCCATCGACGGCTTCGACGGTGGCGCCGGTTCGCGCTATCAGGCCAGGCGCGAGATCCGCTCCTTCTGGTTTCCCACATGGCTGGCCCAGCCGGCGGCCCTTGTGCCCGGATCGCGTCTGATCGACGCACCGCCAGCCGGCATCCGTCTGGAGGAGATCCTGCCGCTGGTGCGGGGTTACGACCTCGTGGTGATGCATACCTCCACCCCCTCTTTCACCTCGGACGTCAAGGTGGCAGAGGCGTTGAAAGACGTGAATCCAGGCGTCCGGATCGGCCTTGTCGGCGCCAAGGTGGCGGTCGATCCGGAAAACAGCCTGAAAGCCTCGCCGGCCATCGATTTTGTCGCCCGCAACGAATTCGACTTCACCATCAGGGAGGTGGCGGAGGGGCGGAGCCCCGGCGTCATTGACGGGCTGAGCTACCGCACCCCCGGCGGCATCGTGCACCGGCCCGACCGCGCGATCCTGGAGACCATGGATGCGCTGCCGTTCGTCACCGAGGTCTACAAACGCGACCTGTGCGTCGAGAACTACTTCATCGGTTACCTGAAGCATCCCTACGTGTCACTCTACACCGGGCGCGGGTGCAAATCGCGCTGCACCTTCTGCCTGTGGCCGCAGACGGTGGGGGGGCACCGCTATCGGACGCGCAGCGTCGGACATGTGATCGACGAGATCGCCTACGCCCGTGAAGCCTTTCCGCAGGTAAAGGAATTCTTCTTCGACGACGACACCTTCACCGACGATTTGCCGCGCGCCGAGGCGATCGCCCGCGAGTTGGGGCGGATGGGCGTCACGTGGTCGTGCAACGCCAAGGCCAACGTGCCGCGCGACACGCTGAAGGTGATGAAGGACAACGGCTTGCGGCTGCTGCTGGTCGGCTACGAGTCCGGCAACCAGCAAATCCTGCACAACATCAGGAAGGGCATGCGTATCGCCGTCGCACGGCGCTTCACACAGGACTGTCACGAGTTGGGCATCGCCATCCACGGCACCTTCGTGCTCGGTCTGCCCGGAGAGACGCGCGAAACCATCGAGGAGACCATCCGCTTCGCCATCGAGATCAATCCGCACACGATCCAGGTTTCGCTTGCCGCCCCCTATCCCGGCACCGAGTTGCACCGGCAGGCGGTGGAGAACGGCTGGCTCGATTCCGATCACGCCGAGTTGATCGACGAGCGCGGCGTGCAGATCGCGCCCTTGCACTATCCGCATCTGAGGCACACGGAGATCTTCGAGTCCGTGGAAGCCTTCTACAAGCGCTTCTACTTCCGCCCGCGCAAGATCAGCGCCATCCTCGGCGAGATGATGCGCAGTCCCGACATGATGAAGCGCCGCTTGCGCGAAGGCGTGGAGTTCGTCCAGTTCCTGCGCGAGCGGAGGATGGCGAGCTGAAGCGGCTGATCGTCACCGCCGACGATTTCGGCCGCGACGAGGCGGTCAACGAAGCGGTCGAGCGCGCGCACCGCGACGGCATTCTGACGGCGGCGAGCCTCATGGTGGCCGCCCCGGCGGCGGCCGGCGCCGTCACGCGGTCACGCCGGCTGCCGGGTCTTTGCGTCGGGCTGCATGTGGCGCTGGTGGACGCGGATTCGCTGCTCGACCCCGCGGAGATCCCGGATCTGGTCGGGCCGGACCGCCGCTTTTCCGACCGCCAGGCACTGGCCGGCATGCGCTACTTCGTCCGTCCGGCGGTGCGCCGCCAACTGGAGGCCGAGATCCGCGCGCAGTTCCGTGCCTTCGCCGCAACCGGCCTGCCGCTCGGCCACGTCGATGCGCACAAGCACATGCACCTGCACCCGACCGTCGGCCGCCTGCTGGTCGAACTGGCGGCGGAGCATGGCTGCCGCGCGGTGCGCGTGCCGCGGGAGCCGGGGGGCGGGTTGGCAGACGCGCTGCTGGCGCCGTGGCTCGGCCTGCTGCGCCGGCGCGTTCGGCGCGCCGGGATGGTCTGCGCCGACCGGGTGTATGGCATCCGCTGGTCCGGCGCAATGACGGTGGAGCGCGTGGCCGGAATCATTCGCACGCTGCCCGATGGTGTCAGCGAGCTCTACCTCCACCCGGCGGTGGAGACGACGCCCGCATTGGCCGCCGCCATGCCGGGCTATCGCCACGCCGAGGAATTGGCGGCGCTGACCAGCCTGGCGGTGAAGCGGATGGTTCGGGAACAGGGGGTTTCCTTGACGACCTACGGCGCCCTTGCTCCCTCCGCCGCCGGAGAACCGAGGTGACCCGTACGGAATCCCTGGGACCGGTCACCGGGGCGTGCGGGATGCGGCGACCGGTCCCATCAGCGCCGGCAGCACCAGCAGGGTGGTGAGCAGCGTGCAGCCCAGGGCGATGGTCAGCAGAAGACCCATGCTCGCCGTGCCGGGATGGCTCGACAGCGCGAGCGTTCCAAAGGCCGAACCGGTCGTCAGCGCGCTGAACGTCACCGCCCGCGCGGTGGGGGAGGCCAGCGGCTCCGCCTGGCCGGCGCGCCAGTTGACGACGAAGTAGATGTTGAACGCGACGCCGATGCCCAGCAGAAGCGGCAGCGCGATGACGTTGGCGAAGTTCAGCGGCAAGCGGATCAGGACGCACACATCGAGCGTCAGCAGAAGCGCCAGCAGCAGTGGCGCCACCACGAGCACCACGTCCCACACGCGACGCAGGACGATGGCGAGCAGGATCGTGATCGAGACGAGCGCGAATCCGGCGGCTTGCAGGAAGGCATGGCGGACGGTGCGTCCCGACTCCCCGATCCAGACGACCGGCCCGGTGGCGTCCGGCGCCACGGTGCGCACAGCATCGACGAAGCGGAGCAAGGTGGCGTTGTCGGACATGTCGCCGGTCGGATACACCTCGACGCGTGCCGTGCCGTCCTCGGCCACCCAGTCGCGCCGGAGGTCCGGCGGCAACGTATCGAGCGTCACCGGCCCTGCCGTCAGCAAGGCGGCAAGGGTGCGCAACTGGGCGGGCAGCCCGCCGGTCAGCGCGGCGTCGGCGCGTCGGACCGCGGCATCGCCAGCGTTGCCGAGCCGTTCCAGAAGGCTGGCCAGCGTCGCATGATCCGCCTTGCCGGTGGCGGTCAGCGCGCTCAGGCGGCGCGCGGTATCGAGGGCGGCGGCGCGGATCACGTCCGGCGTCGGCGGCGGCGCGGTTGTGGACGGCGGCAGCGTCGGACCGGCCATCAGCGCCGCGTCGGCCAGCAGCGCCAGCTTGGCCTCTTGCTGCTCGGGCACGAAGGCGTTGATGCTCAGCACCTGCGCGACTTCGGGCAGAGGCCCGAGACACTCGGCCACGGCGGCGGCCGCCTGCGGCGACGGCGTCAGCACGGTGGCGGTGAAGGGGTTGGTCAGCGGGTTCGCCATCAGGTCCCGAACGGTGGCGACGGACTCGCTGTCCGGGTCCTTCAGGTTCAGCGGGTTGAGGTCGAAGCCGAGACGCGGGAGCTGCGCCACACCGGCCACCGTCGCCAAGGCCGCCACCGCGAGCACGGTGCCGCGATGGCGCAGCAGTGCGCGGTCGAGCGCCGCGGCGGCGGCAAAGCCGGCCGGCTCAGGCTCCGGTGCCGGGCGCAGCAGCGTAAGCAAGGCCGGCATGAGGGTCAAATTCAGCAGAACGGCAATGAGCATGCCGGCCCCGGCGATCAGACCGAGTTGCGACACCCCCACATAGGCCGTCGGCACGAAGGCGAGGAAGCCCGCGGCCGTGGTCGCGGCGGCCAGGAGCAGCGGCCGGGCGAGCTCCCGCCCCGTCGCTCGCAACGCCTGGTCGGAATCGGGGATGCGGTGGCGCAGGTCGCGGTAGCGGACGCAGATCTGGATGCCGAAATCCACGGCAATGCCGATGAACATCACCGCGAAAGCGACGGAAATCGGGTTCAGCACCCGCACGGTGACCGACGCGAAGGCCGCCGTCGCCGCCAGACCGGCGGTCAGCGTCGCCATGATCGGGACGATCAGGCGCCAGGAACGCACCGCCAGGAACAGGATGCCAAGCACCAGCGTCACCGACAGCACCAGCGACAGACCGGCTCCGTGAGAGATCGTGGCGAACTCCTCGTCGTTCAAAGCCACGCTGCCGGTCAGCCGGACGCGCACGCCGTTCTCCGGCGTCAAGCCGAGAGCTTGGGCGGAGGAGCGGACGAAGCCGCCAGGCCCGGCCCCCGCTTGCAGCGCACTGAAATCGAGCACCGGCTGCGCCAGCACGACGCGGCGCAACTCCTCCGGAAGCGGCGGACGATCGGACAGCAGCGTCCGCCAGGACAGCGGCTCGATCCGGCCTTCGAGCGCCGCGCCGAGCGGACCGGCGATGGCTTCCAGCGGGCCTGCTGCCGCTGCGATGTCGGCTTGGCCACGCTCCACCCCTTCGAACAACAGCGCCAATGCCGTGAACAGGCCGCGCGCGCTTGGATCGGCGGCCAGTGAACCGATCAGCGGCTGCATCTCGATGATCCGTTCGGCGAGGGCGCGAACCTCCTCGACCGGCAGGAACAGGACGCCGTAGCGCTCGAAGAACGGGCCGGCGTCGGGGCGCCGGACGCTGAGGAACAGATCGGGCCGTGTGCGCAGGCGCTCGGCCAGTTGAGCGGCGCCCTCCTCGGCCAACTCCGGCTTGATGCCGTCCACGACGATGGCGAGCAGGTCCACGGATTGCGGAAACAACCGGTCATGATCGATCTCGCGTTGGCGCCAGGGCAGGTCCGCCGCGATCAGTTTCTCGACATCCGTGTCCATCCCGAGCCGCCCGGCGGCGACCGCGCCCAACAGCACGGTGCCGACGAGCGCCACCAATGCCACCGGCCACGCGCGCCGCACGCAGAAGCCGACGATCCAACCGACGGCTGCCTCGACCGTTGTCCCAGCCATCGTTCGTCAGGCCTCGCGGTAATCCAGAAGAACCAGCCCGACCAGTACGAAGCACACCGGCCAGACCAGGGCGGGGATGCGGCGGTCGCCCTCGGGCAACCGGATCTCCAGCCAGCGGGCCCAGCCAGCCGCGACACCCAGGAGGGCCAGGGGCGCGTGGGTGATCTCGATCAGCAACTCCTCGCGGGCGTTCGTCAGCGAATGGGAGTGCATCAGCAGCAGGCCGCCGCCCACCGCGCAGACGAGCGGGAAAACCAGGACCATCCACGGCGCCCGCAAGCGCCCGGTGCGCACCCCCCACTCGAACAGGGCGAAGGCGGCGATCAGCACGACGAAAAGGCGGTGCTGCGCCACTTCCGGTTCGCGAAAGCTTTCCAGAAAGCCGACGTTGCCGAGCGGCCAGCTTTCCGGGTCAGCGCGCACCAGAAGGAAGCCCGCCAGTCCCAGGAACAGCAGCGGCCAGTTTCGTGCCCACGGTGCCGGACCCGCTTTCTCCAGCAGCGACATCAGCCCCATGAAGAGGACGATCAGGCCCGCCCAATGGTGGTTGTACTCCGACCATGCGATGTCGGCGTCGTTGCGCGGCGGTGCCATGCCGCCCCCCGGCACGAAGGTGGGCGGCGCGGCGCCGTCCTGCCGGAGCCCCTCCCCCTCCAGCGCGGCCTGGAGGCGGGGAATGCCGAGGCTGTCGTGCGCCGGGGTGGCGAACGATGGCCAGCGCGGCTCCAGGCGCTCGGCGATGTCCTGCCAGGTGACCCGGTCATGCATGAGATCCACGGCCGGCGGCAGCGAGGTCAAGGATGCCGCGGCGAACAGCACCGTCATGCCGATGCCGACCTCCACCTCGGCGAAGCGGCGCAGTCGGATGGCCGGCGCCTCCTTGCTGCGCAGCGCACGCGCGACCAACCGGTAATTGAGCAATCCCAGACCCAGCATGGAAACGGCCATCAGCGTCTTCGTTGCCAGCATGACCCCGTAGGCGGTGCCGATCAGCCCCGACGGTCCACCGATGTAGACGATCGCCATGCCGATTCCGCCGGTGAGCAGCGCGGAAACCGCACCGACGGCCATCCATGAGAAGCGGCGGCCGATGCGCGCCCACACCGGCTGTGTTCCGACCAGCGCGAGGGCGCCGACCAGGAACGGAATGCCGCCGACCCACACCGCCGCCCCGGCATGGTGCAGGGCGGTGAGAACAAGAAGGAGACCGCGGTCCTCCGGGCGCGCCGCAGCATGGCTGGTCGCCACCACGGCGCCGACCAGCAGCGCCGCCGCCGGCAGAAGCGGCCAGATGCCGCGCCGCCCCGCCAGGATGGCCGTGACCAAGGCTGCGAGGAAGGCGACCGCACCGGCGTGAACGAAACCAGCCCCTGCGGCTTCCCTCAGCGACAGGTCGGTGGTGCCGACCAGGACGGCCAGTTCCACAGCCACCTCGGCGGCCACGGCCAGCGCAAGCCCTGCCGCGCTGAAACGCAGCAGGCGGCGGCTGCGCACCTCGACCGGGCCGGCGAAGCAGCCGAGGGAGGTGCGCAGCGGGCGCACCAGCAGTGCCTGGAAGGCGATGCCGCCAACCGTCGTGACCGTGCCGACCAGGACCAGGCCACGCAGCAGGACGGAGAGCAGGCCGAAGATGTTGACCAGCAGTTCCATGGGTCACGACCCCCCGACCCTAAACCGGATCTCGCCGCGGGTGATGTGGCCGTCGACCGACAACACTTGCCACAGCAGCCGGTATGCCCCGGGCGCCAATCGGTTCAGTTGGGCACCCAGCGTGTCGGGCGGCGTATCCGCCGCCAGCGGCACAGCGATGGAGCCGGCCTCATCGGATGAAAGGGTCAAGCGGCTTCGGGCGCGGTCGATGCGGCTGTTGAACCGCAGGCGCACCGTGCTATCGGCGGGCATCGACGCCCCCTCCGCCGGGGTCGATTCCTGGATGACGGCATGGGCCGATACGCCCCCCGGCATCAGGCCGCCGGCCAACACCACAACAAGCGCAGCCGCCGCGGACATCAGGGAACCCTTGTTCGACATCGCCCTGTCCATGCCGCCTCTCATCGTGCTGTCGGTAGGGTGTTCTCGGGAAACACCGAAAACTCGGGAATCCCCTCCTGCCCCCCACGACCCCGCCTATAAATGCCCGCGCCGCTGCGGCTGGGGCTGCGCAGAGCGGCGTAGCCGTCGATGGAGCTTCGGCGGACGCCGTCGACCTCGGTGGCGGGCGATGGCTGTGACGGGGGCGCCGCGCGGTCGGCAAGGATCAACAGCGCTACCGCGGCGAAGTGGTTGTTCATGATGGGGAACGCGGAGTCACACATCGCCGTACACTCCCCTATGCCCGTCTCATTGATCCTGGATGGAACGGGCCGGCACTGCGGCGCTCCGGTTACCCTGATGAGTAGGTGTGCAAATGGTCAATAGAGTGCAGAGACTTTATCCTGCATGATTTTGTAATCGCAATGACTATTCTGAACTCTGGAAGATAATACAAACTTTCGGGTAGGGTTTCATGGCGGATGTCACGTTGTATTCATCGCTTTTGTCCTTCGGATTTGAAACTCTCCTTTTCTATGGACTGCTGGCAATCTTCCGACGTCTAGCGCGAGGACGGGCCTGCGCAGCACTGCTCGGCGCAGTTGTTGTGGCGGTGCCGGGTGGTGCGGCCTGCGCCGAAGAGATGCCGCGCACCGTGGTGGAGGGATTCTACCGGACCCTGGCCGAGGTCATGAAAGAGGGGCCTGCATTGGGCTTCCAGGGCCGTTTCGAGCGTATCCGCCTCGCATTCGATACGGCTTTCGACGCGCCTTTGATGGCGCGCGTCGTCGTCGGGCCGGGCTGGGCGTCTGCCCCGGCCGAGCAGCGGGCGGCGATGATCGACGCGTTCACACGTTACAGCGTCGCCAACTATGCCGCCAATTTCAAGGCGTTCGGTGGAGAGCGTTTCGAAGTGCTGGGCGAGCGCGGCATCCCCGCCGGCACGGTGGTGAACACGCAGATCGTACCCCCAGGCGCGGCGCCCCTTCCCATCAACTACCTGCTGCGCCCGGTTCCCGGCGATTGGAAGATCGCCGACGTGTTCCTGAACGGGAACATCAGCGAACTCGCCACGCGCCGGTCTGACTTTGCGCGCACCCTGCAGGATCAGGGCATCCCCGGGATCGTCGCCAAGCTGAATGCCAAGGTACAGGAACTCGCGACGGCCAAATAGGAGGGGCATATGACCATCCTGGTGACCGGTGCGACGGGGTTCGTCGGCTCCGCGGTGACGCGCCGCCTGCTGTCTGAAGGGCAGAGGGTCCGTGCGCTTGTGCGGTCGGCCGCCGACCGGCGCAACCTGGCGGGCCTTGACATCGAGGCGGTCGAGGGCGACCTGCTGGATGGTGCCTCGCTGGATCGCGCGGTCGCCGGCTGCGATGCGCTGTTCCATGTCGCCGCCGATTACCGCCTGTGGGTGCCCGATCCGGAAACCATGCACCGCACCAACGTGGAAGCGACACGCGCGCTCATGCTGGCGGCGCTGGCGGCGGGGGTGTCGCGGGTGGTCTACACCAGCAGCGTGGCGACGCTCGGCATCGTTCCCGACGGTGTCGCCGACGAAGAGACGCCGTCCACGCTTTCCGATATGATCGGCCCCTACAAACGCACCAAGTTTCTGGCCGAACAGGAGGTTCGCCGACTTGTGGTGGAGCGCGGCCTGCCCGCGGTCATCGTCAACCCCTCCACCCCGGTCGGGCCGGGGGAGGTGAGGCCCACGCCCACCGGACGCATGGTCATCGACGCCGCAACCGGCCGGATGCCGGCCTATGTGGATACCGGCCTCAACATGGTTCACGTTGACGATGTCGCCGAGGGGCATTGGCTGGCCTTCCGACAGGGACGGACGGGCGAACGTTACATCCTCGGTGGGGAGAACCTGTCCCTGCGGGAGATCATGGGCATCATCGCCGGTATCGCCGGCCGCTCGCCGCCGCGCGTTCGGCTGCCGCACGGTGTGGTGCTGCTCGCCGCATACGCGGCCGAGGCCGCCGCGCGGATGACCGGCGCTCCGGAGCCGCTGGTGACCATCGATGGGGTGCGTCTTGCGAGGAAGCGGATGTACTTCAGCTCGGCCAAGGCACAGACGCAGCTCGGCTACCGGTTCCGCCCGGCGCGCGACGCGTTCGCCGATGCCGTCACCTGGCTCCGCGCCAGCGGCCGCATCTGAATGGAGGCATGCCCCCTATGTCTCCGGAGGGCGGAGCTGCCGTTGCGACGCAGCAGACCCGATTTCCGACACTGTCCGTAAGCGCCCATGGTGCACTTGGCATGAGACGACTAGGCTTGCGTGACGCCCCCGCGCATGGCTGACGGAGGACGGATGAGCGACGGTTCCAGGGATATGGCCACCGCACGCCGGCAGTGGCGGCGCGGCCTGCACAACGGCGCGCTGCTTGGCGTTGCCGCGCTGGCTCTGGTCGTGTTCCTCAACCTGAACGATGTCTCGGGCACAGGCGCCGTGCTGAGCGACGTGCCGGCCGCACTTGCGGTGTCGGCAGCCGTCCATCTGCCGCAAATCGTGTTGACCGGGCAGGCGTGGCGTGTGCTGCTGCCGACCGGGCGCCCCTCGGCAGCCGTCATGACACTTCTGCGCTGGTACCGCGAGTCCGCCAACGCCCTTCTTCCAGCCGGTGCCCTGGTCGGTCAGGCGGCGGCTGCGCGGCTCGTGGTGCGTTGCGGCGTGCCTGGAGATCTGGCCGGCGCCACGGCCACCGTCGATTTGACGATGGAAGCGGCATCGCAGTTCTTCTTCACGCTGGCGGGTTTCGGGCTGCTGCTCGGAAGCCGCAACGGGAACGGCATGGCGGGATTCGCCATGGCCGGCATCATCATCGCCGCGGCTGGCGTCGTCGGCATGATCGCCCTCCAGCGCCGCCTGCCGTTGCGCCATATGGAGAGGGCGACGAAACGTCTGTCCAGGTATTGGCCGGCGCTTCGGCCGGATTGGGTCATCGACTTCCAGCGCGCTCTGCTGCGTCTGCACGAGGAGCGGCGGTCCCTCGCGCTGGCCTTCCTTTGCCACGCAGCGGCCTGGGCGCTGGGCGCAGTCGAGGTGGCCGGTGTGCTGACTCTGCTGGGCCACGCGGTAACGTTGCAGGATGCGCTGATCATTGAAAGCCTGGCCCAGGCGCTGCGCAATGTCGGTTTCATGCTGCCCGGCACCGCCGGTGTGCAGGAGGGAGCGTTCGTCGCCATCGCCGCCCTGGTCGGCGTTCCCCCCGCCACCGCGCTCAACGCCGCCTTGGTGCGCCGTACGCGTGAGGTGCTGTTCGGCCTGCCGGGGCTGGCTGCGTGGCGGCGTTCCGAAGGCCGCGGTTTCGGCTTGGCCCAGGCCTATGCGGGCGCGGAGGCGGACAAATGACAGGCGGGCCGGGCCTGAAGGACCTGTTGCGGCTAGTGCCCAGGGGTGGTCCGGCGGTCTGCAATGTTTCCGTGACCAACGTTTGCAACGCCACCTGCAACTTCTGCAACTTCGCCCACGATAAAGGCTTGGTGACGGATCGCCGCTGGCTTGACGCCGGGCGCTTTGCCGAGGCGCTGGCGTTGCTCCGCGATCGGGCGGATGTTCGATTCGTCACCTTCATGGGGGGCGAACCTCTGCTGCATCCGCGCATCGTGGAGATGGCTGCGGACGCAGCGGCCATGGGCGTGCAGCCGACACTGGTGACCAACGGATGGCTTCTGCCCGCGAAGCTCGATGCACTGGCTGATGCCGGGGTCACGACGTTGTTCATGTCGGTCGATGCGGCGGATGCCCATGTCCATGAGGCAAATCGCGGACTCAAGGGCGTATGCGCCCGCATCCGCGAAGCAACGGCACGCCTGACGGCGCGCGGCGTGATGCCGATTGCTTCGGTTGCGATGACGCGGCTGATCGACGATTACGATGCGCTTGCCGCTTTTCTCAGGGAAATGGGCTTTGCCGCCGTCACCTTTTCTTATCCACGCAAGGCAGCGCTTGGCTCATCGTCGCTGGTATGGTCGGAGGACAGTGACCTCGTCGATCTTTCTTCATCGGAATTGATCGCGGCTTTCGATGCCGTGGAAGCCATGCGTGCTGTGTTCCCAGTACAAAACCCCCGTGCGTCCATTGCGGACATGAAACGGCGCCTGCGGGGCGAGGCCGAACGGTTTGTCTGCCTTGCGGGTTACAAGTACTTCTACCTTGACTGGAACTTCGACCTGTGGCGGTGCGAGGCTTGGCAGCAGCCCCTTTGTCCGGTGTGGGACTTCGATGCATCTCGCATGGTCCGGGATGGCTGCCAAGCCTGCATGACCGATTGTTACCGCGACGCCAGCGTCATGCTTCACTTACCGGTAGCCATCGGCGACGCCTTTGCGCGGATCCGGGAGGGACGCCCGGGAGCAGCGGCGGCTGCTCTTACCGACCGGCGCAACGCGGTTTCGCTAGGGGCCGTGATCGGCCACGGGAGCCGGCTCAGCCGGTTGGCCGGATTTAGAGTTTCGAGCGTTTAATCTGACGCATACCCAGCATGCCTGAGATAGTTCCAGCACTCCTCGGGCGTGTAGAGGTCGCAGATGGAGCCGACGGCTTTCCACAGTTCTTCGATGGTGCGGGCGCCGATGCGCCGGAGATGAGGTGATGTGGTGAACGGCCCTTTTCCCGAATGCCGGTGAAAAGCGTTGGATGTCGAAAGCACCACCTCATGGGAGCCAGCGATGGGCGTGACGACGCTCGGTCTGGATCTGGCGAAGAATGTTTTCCAGGTTCATGGCATCGACGGAGACGGGAAGGTTCTGGTCCGGCGGCAGTTGCGACGGGGCGAAGTGCTGAAGTTCTTCCAAGGCCTGCCGGCATGCCTGGTGGGGATGGAAGCGTGTGGCACGGCGCACCACTGGGCGCGGGAAATCGCGGTGCTGGGCCATACGGTGAAGCTGAGGCCGTCGGCCTACGTCAAACCCTATGTGAAGCGGGGAAAACCGATGCCGCCGATGCCGAGGCGATCTGCGAAGCGGTGACCCGGCCGACGATGCGCTTCGTGGCGGTCAAGACCATCGATCAGCAGGCCGCCTTGATGCTTCACAAGACCCGTGACCTGCTGGTCCGGCAGCGGACGGTGCTGATCGACGCCTTGCGCGGTCACCTCGCGG
>JAEYPE010000206.1 GCA_023411035.1 Pseudomonadota bacterium
ACTCTCAGGTTCAAGCCGAGCGCCAAAGCGCTCTCTTGACAGGGCCGCTCAACGCGACCTCACCCAAGCTTTCGAAACTGTTGTCTCTTACTGCTTGACCGAGATGCTCAAGCGACCCGCGATGCCAGCTCCCTACCGGAACCGGTCCGCGGCCAACGGCCAAAACCGCCGCCTGCGCATCCCTTCTCGAATGTCTCGATCAACGATGTCCAAGAACCAATCCCCCGACAAACCGACAGAAAGACGAACGGCAAACTGGCCGCGATCATTATCCGGGTTTTGAAGGTCGGAGAGGCACAAGCGGTTGCTTGTGCCGGCAGAGGATCAAATTAGCGCTTAAGGCTGAGGCCGTCAAGCCCTTTGTTCCATTTTCACCAAACCGCCTAGGCCGCCTGGGGCGGAAACGGGCCGGTGAGGCGCCTTTGACCCTTGCCCCTCCCTTCCATCGAGGAGCCCCTTTCCAGCCGCGCCAACCCATCGGGAGGGCCGCGTCCGGCGAGGGAGGCGCTGTATAGGGCAGCGGCCGCAGCCGGTCCAGCGAAAAGACTCGTCCGGCGAAAGATTCGAAGCCGGGCGGCCGGCGACAAAGGAGCGCGGCGTGCCGGCTGGACAGTCCCCATGCCACGCCTTATGGTTTCATTTCAAAACCGCAGGCACAGAGGAAACCGGCATGCGCCCAAGCGCGCGCGCTACCGCCGAGGTCATGGCGCAGGTGCTGCGGACGACCGCCAGCCTCGCTTTCACAGACGGGCTGAACCCGGCCCAATGGGCGGCCCTGCGCTATTTCGCCCAGGCGAAAGCAAGCGCCCGCAACGTCGTGACCTTCGCCCGCCATCATGGGACGACCAAGGGCACCGCCAGCCAGACCATCGCGGCTCTTCTGAAAAAGGAGCTTCTGGAGCGGCATCCCAGCGAAACGGACCGCCGTTCCATCCGGTTGACCGTAACGGCGAAGGGACAGGCGACGCTCTCCAACGACCCGTTGAACGAACTGGCCGCGGCCATCGACTGCCTGACGCCGGCGCAGCACGGCGCCTTGGCCGAAGGGCTGGACGAACTGCTGCGCACCCTGTTGTTCCGCCGCGCAGAGGGTGGGGTGCGCGCCGGAGTCATTCCGGACGCCAGTGGCGACACCCGCCACAAAGGGGCGGCGGCGGACTGAGCCGTTCCGCCCCATGCCACCCGCAATTGACGCCACCGCATTGGGAGCGATGGAGCCCATGGCCCGAATTCTGGTGATCGACGACGTTCCGGCCTTCACGGCGCTGCCGCGCATGACTCTGGAATCGCAGGGTCACCAAGTGGCGGAGGCGCATGACGGCCTGTCCGGTCTGGCCGCCCTGGAACGGGAGCCCTTCGATCTCGCCATCGTGGACATGATGATGCCGGGCCTTGACGGGATGGAACTGATCCGCCGCCTGCGCGCCCGGAACGCCCCCCAGGCCCCGGCCATCCTCGCCGTGTCCGGCGGCAGGGACGATTTCCCGGCCGCCTTTTCGCTGAGCCTGTCGGCGATGCACGGTGCCGACCGGGTGCTGTACAAGCCCTTCGACACCGCCGAACTGCTTGCCACCGTCGGGGAACTGCTGGCCGCGCGCACGCGCCTGACGCCGCGGCACCGCCGCCACAACACAAATTTTTTCGGACCCGGGCTGGACTTTTTTTCGTTTTCCGATCGATGGCGTCCCCGCTGTCCTTGCGGCGGTCGTTTTTGCACCGCATACAGACGCCGTCCCGGACGGTCGGAGCACCCGACCGGCCCGACCATATCGGCGCGCGGCCATGCACGATCCCAAACTGCTCTTCGACGTCCTGTTTCTTCTGCTGGCGGCGGTTGTGATCGTTCCGCTGTTCCAGGCGCTGCGCATCCCCGCCGTGCTTGGCTATCTGGTGGGAGGGGCGCTGCTGGGCCCGCACACGCCGGGGCCGGTGGTGGATATGGAGCTTCCCCAGGTCCTGTCGGAGTTCGGGGTGGTCTTCCTTCTCTTCGCCATCGGGCTGGAGCTGCCGCTGTCGCGGTTGCAGGCGATGCGGCGCTACATCTTCGGGCTGGGGCTGATGCAGGTCGCGCTGACCAGCGCCGCCATCGCCGCGGTCGCCTACGCGCTGGGTGAGAACATGGCGGCGGCTCTGGTGATCGGCGGCATGCTGGCCTTCTCCTCCACCGCCACGGTGCTGAAGCTGCTGGTGGAGCGCGGGGAGACGGTGGCCCGGTTCGGGCGCGTGTCCGTCGCCGTGCTGATCTTCCAGGATCTGGCCGTCGTGCCGCTGCTGACCCTGCTGCCGCTGCTGGCCGGGGGGGACACCAGCCTTCCCTGGGCGCTCGCCCTGGCCGGAGCCAAGGCCGTCGCGGCGATCGGCGGCATCATGCTGCTGGGCCGCTTCGTGGTGCGCCCGGTCTATCATTTCGTGGCCTCGGCCAAGAGTCCGGAGGTCTTCACCGCGACCAACCTGCTGGTCGTCCTGGCGGTCGCCTGGCTGACGGCGGAGGCCGGCATGTCGATGGCCCTGGGTGCCTTCCTGGCCGGCATGCTGATGGCCGACACCGCCTATCGCCATCAGGTCGAGGCCGACATCGAGCCGTTCCGCGGCCTGCTGCTGGGACTGTTCTTCATGACGGTGGGCATGACCCTGGACCTGCCGGCCATGTTCCGGCGCGCCGACGACATCCTGCTGGTGACCGCGGCGCTTCTGGTCGGGAAGAGCATCCTGCTGTTCCTGCTCTGCCGCCTGTCGGGGCTCGGGCTGGCGACCTCGCTGCGCATCGGCCTGCTGCTGTCGCAGGGCGGCGAGTTCGCCTTCGTGCTCATCGGCAAGGCGACGCGGCTGGCGGTGCTGGACGGCGACACGGGGCTGCTGCTGTCCTCCTGCGTGGCGCTCAGCATGGCGGCCACGCCGCTGGTCGGCGCCATCGCCCAGCGGTTGGCACAGGGGGTGGAGGCCCGGCGCGGGGCCGAGGCCTTCGGCGTGGAATCCGGCAACATCTCCGGCCATGTGCTGATCGCCGGCTATGGCCGGGTCGGACGCAGCGTCGCCCGCCTGCTGCGGACGCACGACATTCCCTTCGTCGCGCTGGACCTCGACCCGCAGCGGGTGGCCGCCGCACGGGCGGAGGGGTTGCCGGTGTATTATGGCGATTCCAGCCAGATCGGCGTCCTGTGCGCCGCGGGGATCAAACGGGCGCGGGCCGCCGTCATCACCGTCAACCACCCGGACATGGCCGAGCGCGCGGTGGAAACCATCCGCCGGGCCGCCCCGCGTATGCCCATCATCGCCCGTGCCCACGACCTGGGCCGCGCCGAGACGCTGAAGGGCGCCGGAGCCACCGCCGTGGTGCCCGAAACCCTGGAGGCCAGCCTGCAACTGGCCAGCCTCGTCCTGCGCGATGCCGGGGTGGACGCCGAAGCCATCGACCAGAGCCTGAAGAACGTCCGCAACCGCGGCTACGATACCCTCCGCGAACCGGCTGGAAGGAACGAGAACCAGCCCCACGCGGCCTGACCCATCCCTTCCGCTCCATTCCTCAGCGCGCCACCCGCCACAGGTCGAAAACGGTGCCGCGGTACGCCTCCTCCGCGCCCGGCGGCGGCTTCAGGCCCACTTCGTGAAAGACGTTGGAAAACATCACCAGCACGTAATCGTACTTCTCCCGCCAGCCGACATAGTGGGGACAGGGCTCCACATGGTCGCGCAGGGTCGCCTCTTCGGGGCGGGAGAGCAGGCGCACGTCCACCGGCACGCCCTCGTAGATCGCCATGCAACGGTCGCGGTAGGGCTTGGTCACGGCCAGCGGCTGCTTGCCCGGATGGCTGAACAGAGTGGGGACGAAGGCGCGCCGCTCCACGGTGATCAGCGACGGCAGGTGGATCAGGCTGGGCAGCGCGACCAGCGAATGCCGCCAGGGCGGCTGGGTAAGCAGGAAGTCCCGCGTGTTGCAGCAGCCCGCCTCCTGCCCCGCCCAGGCGATCAGGACGGAGCTTCCGGGCTCGATCCGTTCCATGGCGCGGCGCAGGTCGGCCACGTCGTCCTCATAGTCCAGCCAGTTCACGGTCAGCACGCCGGTCCGCACCGCCAGCAGGGCCAGCAGCCCCACCGCGAAGACCGCCGCGGCGCGCGGGGTGGGAAAGCGCAGGTCGGTGCCGGCCACCAGAAGGAAGGCCGCCAGAATCCAGAAGCGGATCGACACGAAATAGGTGCCGAAGAAGGGGTCCGGCACAACGAGGAAGCCCAGCGCGAACAACACCACCGCCAGCATCATCGCCTTCGACACGCGCAGCCAGCCGGCCAGACGCGCCGCCGCCATGCCGCCCAGAACCAGCAGCAGGGTCGCCGCGTCCAGCAGCGTGTTGTAGTTCAGGGCCGGCGCCAGCATGTCGTTCAACCGGTAACGCCAATGCCTCAACTCCGTCAGCTTCTTCAGCCGCCAGTAGATCTCCTTCAGAAGCAGGATCGGGGAACTGTCCTGCGCCCCAACCGCCGCCGCGTCGGACTGTAGAAGCTGCGTCCCCACCGTGCCGGCGAACAGCGCCGCGGGAAGGGCCAGCAGCGCCGCGAATCGCAGCGCGTCGCGCCCGAGATTGGCGAGGGTCAGCGGCTTGCGCCCCTCCCCCACATACTTCACCGCCTCCACCGCGAGCAGGCAGAGCAGGAAGGAGCCGAGCACGATGGCGTGGGAGAAATAGAGGAACAGGGCGCAGCCCATCCCCACCGGCAATTGCCAGCGCCGCCCCGCCAGCGCGATCCACAGCGACAGCCCGATCAGCAGAAAGCCGAGGCCGAGCGAGAAGCTCATGAAGCCGCCGATCAGCGTGGCGTTGTAGACGAACAGCGCGCTGCACAGCGGCCACAAGCTCCAGCGCCCGAACAGCGTCCGGTTCAGCAGCAGGGCACCCGCCAGAGTCAGCACCCCGGCCAGCGCCATATAGACCCGCCCGGCGACGTAGAGCGGAAGCACGCTGGCGAGCGGCAGCATCACCGCCTCCATCAGCAGGTTCGGCACCGGCGTCAGCGAAGCGGTGTAGCGTTCGGCCAGGAAGGGGTCGGTCCGGTAGTGCAGCAGCACGTCCACCCGCGCCAGATGGTTCGGGTAATCGAGCAGCGGCGGCATTTCCACCAGCAGCAACGGCAGCAGAAGCAGCACCAGGATCACCGGCAGCACAAGCGCCAGCGGTGGCGACCAGACCCCGGCCCCGGCACCCGTCCGCGACGCGGAGGCGGAGGCGGAGGCGGGGCCGGGGGCCTGCGGCAGTCCTGGATGGTCCACCGGCGCCTCCTGCATACGGTGCAATGCGGAAGGATCAACACATCCAGCGTCCGTACCGCCAAAAGGCAATGGCGTTACGGGTCGGCTTTGGAATTAGCCCGCACTCCGGATGGGGCAGGCACCATGGCCCCGCCGGGGTTCATCGGCGGGACGCCGGGCGCCCTCCCCACCCCTTTTCGGGGATGAGGGGAGCGCATCCGAATACCGGTCAGCCGGGCGTCAGCGCACCGTCACGGCTGCGGGAAGACGCGGGCGCGGTCGATGTGGACGGCACACTGGTCGCCGGGGCGCAGGCCCAGGACAGATAGGCGCTCGCGGTCCATTTCGGCTTCCAGCGACAGGCCGGCAAGGTCGATCTCGACCCGCGCGTCCGGCCCCACGACATGGATGCCCGACACGCGTCCCGGCCCGCCGGCGCTGGGGCTGAGGCCGAGGTCGTGCGGGCGCACATAGGCGATGGCCGGTCCGCGGATTCCGCCGTCGGCAGGGATGGAGATCGCCCCGTTGGCCGCTTTCGCCACCCCGTCCGCCACCACGCAGTCGAAGCGGTTCACCTGCCCCAGGAACTCGTAGACGAAGGCCGAGGCCGGGCGGTCGTAGACCTCCGCCGGGCTGCCCACCTGCTCGATCCGGCCCTGGCTCATCACCACCACGCGGTCGGCCAGTTCCAGCGCCTCCTCCTGGTCGTGGGTCACGAAGACGGAGGTGATGTGGATGTCCTCGTGCAGCTTGCGCAGCCAGCGCCGCAGTTCCTTGCGGACCTTGGCATCCAGCGCGCCGAACGGCTCGTCCAGCAGAAGCACCTTCGGCTCGATGGCGAGCGCGCGGGCCAGCGCCACGCGCTGCCGCTGCCCGCCGGAAAGCTGCGCCGGGTAGCGGTCGGCGAAATGGGCGAGCTGGACCAGTTCCAGCAGTTCCATGACGCGCCGCCTGATCTCCGTCGTGGTGAAGCGCCGGCCGCGCGGGCGCACCTTCAACCCGAAGGCCACATTGTCGAAGACGGTCATGTGGCGGAACAGCGCGTAATGCTGGAAGACGAAGCCCACCTGCCGCTCCCGCGGGCTGAGGCCGAGCGCCTCCTCCCCGTGGAGCTGGAGGCTGCCGGAATCGGCGAACTCCAGCCCCGCCATGATGCGCAGCAGCGTCGTCTTGCCCGACCCCGACGGGCCGAGCAGGGCCAGAAGCTCGCCCGAGCGGACTTCGAGGTCCACCGAATCGAGCGCGCGGAAACTTCCGAACTCTTTGGTGATGCCGGAAACCTGGATCGCCATGACGTGCGTCGCCTCAATGCCGGGTGGCCGCCAGCTCAGCCCCGAAGCGCCATTCCAGCGACGCCTTCACCACCAGGGTGACGAGGGCGAGCAGGGCCAGCACCGAGGCCACCGCGAAGGCAGCGACCAAGTTGTATTCGTTGTAGAGAATCTCGACGTGCAGGGGCATCGTGTTGGTTTCGCCCCGGATGTGGCCGGACACCACCGACACCGCCCCGAACTCGCCCATCGCGCGGGCGTTGCACAGCAGGACGCCGTACAGCAGGCCCCATTTGATGTTGGGCAGGGTGACCCGCCGGAAGGTCTGCCAGCCGGACGCGCCCAGCACCAGCGCCGCCTCCTCCTCCTCGTTGCCCTGCTCCTGCATCAGCGGGATCAGTTCGCGGGCGACGAAGGGGAAGGTGACGAAGACGGTGGCGAGCACCAGCCCCGGCACGGCGAAGATGATCTGGATGCCCTGCGACTTCAGGAACGGCCCCATCAGCCCGTGCAGCCCGAACAGCAGCACGTAGATCAGGCCGGAGATCACCGGCGACACCGAAAACGGCAGATCGATCAGGGTGATCAGCACGTGCTTGCCGCGGAAGTCGAACTTGGCAATGCACCAGGACGCCGCCACGCCGAAGACGAGGTTCATCGGCACGGCGATGGCCGCGACGATCAGCGTCAGCTTGATGGCCGCCACCGCGTCCGGTTCCACCAGCGCCGCCCAATAGGCGTCCGTGCCGAGCCGCAGCGCCTCCACGAAGACCGACACCAGCGGCAGCACCAGGAACAGCAACAGGAAGGCCAGCGCGACCGCGATCAGCAGACCGCGCACCCACAATCTGTCGGCGAGTGCCGGGGCGTATCCGCCGCCTTTCTTAGCGGGCATGGCGCGACCTCATCCAGGCTTGGAGCAGATTCAGGGCCAGCAGCAGCACGAAGGACGCCATCAGCATCAGCACGCCGACCGCGGCGGCGCCGGCATAGTCGTATTGCTCCAGCTTGATCACGATCAGCAGCGGAATGATCTCCGACAGTCCGGGGATGTTGCCGGCGATGAAGATCACCGACCCGTATTCCCCCACCCCGCGGGCGAAGGCCAGCGCGAAGCCGGTCAGCAGCGCCGGCAGCAGCGCCGGAAACACCACCCGCCGGAAGGTCTGCCAGCGCGTGGCGCCCAGAGCCGCCGCGGCCTCCTCCTCCTCCGGCGGCAGATCCTGAAGGATCGGCTGCACGGTGCGCACCACGAAGGGCAGGCCGATGAAGGTCAGGGCGATGGCGATGCCCAGCGGCGTGAAGGCCACCTTCAGCCCGAACCACTCCATCAGCAGGGAGCCGATCCAGCCGTTGGGCGCGTACAGCGCGCTGAGCGCGATGCCGGCCACCGCGGTGGGCAGGGCGAAGGGCAGATCCACCAGCGCGTCGACGATCCGGTCCCCCGGAAAGCGGTAGCGGACCAGCACCCAGGCGACGACGAAACCGAAGACGGCGTTGACCGCGGCGGCCGCCAGCGACAGCCCGAAACTGACCTTGAAGGCCGCCAGGACGCGGGGCGTCAGCACCGCGTCCCAGAAGCCGGACCAGCCCAGCCCCGCCGCCTTCAGCGCCAGCGCCGCCAGCGGCAGCAGAACGATCAGGCTCAGATAGGTCAGCGTGAATCCCAGCGTCAGCCCGAAGCCGGGGAGAACGCTGGGCTTTCGAAGGACGCTCAACACCGTGCCCCCCGAGGTGGGGAGCACGGCGTCGCTGGTGGCTGCTGCGACCACGGGTCAACGGCCCTTCTGGTAGATCTGGTCGAAGATGGCGCCATCCGCGAAATGCTTCTCCTGAGCCGTGCGCCAGCCCCCGAAGGAGCCGTCGATGGTCACAAGCTTAACATTTGGGAAGCGGTCCGCATACCGCGCAGCGACCTCCGGCAGACGCGGGCGGTAGAAGTTCTTCGCCGCGATCTCCTGTGCTTCGGGGGTGTAGAGGAAGTTCAGGTAGGCTTCCGCCACCTTCCGCGTTCCCTTGCGGTCCACCACCGAATCGACGACCGTGACCGGCGGTTCCGCCAGGATCGACAGGGACGGAAGGACGATCTCGAACTTGTCGGCGCCGAATTCCTGAAGCGACAGGAAGGCCTCGTTCTCCCAGGCCAGCAGGACGTCGCCGATCTGCCGCTGGGTGAAGGTGACGGTGGAGCCGCGGGCGCCGCTGTCCAGCACCGGCACGTTCTTGAACAGGTCGCCGACGAACTGCTTGGCCTTGGCCTCGTCGTTCCCGTTCTTCTCCAGCGAGAAGGCCCAGGCGGCCAAGTAGTTCCAGCGCGCGCCGCCCGAGGTCTTCGGGTTCGGCGTGATGACCTGCACGCCCGGCTTCACCAGATCGTCCCAGTCCTTGATCTGCTTCGGGTTGCCCTTGCGGACCAGGAAGACGATCGTGGAGGTGTAGGGGGAACTGTTGTTCGGCAGGCGAGTCTGCCAGTTCTTCGGCAGGGCACCGGCATCGGCGATGGCGTCGATGTCGTAGGCCAGCGCCAGGGTCACCACGTCGGCGTCCAGCCCGTCGATGACGGAGCGCGCCTGCTTGCCCGAGCCGCCGTGCGACTGCTTGACGGTCACCGTCTGGCCGCTGTCGGCCTGCCATTTCTTGATGAACGCCTTGTTGAAATCCACATAGAGTTCGCGCGTGGGATCGTAGGAGACGTTCAGCAGATTGGTCTGCGCCTTTGCGGGCGTGACGGCCAGCATGGCGAGGGCAACCCCCGCAGCCAGCGCGGACAGCCGGCCGGCACGAAGCGCGAAGAGCCGATCACGAAACGACATGGCACACTCCCTCTCAGGTTCCGTTGGGGCGCCGGCACCGGCCCCAGGGGGACCGCGCACCGCACCGATCATCACAAACACGGCGCAGCGCCGTATTCACATATCATTTTGTGTATAAGCAATATCCATTTGCCGCGTAGAGTTTGCATGATTTCCCACCTGCCGCAAGGCTGTTTTTCATCATTCTCCACAAATGCTCGCGCGAATTTCACACTGAACTGTGAAATACCTCCCTTCCCTGCGGATCGGGCTGGCCGCGGTCCGCCGGATCGGTATCATGCGCCGCCCCGCCAACCCGCTGTCCACCCCCGCTCCGCACGGTCATGTCCGAAACAGCCCATTCCCCCTCCCCCGCCCTCCTGACCGCCCTTTTGGAGGCCGAACGCGCGCGCGGGCGGCTGGCGGAGGCGGCGCAGGACCCGGAGCGGCGCCGGCGGCTGTGGGCCGACGCGGCGCGGCGGGAGTCCTGCGCGGCGGCGCGGCTCGACGGGGTGGCGGTGGACCCGGCGGAATTCCTGGTGGCGACCATCGGCACAGATCTCGTCCCCACCGCCGGACGGGGGGCGGCGCAATCGGTCCGCGCGCTGTGGCAGGGCGCCCGGTTCACGCAAGGGATCATCGCGGCCCCCGCGCGCCGGGAGGGAAACGCCCGCGCGCCGGTTCCCTCCACCGGGGCCGCCGCCGACGCCTGGCGCGCGGTGGCGGAGTTGGAAGCCGGGCTGGACGCCCTGCCCCCCTTCCCTTCCGGCGATGATGGCGACGATGATGGCGGCGAGGGCGTCGAATCCCCGCCCCTTGAGGACGGCGCGCCGCCGGCCTGGACGCTGGGCTGGACGGAGGCGTTGTGGCGTTGCCTTCAGGCGGAGGTGTCGGGCCGCGACCCCGGACGGCTGGCCTTCTCGGCGGAGCGGGAGGCGGAGGCGGCCACCCTGCTCAAACGGCTGGACGGCGCGGGGGACTCACCGGCGCTGCTGGGGGGCGTGGGCATGCTGGCCGAACTGCTGCGCCCGGCGCCCGATCTGCGGATTCCGGTCTGGGCGGTGCCCTCGGCCCGGCTGATGGGGGCTCTGGCGGTGGCGCGCTGCTGCCGGGTGCCGAACGTCTGGCTGCCGATGTCGGTCTCGCTGCACGCCGACCGCACCGCCGCCGGCCTCGCCGCGCGTGGGCGGGAGGAGGGATGGCGGCTGTGGCTGGCCGACACGGTGGCGGAGACGGCGCGGCGGGAGCGCGAGCGCGCCCTGTCCCTGGACCGCACCGCGGAGGGCTGGCGGCAGCGGGTGGGGGCGAAGCGCCGCAATTCCCGCATCCCGGAAATCCTGGATTTCCTGTTCGATGAGCCGGCCCTGACCGTGCGGCGGGTGCAGAAGCGGCTGGGCAGCACCTTCCGCGGCGCCCAGCTTCTGGTGGACGAGCTTCTGGAGGCCGGCATCCTGCGCGAGGCGACGAACCGCGCGCTGGACCGCGTGTTCATCGCGGTGGATCTGATGCCCTGACCCGGCGGAAAGTCCGGCAGGAAGCCGGGTGGAAAGCGATCAGATGTCGAAGTTGACGGGCAGCCCGCCGGTCGCCTGACGGTGGCGCAGGGCGTCCGACAGGGTCTGGTGGTCCAACACCTGCGCGGTGGCGTCGCGCACCTGCACCATCAGCCAACGCACCGAGCAGGTGTCCGGATCGATGCAGTCCTCGCACGGGCGGAACGAGAACTTGCTGGCGCAGGGGATCGGCGCCAGATGGCCGTCGATCAGCCGGATCACCTCACCGAAGGTGATCTCCTCCGCCGGGCGCGCCAGACGATAGCCGCCGCTCTTGCCGCGCTTGGCGAACAGCAGCCCGTGCTTGCGCAGTTCCACCAGAATGGCTTCCAGGAACTTGCGTGGAATGTTTTCCCGCTCGGCGATCTCGGCGATCAGGACGAGTTCGTCATCCGTCCGTTCGGCCAGCATGATCAGGGCACGCAGGGCGTATTTGGCTTTTTGTGACAGCATTCGGTCCGGCACCGCCCCCGTGGGGGAATGGGATAAAGGAGGAGTGCACTCCATATAGCTGCGTTGCTCGGGAATTGGTACCGGTTCTTGCCCTGGAATCCGGTGGCGCGTAAGGTCGAACCCGATTGATCCCTGACCGGCGAAGGACGCGGCATGCAAACCATCATCGTTCCCGTCACCCCGTTCCAGCAGAATTGCACGCTGCTCTGGTGCCCGGAGACGATGAAGGGCGCCGCCGTCGATCCCGGCGGCGACCTTCCCCGCATCCTGCGCGCCGCCCAGTCGAAGGGTGTGACGCTGGAAAAGATCCTGGTCACCCACGGCCACATCGACCATGCGGGCGCGGTCGCCGACCTCGCCGACCAGTTGAAGCTGCCCATCGAGGGGCCGCACCGCGAGGACCAGTTCTGGATCGACGGCATGCCGATGCAGAGCCAGATGTTCGGCTTCCCGCCGGTCCGCTCCTTCACGCCGGACCGCTGGCTGGAGGAAGGCGACACCGTGACGGTCGGCAACCTGACGCTGGACGTTCACCACTGCCCGGGCCACACGCCGGGCCATGTGGTCTTCGTGCACAAGCCCAGCAAGCTCGCCATCGTCGGCGACGTGCTGTTCCAGGGCTCCATCGGCCGCACCGATTTCCCCAAGGGCAACCACGCCGAACTGATCGATTCGATCCGCACCAAGCTGTTCCCGCTGGGCGACGACGTGACCTTCATCCCCGGCCACGGCCCGACCTCCACCATCGGGGAAGAGCGGCTGTACAACCCTTTCCTCAACGATTGACGGCATGAACGGGGCTGGCCCGGAAGCGCCGGACCAGCCCATGCCGCATCAGGCCCCCGTTTCTATGGCCAGAGAGATCGGCGGCGGATTCGCCAGCGTCTGGTAGACGACGCAGTAGCGCTCCGTCAGCTTGGTCAAGGAGGCGATCCGCTCCGGCGGTTCGTCGGTGTCCAGGTCGAAGCGCAGACGGATGGCGCGGAAGCCGACCGGCGCGTCCTTCGCCACGCCCAGCGTGCCGCGGAAATCCAGGTCGCCTTCCGCCGACACGGTGCCGCCGCGCAGCTTGAATTCCAACGCCGTGGCGACGGCCTTCAGCGTCACCCCCGCGCAGGCCACCAGAGCCTCCAGCAGCATGTCGCCGGAGCAAGCCTGCGTGCCCGGCCCGCCGGTCGCCGGATGAAGGCCGGCTTCCACCAGCGCGCGGCCCGTTTCCACCTTGCAGGCGATGCCGGAATCGTCCAGCGCGCCGCGAGCCTTCAGCGTGACCACCGCCGCTTCCGGCGCGTCCTTGTACTTGTCCTTCAGCGGCGCCTGGAGCGCGCGCAGATCCTGAGCATCCATACCCGTGCGTTTCCTCTTCGCGGTTCGGGATCGTTATCGTGCGACGGGCGGATGATGGACCGGGAATACCATTCGGGCAATGTTGAAAGCATGCCTCCTTCGTGTCACCTCCGGCGCCTCCTTCGGCGAAGCGCCGCCGGAAAAGGAGCGGCCCCTCCCCCACCCGGATGGGCGGAAGAGGGGCCTGCATTTCAGGATATCAGTGCGAAACCGCGCTGGCCGCACCCAGGCCGGTTTCCGAACGGATGTACTGGTACCGGTAGGCTTCCGCCTCCGCCGCCGCCTGCGGGCTGCGGTCGGTGACGGAGAAGATCCAGGTCGTCGCGAAGGCGATGACCATCGAGAACAGCGCGGGATGCTCGTAGGGGAAGATCGGCGCGGGGAACTTGAAGACGCTGACCCACACGGTCGGCCCCAGCACCACGAAGGCGACGCAGCTCACCAGACCGGCGAAGCCGCCGATGAAGGCGCCGCGCGTGGTCAGGCCCTTCCAGAAGATCGACAGGATCAGCACCGGGAAGTTCACCGACGCGGCCAGACCGAAGGCCAGACCCACCATGAAGGCGATGTTCTGGTTCTCGAACAGCAGGCCCAGCGTGATGGCGATGACGCCGAGCCCCAGAGTGGCGAGGCGCGAGACGCGCATTTCCGACGCTTCGGTCGCGTTGCCCTTCTTGATGACGCGGGCGTAGAGGTCATGGCTGACCGCCGACGCGCCGGCCAGCGTCAGGCCCGCGACCACCGCCAGGATGGTGGCGAAGGCGACCGCCGAGATGAAGCCCAGGAAGATGTTGCCGCCGATGGCCTTGGACAGATGGATGGCCGCCATGTTGCCGCCGCCCAGGATCTTGCCCGCCGCGTCCAGATAGGCCGGGTCGGTGCCGACGATCACGATCGCCAGGAAGCCGATGGTCACCGTCAGGATGAAGAAGTAGCCGATGAAGCCGGTGGCGTAGACGACCGACTTGCGCGCTTCCTTCGCGTCCGGAACGGTGAAGAAGCGCATCAGGATGTGCGGCAGACCCGCCGGACCGCACATCAGCGCGAGGCTGAGCGACACCGCGGCGAGCGGATCGGCCATGGCGGCGCTGGGCCGCAGGATGGCGGCGTGGGCGGCGTGGACGGACACGGCCTGCTGGATCAGCCGTTCGGGGTTGAAGCCGAACTGCGCCAGCGCCAGCCCGACCAGCACGGTGCAGCCGCCCAGCAGCATCACCGCCTTGATGATCTGCACCCAGGTGGTGGCGAGCATGCCGCCGAAGGTGACGTACAGGATCATCAGCACGCCGACCATCACCACGGCGTAGGTGTATTCCAGGCCGAACAGGAGCTGGATCAGCTTGCCCGCCCCGACCATCTGCGCGATCAGGTAGAAACAGACCACGGTCAGCGACCCGACCGCCGCCAGCGACCGGATCGGCGTCTGGCCCAGCCGGTAGGACGCCACGTCGGCGAAGGTGAAGCGGCCCAGGTTGCGCAGGCGCTCGGCGATCAGGAACAGCATCAGCGGCCAGCCGACCAGGAAGCCGATGGTGTAGACCACCCCGTCGAAGCCCTTGGCGAAGACCATACCCGACAGGCCGAGGAAGGCCGCCGCCGACATGTAGTCGCCCGCGATGGCCAGCCCGTTCTGGAAGCCGCTGATCCCGCCGCCCGCGGTGTAGAAGTCCGACGCCGAACGGGTGCGCTTCGACGCCCAATAGGTGATGCCCAGCGTGCCGGCGACGAACAGCAGGAACATGACGATGGCCGTCACGTTGACCGGCTGGCGCTCCACCGCGCCGTCGATGGCGGCGGCATGGGCACCCCCGGCCACCAGCGCCGGCAGCAGCGCGGCGGCGGATGAGGCGAGAAGACGCGCGGCGCTCATCGGCCCACCTCTTCCAGCAGGTCGCGGTTCATCGCGTCGTAGCGGCTGTTGGCGCGCAGCACGTAAACGCCGGTCATCAGCGAGCAGAAGACGGTGATGACGATGCCGGCAGCCAGCCCGACCGGGAAGATCATGCCCTCGGCCAGCGGGCGCGCCAGCAGGTCGGGCGCCAGCGCCGTCGCGAACACGAAGGCGTAGTAGACCGCCAGGACGATCAGCGCCAGCCGCCAGCTGAAGCGTGCGCGGCTCGCCGTCATCTCGGCGAACTTCGGGTTGGACAGCACCCGCTCGTAAATCTCGTCTGACATGTTTTTTTATCGCTTTTCTTCGAACCCAGACATTGTGCAACGCAGCATTATCCTGGGTGCATGGCAGCAAAAAGCGAAATTAAATTTCTTCCTCGGAACGACGGCGCGAGAATCGCCGGAATCCGCCATATATTAACTGTTTGTCGGTTAAGGATTATCCTGGTTTCGGTTGAAGCCTCGAACCGAAATGCGACAACGAGTCGCGCTGCAATGCAGCATCAATCAGGCCGTCTATTCCGCTTTCCGCCCTTTCAGGCGGACGCGGATCAGGCCGCTGCCGGTGGGGTCGGAGCGGTCGGGCTTCACCATCGCCTCCAGCAGCTTCACGTCGCTCGACCAGTAGGGCACGTACCAGAGCCGGTCCACGTCCATGACCAGCACCCGATGGGTTTGCGCGTCGTAGGCGCCGAGCGGCGCGATGTGTCCCACCGTGGTATCGCCGGTCAGCGTGCCCTGGTCGTAGGCCAGCAGAATGATGTCGGAATCGTCCTGTTCGTTCTCGTCCAGGATGCGCCGCAGCGCGGCCAGCGTTTCCGGCGAGGTGTCCTTCGGCCGGAAGACTTCCACCGTGGCGTCCAGGCCGAAGGCGTCCACCGACCTCCGCACCAGCCCGGCGAAGTCGCCGAAGGACACGCCGTCTCCATTCTCCTCGGAGGCCGCCTTCCAGCCGTCGTCGTCCACCTCGTTCAGCACCCGCGTCTGGGTGACCAGCCGGCTGGACGACAGCGGCGGCAGGCCGCGCAGCGCGTTGATCATCATCGCCACGCTGGCAACCGAACAGGCGCTGCCCGTCTGCTGGGCCGCGTAATAGGGCATCAGCGCCCAGAAGTCCGGCGCTTCGGCCCTGCGCAGGTAATCGCGGTCCTGGGTCAGCGGGACCGCGTCCGGCCCGAATTTCAGCTTCCTCTCGTCCTGCGTGTCCTGCGCCCCGGCGGGCCCGCCCGCCAGCAGGGCCGGGGCACACAGGGTAAGGGCGCAGAGGGCCAGCAGCGCGGACCGTACCGGTGTCTTCGTCAACCTGGTCAAAGCGGATGCCTCCACCGGCCCTATCCAGACGGGGTGGCCCTTGGCGGGACGCTCTGCGGCACGAGGGCCATGCAGTTCTGCACGATCGCGGCGCAGGCGCCCTGCGACGACGCCCGGTAGACGAGCCGTTCGACGACCCCGTTTCTCAGGGTGAACGTCGCCTCGCACCGGTTGTCCACCACATCGACCGAGCTCGGAGGATAGGGGTCCCAGGGATCATAGTCGAGCCCGCCATAGCGCCAGCCGGGATACCCCCACGGATAACCCGGCGGCGGCAGCGGCGGCGGCGAGGCGTAGTAATCGATGGACCCCGCCTGATAGGTGAGAAAATCCAGACCGCCGCTGGTTGCCTGCCGGAGCGGCGCGCCCGCGCAGGACAGAAGCGTTGCCTTGGGCATGCCGACCAACGCGCTCTGCGCCGCCAGCGCGAGGTCGGCGCCGGGGTCGGCGCACCCCGCCAGCCCCGCCGCGGCGAGCAGAAGGACCGCGGCGGACCGCCGCAAGGCTTTCGGATGCGGAAGCACGGGCGGAACCTCCTTCCCTGGGGGCATACCCGGAAAAACACGGTTCCACCCGACTTTGATCCCACCTTCGCCCCATTCGGGCCGGGGATCATGCGTCCCAGAAATGCGGCATGCCGTCCGACGCCGTGTAACCGCTCTGGCCGATCATCGCCCAGTCCAGGTCATGGATGCCCATGGCCAGCGCCGGGGAGTTCGCCTGCAATGAATAGTCGCCGTAATAGGGGTTGTTGAACAGCGGCTTGCCCGTCACGTCGTTGTCGCCGTAGCGGGGCACGTTGTAGACGAGGTTGCCGTCGATCACCGGGTTCCCGGCGGTCAGCAGCTCCATGTAGTCATCCAGCGGCAGGGTTCCGCTGACGACGTTGCCGGTGATGGTGTTGTTGCGCGGCAGGCCGGGGTCGCCGTGCTTGGGCGCCCAGCCGACGCGGACGAACTCCTCCGCGTTGCTGGCGATGACGGAAAAGTTGTTGGTGACGAGGTTGTTGTCGCCGCCGTGTATGTGCACCCCGGCCAGCCCGGTGTCCTTCAGGAAATTTCCGGTCACCGTGACGCCGCCGGCCATGTCGTCCAGATAAATGCCGAAGCCCTTGTGATTGTACAGCCACTGATCGGTGTTGCTGGTCGCCAGCCCGCCGACATGCTCCACCCAGTTGCCCCGGATGATGGTGCCGGTGTCCACGCTGGACCGGCCCAGCACCTCGATGCCGCCGCCGTCCGCCGTCTCCAGGTTGGTGTTGGTGACGCGGTTGTACTCGATGACGTTGTTGAGGTTGATGTTGCCGGAATCCCAGTTCTTCAGCGAGATGCCGTAACGTGCGCTGGAATCCACGTCGTTGTGGGCGATCAGGTTGTTGTCCACCCCGGTGCCGATGATGCCGGCCACCCCCTTGCGCACCTCGCCCACATGGGAAATGTCGTTGGCGTAGATAAAGTTGCCGTTGCTGCGCCCGTCCAGTTCGATGCCGTTGACGGCCAGATGGTCCAGCGTGTTGCCGCCGACCAGATTGTGCGAGGAGGCCTCGGTCAGCTTGATCGCCGTGCCGACGTTGACGAAGCTGTTGTTGCCGATGCTGTTGCCGGACGCCCCCTTCAGTTCCAGCGCGTAGCCCCAAGTGGTGGTGTTGGTGAAGCCCAGCCCTTCGATGGTCACGTCGCTGGTGCCTTTCAGGCGGATCAGCGTGCCGAGCCGGGCCACCTCCACGCCGTCCTGTTCCACGGTGGCCGGGTTGGCCGGCTTGAACACCAGATGCCCGTCCGACGCACGCCACGCGAACTCGCCCGCCTGATCGACGAAGGCCGGGTTGTTCAGCAGCTTGTAGGTCGTGCCCTCGGCAAAGGGCAGCGAGGCGCCGTTCTTCAGCGTGATGGTCCGGGTGGCGTCGTTGACGCCGGCGATCTCGGTCAGCGTGTCGGACAGCCGCTCGGCGTCCATCAACTGGATTTTCATGCCGGCAACGATGTCGCCGGACGACATGTCGCCGGTGTGGTATCGCACCGACCAGCCGCTGGGGCCTTCGCTGGCCGCGTCGGCGAAGTACCAGCCGGTGGTGTAGGGGGTGTCGGCATCGACGATCCCCTTGCTGGCCAGCGTCTGGCGCACGCCGCCGATGGTCAGGTCGAGGTCGGTGGCCTGCGACAGCTTCGCCGAATAGATTCCGTCGCCCTCGCTGACGAAGTTGGTGACCTTCTCCGCCCCGTTCAGCACCGGCGCCTCGCCGGGGTAGTTGCGGAAGCTGTGGCCGTTGTCGGCGGCGGTCAGCTCCAGCGTCTTGGTCAGGCGGTAGGTTCCCTCGCGCACATAGGTCGTGTCGATGTCGCTGTCCCGCATGGCGTCGCGGGCGCGCTCCAGCGTGGCGAAGGGACCGTCGGTGCCGTCGGCGTTCGGTTCGGCCAGCGTGCCGGACCAACCGTCCTTGCCGTTGACCGCCACGTAGAAGGCCGGTCCGGTCGGCGGTGCCGGAGGCGGTTCGGGCGCCGGCTGGAACAGCTCCGCGGGAGCGTCGACGGTCAGCGCACCGCCCCAGTAGAGCGCTTCCTGCCCCTTCACCACGTCCTTTCCATCCAACGCCCCTTTGTCATAGGTGACGATGGAGTCGGTGGCCTCCACGGTGTGGCCGTTGATGGACACCGACTTGACGAACAGATTGCGGTCCTGCCCGTTCACCACGGAATCGTTGTCGTAATGGATCTGGATCGTGTGGGCTTCCTTGGCGTCCAGATCGACCGTGAAGGTGAAAGGCGTCGGGTCGCCGGAGGTTGCACGGCCCTCGCCGATGACCTTGCCGTCCACCAGAACCTTGAAATGCGGCGCCACCCCGCCGGCGGACTGGCCCCAGGCGGTGACGATGATGTCCGTCGGCGTCAGCTTGGCCGGCGGGGGCGGCGGTGGGGGAGGGTCATAGGGGCCGCCGAAATACTCCTCCGGCACGCCGAAGGTCAGGGCGCCGCCCCAAAAGAGCCCTTCCTGCCCGGCGACCACGAATTTTCCATCCACCGGCCCCTTGTCGTAGGAGGCCAGCGGGTCGGTGGCCTTGATCTCCTGCCCGTCGATGGTGATGCCCTGGACGAACAGGTTGCGGTCCTGGCCGTTGACGGTGACGTCGTTGTCGTAATGGATCTGGATCTTGTGGGCCTCGTTGGGGTCCACATCGACCTTGAAGCTGTAGCCGGTCGGGCTGGTCGCGCCGACCCAGGCGTCGCCGACCACCTTGTCGTCCACCAGAAGCTTGAAATGCGGCGGCGTACCGTTCGCGGCGGCGCCCCAGGCATTCACGACGATTTCGGTCGTCATGGTGGCCGGCGCCTTGGGCTCCGGCTGCTCGACATCGACACTGGCGAACATGGTCTTGGGCAGATCGACGTTCAGCGCCCCGCGCCAATACATCTCCGTCTGCCCGGCGATGACGTTCTTCCCGTCGATGTCGCCGGTGTCGTAGGTCACCAGCGGGTCGATGCTGAGAATCGGTTTCCCGTTCACCTCGAACGACTTTACGAAGAGGTTGCGGTCCTCCCCGTTCACGGAGCCGTCGTTGTCGTATTGAAGTTGCAACTTGTGAGCCTGATCCGCCGGAACGCGGGCGCTGAAGCTGTAACGGCCCAGCGAGGCCGAGGCGACGGTCGCCTGCCCGATTTCCAACCCATCCAGCCGCAGCACGAAATGTGGCCACTTTCCACCGGCGGGAGCGCCCCAGGCGTTCACCGTAAAGGTGACGTCCATCAGTTCGGTAGTTTCGGCAGCCATCTCGGACCTCATGCAACTCTGGGGAATGTCTTGGCCCGGAGGTTGAGATGCCGCGCTTAACGGAAAAATAAAAATCTTGGTTAAATTAGTATTAACCGCATGAATTCCTGTGACAATCCTTGGGCTATTTGGTCAAACAAAAACGCTTTCATCCTCGAAACAAAGTCTTCATATGAGCAAAATATTTTCTCCTGGCGGCCCATGAGTCGCTCGGGGTTTTGTGGATGCCCAATTTTTGGGAAAGTCTGGAAGATTCGCCAAGCAAACAAGTTCCTGTGCGAGGGCCGCCAAGGCCGCTATTCCTTCGGCACCTCGCGTTCCAGTTCCTCCAGCCAGATGCGCGCGTTGCCGTCGGACGGGGCGCGCCAGTCGCCGCGCGGCGACAGGGAACCGCCCGCCGTCACCTTCGGCCCGTTGGGCATGGCGGAGCGCTTGAACTGGCTGAAGCCGAAGAATCGCTGGATGAAGACGCGCATCCAGGAACGGATTTCCGGCAGACCATAGGAACTGCGCTTCTCCAGCGGATAGCCTGCCGGCCAATCGCCACGCTCCGCATCGGACCAGGCGTGCAGGGCGAGGAACGCGATCTTCGACGGGCGAAGGCCATAGCGGAGCGTGTAGAACAGCGTGAAGTCCTGAAGTTCGTAGGGACCGACGACGGCTTCCGAACTCTGCAAGGCGCGGTCGCTGTCCGCCGGAACCAGCTCGGGCGAAATCTCGGTCGTCAGGATGTCGCCCAGCGTGTCCAGAACCTCGTCCTGGAACTGGCGCGAGCCGATGATCCAGCGGATCAGGTGCTGGATCAGCGACTTCGGAACGCCCGCGTTGACGTTGTAGTGCGCCATCTGATCGCCGACGCCATAGGTGCACCAGCCCAGCGCCAGTTCGGACAGATCGCCGGTTCCCAGCACGATCCCGCCCCGCTGGTTGGCGAGGCGGAACAGGTAATCGGTGCGCAGCCCCGCCTGGACGTTCTCGAAGGTGACGTCGTAGACCGCCTCGCCGCGGGCGTAGGGATGCCCCATGTCCTTCAGCATCTGGTTGGCGGCAGGGCGGATGTCGAGTTCGTGGTGCGACACGCCCAGCGAGCGCATCAGCCGCAGGGCGTTGCCCTTGGTCTTGTCGCTGGTGCCGAATCCCGGCATCGTGAAGGCGAGAATGTCGGTGCGCGGCCGGTCGAGCAGATCCATGGCGCGGGCGGCGACGATCAGGGCGTGGGTGGAATCCAGCCCGCCCGACACGCCGATCACCACGCGCGGCATACCCGTCGCCCGCAGCCGCTGGACCAGCCCGGCGACCTGGATGTTGTAGGCTTCGTAACAGTCGAGTTCCAGACGCTCCCGCACCGCGGGGACGAAGGGGAAACGGGGAACGTTCCGGCGCAGCCCCACATCCCCGCCGGGCGGATCGGCGCAGAAGGGGACCCGGCGGAAACGGCCCGTGGCCGTGCCGTGCAGGCGGCGGTTGTCGTCGAAGGTGCCCATGCGCAGCCGTTCCTGGCGCAGCACGTCGAGGTCGATGTCCGCAACCGCCATCTGGGCGCCCTGGGGAAAGCGCTCGGTTTCGACCAGGGTTTCGCCGTTCTCGAAGATCGACGCCTGACCGTCCCAGGCCAGATCGGTGGTCGACTCGCCCGCACCGGCGGAGGAATACAGGTAGGCCGCGATGCAGCGCGCGGATTGGGCTTTGCACAGCAGCCGGCGGGTGTCCGCCTTGCCGATGGTGATGTTGCTGGCCGACAGGTTCGCCAGCACCGTGGCGCCCGCCAGCGCCGCTTCGGAACTGGGCGGAACCGCGACCCAGAGATCCTCGCAGATCTCGGCATGGACCACCAACCCCGGCAGGTCCTCGGCCTCGAACAGAAGGTCGGGGCCGAAGGGGGCGGTGTGCGGGCCGATGCGGATCTCGCCCCCCTCCGTGCCGGCGCCGGACGCGAAATGACGCCGCTCGTAGAATTCCCGGTAGTTGGGAAGATGGACCTTCGGCACCACGCCCAGCAGCCGGCCGCGATGCACCGCGACCGCCGTGTTGTAGAGGCGTCCGGCATGCCGCAGCGGTGCGCCGACGAGGACCAGCGGCATCAGGCCGCGCGACCGCTCCACGAGATGGAGGATGGCGCGTTCCACCTCATCGAGAAGACAATCCTGGAGAAACAGGTCGTCGATCGCGTAGCCGGACAGCGCCAGCTCGGGAAACAGCGCGACGGCGACCGCCTGGTCGTGGCAATTCCGCAGGCTCTCCAGGACGGTGCCGGCGTTCGCCATGGGGTCCGCGATCGTGCAAGCCGTCGTGCAGGCCGCGACCCGAGCCATCCCATGGCGATAGAGGGAGCCGAAACTCATGGTGCGAGCCGAGCCGTCAACCGTCATCCTGTCACTCTCCCAACCAACCATGCGGCAAAGCACGCCAAAGGAAACCATCG
>JAEYPE010000230.1 GCA_023411035.1 Pseudomonadota bacterium
GCCTGAACCGGTGGGGCCGGCTGGGGCTTGGCGGGCGCCGCGGAGGGCGTCTGGGGCTGGCTCTGTGCTTGCGTCGGAGCCGGCGCCGGCTTCGCCACGGGTGGCGGAACTTTCGCCACCGGAGCCGGGGCCGGCGCGGGAGGCGCGGCCACGGCGGGCGGCGGCGGTGCGACCGTCCCCTCCCCCGGAAGGCGCGGGACCGTGGTGGTGGAGCCCGGCGGGGGCGGCGGAAGCTGGGCGACCGTCGGCGCTTCCGGCAGGGTCGGCGCCGGCGGCACCTGGGGGGCCACGACGGGCCGCGGCAGCGGCTCCTCCGGCGGGGGCAGCAGCCGCTCGATCTGCGTCTTCGATCCGCGGTCGTTCAGCCGCTCGTAGACCAGCTTGTCCTGGTGCGGCACTTCCATGCCGCCGGGCTGTTCCGGGCGGGATTTGGTCGGCGCGGTGTCGGCCATCAGCAGGGGCGGCGCGCCGTCCGGCGTGCCGCGGCTTCCGCCGCTGTAGACGACCACGATCGCGCCGGCAAAGGCCACGATGCCGACCACGGCCAGCCCGAGGCCGAGCAGACCGCGCCGACCTCCCCGTTGCGGCGGTGTGCCGTAGGGATCGCTGGCGTAGTTGACATCGCCCTCATACCTCATGACCGCATTTCCTCAACCGGCTCCACGCCCATCACGGCAAGGCCGGACGCGATCACCGTGGCGACCGCGCTGACCAGCGCCAGACGGGCCACCGTCACCTCCTCGTCGCCGTCGATCAGGAAGCGCAGGGACGTGTCGTCGCGGCCCTTGTTCCACAGCGCGTGGAAGTCGCTGGCAAGGTCGTACAGGTAGAAGGCCACGCGGTGCGGCTCGTGCGCCTCCGCGGCGGATTCCACCATGCGCGGCCAGGTCGCCATGCGCTTGGCGAGCGCCATCTCCTCCTCGTTGTCGAGGCGGGCAAGGTTGGCCTTCGCGGCCAGCGCGGCCAGCGAGAGGTCCGCCCCCGGTATGGCCGTGGCCGCATGGCGCAGCACCGAACGGCACCGGGCGTGGGCGTACTGCACGTAGAAGACGGGGTTGTCCTTGGACTGCTCCACGACCTTGGCGAAGTCGAACTCCAGCGTCTGGTCGTTGCGGCGGGTCAGCATGATGAAGCGGACGACGTCCTTGCCCACCTCCTCGATCACGTCGCGCAGCGTCACGAAGGTGCCGGCGCGCTTGGACATTTTCACCGGCTCGCCGTTCTTCATCAGGTGGACGAGCTGGCACAGCTTCACGTCCAGCGACGCCTTGCCTTCGGTGATGGCCTTGGTCGCCGCCTGCATGCGCTTGACGTAGCCGCCATGGTCCGCGCCCCACACGTCGATCTGCGTGTCGAAGCCGCGGCGGTGCTTGTCGAAGTGATAGGCGATGTCGTTGGCGAAGTAGGTGAAGGACCCGTCCGACTTCTTCAGCGGGCGGTCGACGTCGTCGCCGAAGTCCGTGGACTTGAACAGGGTCTGGGGGCGCGGCTCCCAGTCGTCGGGCTTCTTGCCCTTCGGGGGCTCCAGCACGCCGACATAGATCAGGCCGCGGTCCTCCAGCGTCTTCAGCGCCATGTCCACCGCCCCGGCCTTCACCAGCGCGCGTTCGGAGCTGTAGACGTCCATATGGACGCCGAGGACGCCCAGGTCCTCCTTGATCCATTCCATGATCTTGGCGATGGCGAAGTCGCGGCAGGCCGGCAGCCATTCGGACTCGTCGGCGCCGGCCCACTTGTCGCCGTCGCGCTCCGCCAGGGCCTGCCCGACCTCCTTCAGATACTCGCCGGGATAGAGGCCCGCCGGGATTTCCCCGATGTCCTGGCCCAGCGCCTCGCGGTAGCGCAGGAAGGTGGAGCGGCCCAGCACGTCCACCTGGGCACCGGCATCGTTGATGTAGTACTCGCGAGCGACGGCGTAGCCGGCCTTCTCCAGCAGCGCGGCCAGTGCGTCGCCGAACACGGCGCCGCGGCCATGGGCCGCGTGCAGCGGGCCGGTGGGGTTGGCCGACACATACTCGACGTTCACCGGACGCCTGGCGCCCAGCGTGCTGTCGCCATAGGCGGTGCCGGCGGTCAGCACATCGCGGATGCGGTCGCGCCAGACGTCGGCGGACAGGCGCAGGTTCACGAAGCCGGGACCGGCGATCTCGGCGCTCGCCACGTCGGGGCGGGTCTTCAGCTTCGCCACCAGCAGCTCGGCCAGCGCGCGGGGCGGCTTGCCCGCCGGCTTGGCCAGGATCATCGCCGCGTTGGTCGACAGGTCGCCGTGTGCCGCTTCGCGCGGCGGCTCCACCGTCAGGCGCGCGGTGTCGAGCCCCGCCGGGATGTGGCCCTCCGCGGCCAGCTCGTCCAGCAGCTTGCGGATGTCGTTCTCGAAGACCTTGAAGATGTTCATCGTTTCAGTTCTTGCGTTAGGTCATTGCCGTTTTCAGATCTGGGTCGTTTTCAGGTCTGGGCGTCCATGTCGAACAGGCGGGCGTATTCGGCCAGCGCGTAGCGGTCGGTCATCCCGGCGATGTAGTCGGCCACCAGCCGCGCCAGCACCGTCCGGTCCCCATACCCTCCCTGCGCGGCGGCGTCCGCCTGCCATTGGGTGGGCAGGGTGTTCGGTTCGGCCATGAACAGGTCGAACAGGGCGGTGACCACCCGCTTGCACTTGCTCATTTCCCGGTTGACCCGGTAATGCCGGTACATGCGCTGTTTCAGGAAGGCGCGCAAGGGGCGCTGCGCCTCGAACATCGCGGCGGAGAAGCTGACGACCGGTTCCGGCAGGGCGCGAACCTCCGAAGCGCTGCCCGGGCGGTGACGGTCCAGCCGCAGCCGCGTCTCGGCCAGCAGGTCTGTGATCATGTTGTTGATCATCCGCCGGATCGTCTCGTGGATCAGGCGGGACCGCTCCAGCCCCGGATAGCGGTCGCAGACCTGCCGTACCACCGGGCCGACCAGCGGCAGTTCCGCCACCTCCTCCACGGTGAACAGGCCGGCGCGCAGGCCGTCGTCGATGTCGTGGTTGTTGTAGGCGATGTCGTCGGCCAGAGCCGCCACCTGCGCCTCCGCACCCGGATTGGTGTGAAGCTCCAGGTCGCACCGCTCCTGGAAGGCGGCCAGCGTCGTCGGCAGCCGGCCGCCTTCAGCGAGCGGCAGCAGCGGGCCATTGTGCTTGACCACGCCCTCCAGCGCTTCCCAGGTCAGGTTCAGCCCGTCGAAATCGGCGTAGCGCCGCTCCAGCATCGTCAGGATGCGCAGCGTCTGGTCGTTGTGGGCGAAGCCGCCATAGGGCGCCATGCAGGCGTTCAGCGCATCCTCTCCGGCATGGCCGAAGGGGGTGTGCCCCAGATCGTGGGCAAGGGCGACCGCCTCCGCCAGATCCTCGTTCAGACCCAGCGCGCGGCTGATGGAGCGGGCGATCTGCGCCACCTCCAGGCTGTGGGTCAGGCGCGTCCGGAAATAGTCGCCCTCGTGATAGACGAAAACCTGCGTCTTGTATTTCAACTTGCGGAAGGCGCCGGAATGCACGATGCGGTCGCGGTCGCGCTGGAAGCACGAGCGCGTCGGGCTTTCCGGCTCCGGGAACAGCCGCCCGCGCGTCTGTGCGGGGTCGCAGCCATAGGGCGCCGGGCGATCCTGGAAGAAGTCCTCCGTCATGGCGCGGACACTACCGACGCAAACCGCCCTGTGCAACGGCGAAGGCGGAGACATCCGGGGACGAACCCCTGGCAAACCGCGGATCAGGCATGAAATGGCCGGACAGGTCTTTGACGAAAGGTGGGCGCACCCTTACATTCGTCATTGTGTCGTCTGTTCCGCGAAACCCCGCCTGCGAAACTTCGAGGTCCGTCCCATGCCCGACACCGCTCTTCCCGCCGCCGCGCAAGAGGGTGAGCGCGTTCTCACCGTGTCCGACAGCGCCGCCAGGCGCGTCGCCTTCCTGATCGAGCATGAGGGCAACCCCGCTCTGATGCTGCGCCTGACCGTCTCGGGCGGCGGCTGCTCCGGCTTCCAGTACGGCTTCGCCTTCGACGCCACGGCGAACGACGACGACCATGTGTTCGAAAGGAACGGCGTGAAGGTGGTGACCGACGACTGCTCGCTGGACCTGCTGGCCGGCGCCACGCTGGATTACGTGGAGGACCTGATGGGCGCCGCCTTCCAGATCAGGAATCCGAACGCCACGGCGTCCTGCGGCTGCGGCAACTCCTTCGCCGCCTGATCAGCCTTCCCTGCCCCTGGCCTTTGCCGAATAAGAAGAAACCGACGTGAAGATCGCCACCTGGAACGTCAATTCGGCGAAGGCCCGCCTTCCGCTGATCACCGACTGGCTGCGCGCGGAGTCCCCGGACGTCGCGCTGCTGCAGGAAATCAAGTGCGAGACCGCGGCCTTCCCCCGCGCGGCCTTCGAGGATCTCGGCTATCACGTCACGCCGGTGGGGCAGAAGTCCTACAACGGCGTGGCGTTCCTCTCCAAGGCGCCGCACGAGGATGTGCTGACCCGCCTGCCGGGCGAGCCGGAGGACGAGCAGGCCCGCTACGTCGAGGCGACGGTGGGGGGCGTTCGCATCGCCTCGCTCTACCTGCCCAACGGCAACCCCATCGGGACGGAGAAATTCGCCTACAAGCTCCGCTGGATGGACCGCCTGCACGCCCACGCCCGCGGCCTTCTGGCGCAGGAAGTACCCTTCGTGCTGGGCGGCGACTACAACATCATCCCGGAACCGCGCGACGTCTTCGACCCCGTGGCCTTCGCGGGCGACGCCCTGTTTCAGCCCGAATCGCGGGCGAAGTTCCGTGCCCTGCTGAATCTGGGCCTGACCGAGGCCTACCGCGCCCTTCACGACGATGACCACGCCTACAGCTTCTGGGATTACCAGGCGGGCTGCTGGCCGCGGGACCGGGGTTTGCGCATCGACCATTTCCTGCTGTCCCCGCAGGCCGCCGACCGTCTGCTGGACTGCCGCATCGACCGCCGTCCACGCGGTGCGGAAAAAGCATCCGATCACACGCCCGTAATTCTCGACATGCGCGACGGATCAGACATTTCTTAAATTTTTTCACGCATCCTCGAAGCCGACTCGGAACGGACCGGGTGGGCGTCAGCCCACGGGGAGAAGCGGCAGGGCGATGGGCTTGGGACAGGATGCCGGTCGCAGAGCGATCGAGGAAGTGCTGTCGGCCATCGAGCAGCAAGCCGGCGAGGCGGTCGCTCTGGGTGCACGCGCGCAACGCGACATTCAGGAGGACCGTTTTTCCTCTTTCCTGGGCTTCCGCCGGAAGGTGGAGGAGGTGCGCGCCCTCGTCGCCCTGACGGAGGAGCGCCTGACGACCTTGAGCACAGCAAAGCTGGGCGACCTCCGCACGGAATTCGAGCGGATCGACCTTCTGCTGACCGGCCTGCTGGCCCGCGCCACGCGGAATTATTTCGAACGGATGCGGGACGACCAGGCGCTTCCCATCGGCGCACGCGAGCTGTTCGAACCGGAACTGAAGATCATCGAAGAGATGCGCGTCAAGCTGGAGCGCCCGCACTATGCGGGCCGCGTGTCCAACACGGTGATCGAAGATCTGGAAGCGACCAGCGCCATGCTCCGCAAGGTCCTCAGCCGCGCCCCGAGCCTGCCCGATTTCTCCGACTCCCCGACGCCCCCAAAGCCCACAAAACGGCTTATGAACCTGGGCCGTCCAATCCGCACATGACCTTTCTGCCCTGAGAAGCCGAGCCTCGGCAGGCGATGGACACAAGGATGGTGGGAATTCCCCGAGGGGCCGGCACGGCGGGCTCTACGGAGTGCGGGGAAGGTGTCACGGATGCTGGCACACCTACAACGGTTTCTCCTGGGTTGCAGCCCTGGGATACCGCCAAATCAGCCAGCTAAGCATTTGATTTGAAAGGAGGTGGCGGAGGGGATGGGAGTAGAAATAGCATCCATGAGTGTCCACCACCATCCGCTAACTGTCTGTTATCGCTGAATTTGTGGAGACCGGTTGTCCGATACCATCCACCAATTTCCACCTATACCCGAAAATTTTTGTGGGGTAGAACGTGGGGCTGAACATTTCGGTTCCCTCGCCCCCGAAAGCGGGGTGCGCCGTTCAAGGACACTTCATGCCCAAGCGCCCCGGACGCCACCCAGAAAAGGCCCTGACCGCAGCAACGGTACGCACCCGCAAGCCCGGCCGCCACGCCGACGGCAACGGTCTCTATCTGGAGGTGGATGAGTCCGGCGCCCGCCGCTGGCTTCTCCGCCTCACTGTGCATGGCAAGCGCCGCGACATCGGCCTTGGATCCGCCTCGCTGGTATCGCTGGCCGAAGCGCGCGAGCTGGCGCTTCAGATGCGCAAGACGGCGCGAGCCGGGGGCGACCCGCTGGCCGAGCGCCGCGGTGCACGGCGGGTGGTACCGGCCTTTGAGGAGGCCGCGCGGTCCTGTCATAAAGAACACAAACCGGGATGGAGAAACGACAAGCACGCGGAACAGTGGCTCACCACGCTTGAAACGCACGCCTTTCCCCTCCTGGGCGCGCTGCCGGTGGACCGCATTGGAACGCCTGAGGTGCGCGACGTGCTCCTACCGATCTGGCTGGAGAAGCCGGAAACGGCCCGGCGCGTGCGCCAACGAATCGGTACCATCCTCGATTGGGCGACAGCCAAGGGCTACCGGGAGGGCGAGAACCCGGTGCGCGGCGTCACCAAAGGACTGCCGAAACAGAAGGACGCGGTGGAGCATTACGCGGCCCTGCCCTTCGCCGACGTTCCAGCCTTCCTATCCAGGCTGCAAGAGACCGATCAAACCGGGCCTGTGGTCAAGCTGGGGCTGGAATTCCTGATCCTGACCGCTGCCCGCTCCGGTGAGATGCGCGGGGCCCGGTGGTCGGAAATTGATCTGCACGCGAAGCTCTGGACCATTCCGGCTGAACGGATGAAGTCCGGCCGTCTGCACGTAGTGCCTCTAGCGCCCCGTGCCATAGAGCTCTTGAGCAAGGCGCGTGACCTGGTGCGCGACA
>JAEYPE010000115.1 GCA_023411035.1 Pseudomonadota bacterium
GGCCGCCACAACGCCCGCGCAGAGGGCGGCGGCGTAGGGCAGCGACCCGGCGTCCGGCGGGGCCAGCGCGGTCAGCCGGTCCGGGGAGAAGCGGCCCAGCCGCTCGATCCGCTCGATCAGCGGCGCCACCTGACCCGCCGCGTCCTTGTTGAAGCTGAGATCGCGCACCTCGGCCAAATAGCTGCGCAGCCGGGCAAAGCGGTCGTTCACGCCGGTCACCACCCGGTTCATCTCGGCGAGCAGCCCGCCGATCAGGCTTTGCTCCACCGGCGGGGCGATGCGGTCATAGGCGGAACGCGAGAGGTTGGCCTCCAGAGCCGCCGCCAGCCGCAGCGGCGCCGTCACCTGGGCGTTCAGCATGGTGCGCAGCGCCAGCCCGCCGAGCGCCAGGGCGATGCTGAGAGCCACCGCGAAGTCGATCAGGATGCGCGGCGCGTTGGCCGGCAGCGCCACGGCGTTGCGCCCCAGCAGCACCTCCCCCGCCGCCGCGCTGCCCTGGCGGATGGGAAAGCGTTGCAGCACCAACCCCAGCGCGGCCCAGTCGGTTTCCGCCGGGACCAGCCGGACCGACAGGTCTGGGCGCGCCGCGTCGGATTTCTGAAACAGCGGGCGCCCGGCGGCATCCACCACCAGGATCACATCGATCTCCGGAAAGACCCCCACCGCCTCTCCCAGATAGTCGTCCATCCCGGCCATACGGTCGAGCGGCAGGCCGAGCGCCAGCGCCTTCTCCAGGTCGTGCGCGATGGTCGTTCCGACGATCTCCGCGCGGGAAGCCGTTCCACGATCGGCCAGCCCGCCCGCCGCAATCAGCGCCGCCGCCAGGGTGGCAAGCCAGGGCACCACGACCACCACGGCCATCAACGGGATGAAGCGCCGCAACACACCAGTTTGAGGGGGCCGCATCACCTCGCGGGTCATCGCGGCGTCTCCGCGTCGATGCGGGCGGCCTCGGCCTCCGCCGTGCGCAGCCCGTCCAGGACGGCGGACAGCGCCGGATGGCCAACCGCCGCCGCAGGCGCATCCGCCTGAAGCCGCCGCGCCTCGGCGGCGTAGAAGGCCGTTCGCTCCAGAACGGAGCGGCAGATTCCCGACAACAGAAGCCGCGTGCCGAGAACGGCCAGAATTCCGATGGCGGCCAGGAAGATCGCGGTGACCGTTGCCGTCTCGCGCAACGCGGCCAGAACCTCCACCCGCGCGTCCTGCTGCGGGGCGAGGCCCAGCACGGCCCCGGAGGGCTTGCCCAGCGCGTCGGCCACCGGCACGCCGACCAGCACGCCGTCGCGGTCCGCGAGATTCCAAGGCTCCGCCGGCAGCCCGGCGGCCCCACCCAGCCAAGACGTCGGCACCGGCGTTCCCGCCGCCTGGGCGGTCGCGAAAAGCACGGTCCCGCCCGGGTCGACGACATAAAGGCGCACACCCCCGCTGCCGGCGGAGGCCATATCGATCAGCCGTTGCAGATCATTCTGGTCGGCAAGCGGAAAGCCGATGGCCGCCCGCTCCGCGGCGCTGGCCGCGACGCGGCTGGCCAGAGCCGACGCGCGTGCCGCGATTTCCGCCGTGTGCGCCTCGGCCACCGCGTTGTGAAAGGCGAACAAAGTAAACACCTGCCCGCCCACGGCGCACAGCCACAACACAAGCGCCAGACGCCCGAAACCGTAGAGCATGGCCAGCCTCCCAGCGTCCGGCTATAGCGGCTTTCCGCGGGGGCGGCGCTTTCAGATTGGCCCAACTTGGTCTGATCTGCTTTTGTCGCCCACCTGCCCCTGCGATAATCCCCGGCGGAGAGAAAGGGGGCCGCATGACCGTGGCGACCAGACACGCCGGGTCCACCCCCGGCAATCCGTTATGATGGGCGTTCCGTCATGAACCGGGACGCCCGGCTGCACGCCATCCTCGCCCGCCTGCGCAGCGACTCCCCCGGCGAACGGCTGGCCGCCCTCTCCGCCCTTGAGCGGCTGATGCCCGCCGGGACCTCACTCTACGACGTCATCCAGGTCGGGCTGTTCTACACGGACCGCGGCACCGTCGCCCCCTCGCTGGTCGAGGAGGTGGACCGGCTGCGCGGCGAAGCGCGGGAGGCCGCCCGCCGGGAGGAACGGCACCGCCGCCGCGTCCGGGCGCTGGAAACCGACATCCGCGCCGTGCTGGACCGGCTTCGCGGGGACGGCGGCTGACGCCTTCGCTCCGCAACGGACGCAGTTCCGCGGCGTGACTCCGGGAGTGGACCAACAAGGCGTTCCGCGGCGGCGCGCCATCGCACACCTTGCGGGGCCTTACCGCCGTGCGTACCCGGAGGCCCTTTGCCCACCATCACCGCACCCTGTCAGCATGCCCTTCTGTCCGCCGTGGAATCCGCGGCGGCGGCGCGCGGCATGACGGTGCCCGCCCTGATCCGTTCCTGCCTGACGCTGGTCGGGCCGGAGGCGCTGACCCACCTGCCCGATCCCGGCAGCCCCGAACCGGTGGACGTGTCCCACCGCACCGTGACGCTGAAGAACGGCGGCACCCGCCGCATCCGGGTCGTGCCGAAGCTGCGCGTGCGCCACGACACGCCGCTGGACGCGGCGACCGTCCGCAAGGCCGCCTGGGTCGCCGCCACCATCGGCAGCGACGACGGCGCGCACCTCATCACCGCGGGCGAGTTGAACGCCGTGGAATCGGAGATGAGCCGCTGCCGCGTGCGGCTGGAGCAATTGACGGCGGCGCTGGAAACGCTGGCCTTCCGCCCGCTGCGCCAGCCGATCCGCAAGCCCTGGCAGGCCACCTACGTGCTGGGCTTCACCCACGAATGGGGCCTGGACCCGCAGACGGTGAACAGCCGGTTCCGCACGCTGGCCCCGATCTTCCACCCCGACACCGGCCTGCTGTCTAGCGCGGAGCGGATGAGCCAGTTGCTGGAGGCCCGCAACTTTCTGTTGCAGCACCTGAGAAGCTGAGCGGGGGCGATGCTTCGTACACCGGACATTCCCTCCGAAACGGAGGTGTTCCGGGGCGATGTCGTCCAATTGGGGTCCATCTCGGCTGGCCTCCGCGGGGGTGCCTTTCGAATGATGGCAAAGCTCGACAGCCGGCGCGCGACGCGCACAACCCTATGAGGTCGTCAGATATGAGCGAAAGCAGTCAGAAGAAGCTGGAGCGCGTCCGCCCGCCGCGGGTGAAGCTCACCTACGAGGTCCACACCGGCGGCGCCCAGGAGATGAAGGAGCTGCCCTTCCTGGTCGGCATCCTGGCCGACCTCAGCGGCAAGCCGGAGAAGCCCCTTCCCAAGCTGAAGGAGCGCAAGTTCGTCGAGATCGACCGCGACAACTTCAACGACGTGATGGCCGCCGCGGCACCGCGCCTCGCCTTCCAGGTGGACAACAAGCTCCAGGAGGACGGCGGCAAGCTGAACATCCTGCTGAACTTGCGCCACATGGACGACTTCCAGCCGGTGGAGGTGCTGAAGCAGGTGCCGACGCTGAGCCGCCTGTTCGAAGCCCGCCAGAAGCTGTCGGACCTGCTGGCCAAGCTGGACGGCAACGACGAGCTGAACGGCCTGCTGAACGACGTCATCACCAGCACCGAGCAGCAGGACGAACTGAAGAAGCTCCTCGGCCCGGCGGCCGGCGAGCCCGCGGGCGAACCCGCCTGATCTCCCGTCCCGGCAAGCCCAACCAGAACCCCCTTCACGGAGCGAACAGGTGAGCACGGAAACGTCCGTTGAGAGCGCCGCCAGTCTGTCCCTGCTCGACCGCATGATGGTCGAAGGCAAAATGGCGCGCGAGGAGGGCCAACGGCCCTACGCCCGCGACCTTCTGACCGAATTCGTCGATCAGGTCCTCGCCGAGACCGGCGATGCCTCCGCCGTCGATGTGGTCGAGGCGATCAACCAGCGCATCGCGCAGATCGACGAACTCATCAGCGACCAGCTGAACGAGGTCATGCACCACCCCGACTTCCAGAAGCTGGAAGCGACGTGGCGCGGCCTGCACTACCTCGTCATGAACACCGAGACCTCGACGACGCTGAAGCTGCGCGTCCTCAACGTCTCCCGCAAGGATCTCCAGAAGGACCTGGACAGCGCGGTCGAGTTCGACCAGAGCGCCATGTTCAAGATGGTCTACGAGGCCGAGTACGGCACGCTGGGCGGCACGCCCTACAGCATGCTGGTCGGCGATTACGAGTTCGGGCGCCATCCGCAGGACATCTCCCTGCTGGAGAAGATGTCCAACCTCGCCGCGGCGGCCCACGCCCCCTTCATCAGCGCCGTGTCCCCGGCGATGTTCGACATGGAGAGCTTCGCCGAGTTGGGCGCCCCGCGCGACCTGTCGAAGATCTTCGAGACGGCGGAGATGGTGAAGTGGCGGTCCTTCCGCTCGTCGGAGGATTCCCGCTACGTCTCGCTGACCATGCCGCACGTCCTGATGCGCCTGCCCTACGGCCCGAACACCGTGCCGGTCGAGGGCATGAACTTCGTCGAGGACACCGACGGGCGCGATCATTCCAAGTATCTGTGGGGCAACGCCTCCTGGGCGCTGGCCGCGCGCATCACCGACAGCTTCGCCAAGCACGGCTGGACCGCGGCCATCCGCGGCGTCGAAGGCGGCGGCAAGGTGGAAGGGCTGCCCAGCCACACCTTCAAGACGGACGAGGGCGACATCGCCCTGAAGTGTCCGACCGAGATCGCCATCACCGACCGCCGCGAGAAGGAGCTGAACGACCTCGGCTTCATCTCGCTGGTCCACTGCAAGAACACCGATTACGCGGCCTTCTTCAGCGGCCAGACCACGAACAAGCCGAAGGTCTACAACACCGACGAGGCCAACGCGAACGCCCGCATCTCCGCGATGCTGCCGTACATGCTGGTGTCGTCGCGCTTCGCCCATTACCTGAAGGTGATGCTGCGCGACAAGATCGGCGCCTTCCTGACGCGCAACAACATCACGGACTACCTGAACACCTGGATCGCCAACTACGTCCTGCTGGACGACGAGGCGTCGCAGGGCACGAAGGCCCGTTTCCCGCTGCGCGAGGCCCGCATCGACGTCTACGACGTGCCGGGCCGTCCGGGCGTCTACCGCGCCAACATCTTCCTGCGCCCGCATTTCCAGCTTGAAGAGCTGTCGGCCTCCATCCGCATGGTCGCCGAACTGCCGGCGCCGGAAGCCTGATCCCCTCCCCCGAACGCATCGTCCGGAGTAATTCCGCATGTCTATGATCATTCTCGATATCCCCAACGTCGCGGGGGAGTCCTCGGTGGAGATCGCCGGGGGCAAGGTGTTCAAGGACAAGATCCTGTGCGAATCCCTGTCGCAGGACATGTCTGTGGAAATGGAGGTGTCGACCAACGCCCGCCGCACGGTCCACACCCCGAAGGTCGAGAACATCACGCTGGAGCGCAAGTGGGACCGGGCTTCGCCCAAGCTGATCTCCCTGCTGCTGCGCTCGGCCAACTCGGACACGGCGAAGAAGCAGTGGACCATCCACTGCCTCAAGCCGATCGGCGACACCCACCAGTGGGGCGAGTTCCTGACGATCGAGCTGACCAACCCGCTGATCGCCAAGCACAGCCTGAGCGTCAACGAGGGCGATACGACCGAGACCATCGAAATCAACGCCACCGAAATCTACTGGACCTACAAGCGCTACACCGAGGACCAGAAGCACGAAGGCGGCGGCGGCGTGAAGTTCAACCTGCTGAAGGGCACGGTGACCGACAGCTGAGGCTGGAACTGTCCCTCTCCCCTCTGGGTAGAGGGTGGCCCGAAGGGCCGGGTGAGGGGGTTGCGCTTTTGCCGGACATTCCGCCATGCGCAACCCCCTCATCCTAACCTTCTCCCCAGAGGGGAGAAGGAACTGAAGCGCCCCCACCCCCAACGGACACGGCGATGACCCAGCCCAAGACCATGACCGGCGGACGGTCGCTGCTGTTCGAACGGCTGATCGACTTCGAGCCGGACCGCCCCGAGGGGGACGAACCGTCCGCCACCGTCCTTTCCATGCCCGACCTGAAGGCGTCCATCCGGCGCGAGATCGCGCGCATCCTGGACAGCCGCAGCACGGGCGTCCGCCGTCCGGACCTGGGCGGCACGGCGCTGGACTACGGCCTGTCCGACATCACGCACCTGGACGCCGCCTCCGACGCCGACCGCCGTCTGGTGGAGCGGATGGTGCGACAGGCCATCATCGATTTCGAACCGCGGCTGAAGCGCCCGCGCGTGACGGTCAGTGCCGGGACCGGACGCGGCACCATGGCCGCCAGCATTTCCGGCGAGGTGGTGGCGGGCACCGTCACCGAACGGCTGGAGTTCGACGTGGGCCTGCGCGGCCCGGTCCAGTCCGACTGATAAGGACGCACCGGCATGCGGCGCGAGGATCTCCTCGACCATTACGAACGCGAGCTTCTGTACGTCCGCCGGGCGGGGGAAGCCTTCGCGCGCAGCTATCCCAAGATCGCGCGCCGGCTGGCGCTGGGGCCGGATCAGGCCGCAGACCCGAACGTCGAGCGGCTGATCGAATCCTTCGCCTTCCTGTCCGGGCGCCTGCAACTGAATCTGGAGCGCGAATTCCCGCGCTTTTCCGAGGCGCTGCTGGGCATCCTGCACCCGCAGATGGTCGCCCCCATCCCCGCCATGGGCATCGCGCGGATGGAGCCGGTGCCGGGCGAGGGGCGGCTGACCGGCGGCTTCCGCGTGCCGCGTGGCACCGCGCTTCACGCCGTGGCGGAGGACAACATCCGCTGCCGCTTCCGCACCGCCTACGACGTCACGCTCTGGCCGGTCGCCGTGACCGACGCCGCGGTGGAGCCGGCGGACCGCTACGATGTCTTCGACGGCGCCGCCACGGCGTCGGTGCTGCGCCTGCGGCTGGAGACGCGCAACCAGTCCTTCGAAAACCTGCCCATCGACCGGCTGCGGCTGTTCATCAACGGGGAGACGATCCTCACCTCCGCCCTGCACGAGTTGTTCCTGTGCGGCGTGGTGGAGATCGCCTATGCCATGCCCGGCAAGCCGCCGGTGCGGCTGCGCGGCGACAACCTGATCGCCCCCGTGGGATTCGGCCCGGACGAGACGGTGCTGCCCCACCCCAAACACGCCCAGCCCGCCTACGGCCTGTTGCAGGAGTATTTCGAGTTTCCGCAGAAGTTCGACTTCTACGATCTGCCGCTTCCCCAGGGGCGGCTGTCGGGAGAGGTCGTGGACGTTCTGATCGCGCTGTCGCGCCCGCTGCCGAACCGGCTGACCCTGCGCAAGGACAGCTTCGTTCTGGGCTGCACGCCCATCGTCAACCTGTTCACCCGCACCGCCGAGCCGATCCGGCTGAACCACCGGCGCACCGCATACCGCGTCGTTCCCGACGCCCTGCGCGAGCGGACGACCGAGGTCCATTCCATCCTGGAGGTCAGCGGCCTGCGCGACGGCGACGGGATGCACCATCGCTACGTCCCCCTCTTCTCGCACCAGCATGCGGAGGCCGAGGCCGAGCCGCGCGGTTTCTGGCTGGCCGCGCGCGAGCCGACCCAGCGGGAGGACGTGCCGGGCACCGACATGCATCTCAGCCTGCACCACCTCGACCTGACGCCGACCGACCCGGCGGACGAAACGCTTCTGGTCCGTACGCTGTGCACCAACCGGGCGCTGGCGGAGCAGGTCCCGGCGGGGGCCGCGCTGATGATCGAGGAGGCGGCCCCCATCGCCACCATCCGCTGCCTGCACAAGCCGACGCCCGGACGCCCGGCCCCGGCGGGCGGCTCGTCGGCCTGGAAGCTGATCTCCCACCTGTCGGTCAACCATCTCAGCCTGACCGCCGACGCGGAAGGGCTGCGCGCCCTCCAATCCATCCTGCTGCTGCACGCGCCGGAAGACCCGTCCGCCCAGCACCAGATCCGCGGCGTGCAGGGCCTGTCCTCCCGCCCGGTTCTGCACCGCATGGGCCAGGACGCGTGGCGCGGCTTCGTGCGCGGGCTGGAGGTGACGGTGGACCTGGACGAGCGGAACTTCGTCGGAGCCAGCCCGCTGGTCTTCGGCGGGGTGCTCAGCCGCTTCCTGGGGCTCTACGTCAACGTGAACGCCTTCGTCCAGCTTCGGCTGCGCTCGGTGCAACGGGAAGGGGTGTGGAAGGCATGGTCGCGCCTTGCCGGCAGCCAGCCGGTCCTGTGACGGACCGCTCCCTTAACGCCCCCGCCCTGATCGACCGGCTGGAGGCCGAGCCCTGGGGCTTCGACCTCTTGCAGGCCATCGCCCTGCTGGAGCGCGCCGCCCCCGGCTTCGCTCCGCTCGGAACCGGCATCGACCCGGAGCATGAGGCCGTCCGCATCGAGCACGACCCCAGCTTCGTCTTTCCGGCCAGCGACGTGGTGGAGGCGCGGCGGACGCCCGACGGGCGCGGGGTGGTGCGCTCCCCCGTGCTGGGCGTGGCCGGGTTCAACGGCCCCCTGCCCTACGTCGCCACCGAATTGCTGGTGGAGCGAGCGGCACGGCGCGACACGGCGGGCAAGGCCTTCTACGACATCTTCAACCACCGCCTGATGTCGATCTTCTACCGCACCCGCCAGGGCAGCCTGCCCCTGCTGGAGCGCGACCCGGAACGGACGCTGATGGCCCGCGTGCTGCGCGCGCTGGCCGGCATCGGCACGCACGGCCTGGAGCAGCGCCTGCCCGGCACGCCGGACCGGATGCTGCTGGCCTTTTCCGGCATCCTCGGCAACCGGAGGCGCTCCTCAGCGGGGCTGGAGGCGATCCTGGGCTCCGTGTTCCGGGTGAAGGTACGGGTGCACAGCTTCGTCGGGCGCTGGCTGCCGCTGGACGAGGAGAGCCGGACCCGGATCGGGGGCGGCCTCGGCGCGCGCAACAACAGCCTGGGCCGCACGGTGGTGCTGGGCCGTCGCGTCTGGGACCAGCAGAGCTGCTACGCCATCGAACTGACGCTGGACAGCCTGGAGCGCTACCGCGAGTTCCTGCCCGATGGGCGGCACCACCGCACGCTCTGCGCGCTCGCCCGCTTCCACACCGGCGACGGGATGGACTTCCGCATCGTGCTGGTGCTGGAAGCCGCCAAGGTGCCGCCGACACGCCTGTCCACCAAGCCGCAGGAAGGCAGCCGCCTCGGCTGGACTTCCTGGCTGCGGGCGCCGGGCCGCCCGAGCCTGAAGGACGGGCGCCTGACCCTCGACCCCGCCCCGCCCGCAACGTCATCCCAGGGAGCCGTCCTGTGACCGCCGACATCAAGTCCCTCATCGGAAAGCTCGACCGCGACGGCCGCAAGGTGCTGGAGCGCTCCGCCGCTCTGTGCGTGTCGCAGACCCATTACGACGTGGAGGCGGAGCATGTGCTGCTCGCCTTGCTGCGGCTGAAGGACGCCACCGTCGCCGGCATCCTGCGCCATTACGGCGTCGAGGCGGGCCGCCTGGAGACCGAGCTTGAAGCGGCGCTCGACCGCATCCGCCGCGGCAACAGCCGCACCCCGGCCTTCTCCCCCCGCGTGCCGGAGATGCTGGAGACGGCGCTGCTGATCTCCGTCACCCACCTGGACAGCCCGCAGATCCTCCTGCCGGCCATCCTCTGGGCATCGGTCGCCTGCGATTCCGTGCGGGCGGTGGTCACCGAATCCGCCCCCTCCCTGCTCGCCCTGCCGCGCGAGCGCACCGCGTCCGACCTGCCGGAACTGGTGCGCGTCCTGAAGGAGGGCGGGCCGTCCACCGCCGCGTCCGATGCCCCCGCCGCCGCTCCCGCCAGCGCCGCAGCGTCGGACGGGCGGAGCATGCTGGACCAGTACAGCCTGGACCTCACCGCCCAGGCCAAGGCCGGGAAGATCGACCCGGTGATCGGGCGCGACCGCGAGATCCGGCAGGTCATCGACGTGATGATGCGCCGCCGCCAGAACAACCCGATCCTGGTCGGCGATCCCGGCGTCGGCAAGACCGCCATCGTGGAAGGGCTGGCCCTGCGCATTGCGGAGGACGACGTGCCGCCGCCGCTGCGCGGCATGGTGATCCGCACGCTGGACCTCGGGCTGCTCCAGGCCGGGGCCGGGGTGAAGGGCGAGTTCGAGAACCGGCTGAAGTCGATCATCAAGGAGGTGTCGGCCTCCCCCGTGCCGATGGTCGTCTTCATCGACGAGGCGCACGCGCTGATCGGCGCCGGCGGGGCCGCCGGCCAGGGCGACGCCGCCAACCTGCTGAAGCCCGCCCTGGCGCGCGGCGAGTTCCGCACCATCGCCGCCACCACCTGGGCCGAATACAAGAAGTATTTCGAAAAGGACCCGGCGCTGGCCCGCCGCTTCCAGCCGGTGTCAGTGCCCGAGCCGGACGAGACGGCGGCGGCGGCGATGCTGCGCGGCCTCGTCCGCCGCTTCGAGGAGCATCACGGGGTCAGCGTGCTGGACGACGGCATCGCCGCCGCGGTGGCCCTGTCCGCCCGCTACATCCCCGCCCGCCAGTTGCCCGACAAGGCGATCAGCGTCCTGGACACCGCCTGCGCCCGCGTCGCCATCGCCCGCAGTTCCAAGCCCGAAGCCATCGAGGCGATGGAGCGCGAGGACGCCATCCTGGCCCGCGAGGCGGAGCGGCTGGAGGCCGAACCCGGCACCGCCCACCACGCCCGCCTGTCGCAGATTTCGCAACGCCGCGGCGCCATCGCGCTGGAGAAGGCCGCGCTGGACGAACGCTGGAAACGCGAGCGCGATCTCGTGGAGGCGGTGGACGCCGCGCTGAAGGCCGGGCACGCGGCGGAGGCCACCGCCGCCATGGAGAAGCTGAAGGCCGTCCAGGGCGACAGCCCGCTGGTCCCGCACCGGGTGGACGGCGCGGTGGTCGCCGCCGTGGTGTCGAACTGGACCGGCATCCCGGTCGGCTCGATGTCCAAGGACGATCTGGAGGTGGTCGCCACGCTGGAGGACCGCATGGCCGCCCGCGTGGTCGGCCAGCCGCAGGCGCTCCAGGCCATCGCGCGGGCCGTGCGCGGCTACCGCGCCGGACTGGGCGAGCCGCACCGCCCGATCGGCGTCTTCCTGCTGAGCGGCCCGAGCGGCGTCGGCAAGACCGAAACCGCCCTGGCGCTCGCCGAACTGCTGAACGGCGGGGAGGACAGCCTCATCACCATCAACATGTCGGAGTATCAGGAGGCCCACGCCGTGGCGACCCTGCGCGGCGCCCCGCCGGGCTATGTCGGCTACGGCAGCGGCGGCGTGCTGACCGAGGCGGTGCGCCGCCGCCCCCACGCCGTGGTGCTGATGGACGAGGTGGAGAAGGCCCACCCCGACGTGCTGGACATGTTCTATCAGGTCTTCGACAAGGGCGTGCTGGAGGACGGCGAAGGCGTGGAGGTGGACTTCCGCAACACGTTGATCCTGCTGACCAGCAACCTGGGCGATACGGAGCTGTTCGCGCTGGGCCGCGAGGCGCTGGACGCCGGACGCATCGGCGAGGCGCGGGAAGAGGGGCTGGCCGCCATTTCCGACGTGCTGCGCCGCCGCTTCCGCCCGGCCTTCCTGGGCCGCCTGAGCGTCGTGCCCTACTACCCGCTGAGCGAGGCGCAGATCCGCCGCATCGTGACGATGAAGCTGGACAAGCTGCAACGCCGCACCGCCGGCAACCGCGGCGCCGAACTGGCGGTGACCGAGGCGGCGGTGGAGGCGCTGGTGCAACGCGCGCTGCACTCCGACGCCGGCGCGCGCATGATCGACACGCTGCTGTCGGAATTCGTGGTGCCGGAGGTGGCGATCCGCATTCTCGACCGCGTGGCCGCCGGCCAGCCGGTGGGCCGCATCACCGTGGACCATGGCGCGGACGGCCGCTTCACCGTAAGCGTGGACGGAACGGCAGGCTGACCGGGAGGCGATCATGGCGAAGCGCTTTTCCCAGGACAGCCAGTACCTGTCGATCACCACCCCGCTGGGAGCGGACGCGCTGGCGCTGCGGACCATCGTGGGCGAGGAGCGGCTGTCGTCGCTGTTCACCTACCGCATCACCATGATCTCGTCGGACGACGACATCGCCTTCGACCGCATCGTCGGCAAGGCGGTGACCGTCGCCATCACGCTGGGCGACCAGGAAACGGTCCGCTACATCAACGCCATCGTCGGGCGGATCGAGCTGACCCATGTCGACGACCGCAGCCAGGTCGCCCATTACGAGGCGGAACTGCACCCCTGGCTGTGGATGCTGACCCATTCCGGCGACTGCCGCATCTTCCAGGAGAAGACGGTGCCGGAGATCGTCGAGGCGGTCTGCAAGGGCGCCGGCTACACCGACATCAAGAAGTCGCTGACCGGCAGCTACAGCAAACGCGAATATTGCGTGCAGTACCGGGAGACGGACTACAACTTCGTCGCCCGGCTGCTGGAAGAGGAAGGCATCTTCTATTACTTCACGCATGAGGACGGGAAGCACACGCTGGTGCTGGGCGACAGCGACAGCGCCTTCGCCAAGAGTTCCCTGCTCGACGCCTTCGAGTACCGCGCCACCGAGGGGCACGACGACGAGGACAACGTGCTGTCCGGGCTCAGCGTGGAGCGGCGCGTCACGCCCAAGAGCTACGGCATCGGCGGCTATCATTTCGAGACGCCCTCGACCGACCTCTACGCCACGGCGGAAGGCGCGTCGGGCTTCGGCACGGTCAGCGACTATCTGGGCCGCCACACCACCTCGGCGGACGGCGAGGCGCTGGCAAAGCTGCGCCAGCAGGCGCTGGCCTTTCCCGGACGCCGGGTGCGCGGCAGCGGCGAATGCCGCTCGCTGGAAACCGGGACGCGCATCACCGTGTCCGGCCACCGCAAGAGCGACCTGAACACCGAATACGTCCTGCATTCCGTGCGCATCGACGGGGCGAGCGGTCATTTCAACGCCCATTTCACCGCCTTCCCGCCGGACCTGCCCTTCCGCCCGCTCGACACGGCGGTGAAGCCGCGCATCCATTCCACCCAGACCGCGATCGTCGTCGGCAAGAGCGGCGAGGAGATCTGGCTCGACAAGTACGGGCGCATCAAGGTGCAGTTCCACTGGGACCGGCTGGGCAAGAGCGACGAGAAAAGCTCCTGCTGGGTCCGCGTCGCCCAGAACTGGGCGGGCAAGAATTACGGCATCATGTTCTTCCCCCGCGTCGGGCAGGAGGTGGTGGTGACCTTCCTGGACGGCGACCCCGACCGCCCGCTGGTCACCGGCTCCGTCTACAACGCGGAGCAGACCGTGCCCTACACGCTGCCCGACGATTCGACCAAGAGCACCATCAAGACCCAGACCTCCAAGAACGGGACCGGCAAGTTCAACGAGATCCGTTTCGAGGACAAGGCCGAGAGCGAGGAGATCTACGTCCATGCCCAGAAGGACATGAAGATCGACGTGCTGAACGACGTGACCCGTCTGGTGAAGCACGACGAGGTGGAGACGATCGACAACGACAGCACCGTCACCGTCAAGCACGACCGCAAGCTGACCGTAACGAACGACCACACCATCACCGTGTCGGAAGGCAACGAGAAGCACGAGGTTTCCAAAGGCACGCGCTCGGTGACGGTGAAGGACAACGAAACCCACACCAACAAGGCCGACTTCACGCACAAGGCGGACGGCGACTACACCCTGACCGTGAAAGGCAACCTGACCATCGACGTGACCGGCGACGTGGTGATCAAGGGCAAGTCGGTGAAGGTGACCGCCAACTCCGGCGAGGTCGGCATCAAGTCCGGAACGGACATGAAGATCGACGCGGGCGGCGCCCTGAACGCCAAGTCGGGCATGGCTATGGAAATCAAGTCCGGCATGGGCATGGACCTGAAGGCGAGCATGGGAATGAACCTGAAGGCCGGCCTCGCCCTGAACGCCGAGGGGCTGTCCACCGCCCTGAAGGCCAATGGCATGGGCGAGGTGAGCGCCAGCGGCATCCTCACCCTCAAGGGCACCATGGTGAAGGTGAACTGAGATGGCAGACGGCGCCGTATCCGATCCCCAGCCGGTGGAGGAGTGCGACGAGCAAGGCCGTGCCCTGCGCATCGGCGAGTTGCGCGACGGCCTCTTCCACGGGACGCTCACCGCCTATGGCGAGGGCGGGCATCCGGTCCTGCGCGCCCGCCTGCGCGCCGACCGGATGCATGGGGAGGTGCGCCACTACGACGCCGACGGCGCGCTGGTCCAGGTGGCGGAGTATGCGGACGGCGTTCAGCACGGGCTGACCACCTTCTATGCCCACGCCCGCCCGACCTGCCGCATGACCTACCGCGCGGGCCTTCTCGACGGCCCGTCCGTCTTCTTCCACGAGACCGGCACCGTCGCCGCCGTTTTCCAGTACCGCAACGGCAAGCGCGAGGGGGAGGCGCTGTTCCACAGCCCGCAGGGCCGCCCGATGCGGCGCGAGACCTACGCCAACGACCGCCTGCACGGGCCGCTGCTGGGCTATTACGACGACGGCACGGTCAGCGAGCGCTCCGCCTTTCTGGACGGGCTTCAGGACGGGGTGCTGCGCCGCTATTTCCCGTCCGGCGCGCTGATGCAGCACGGCGTCTACCGCCGCGGCCTGCTGATCGAACCGCTGCGGACCTATTCGGAGGACGGCAAGGAAATCGCTGTGTTGCAGCCACCGGCGGTGTAAGCACCTGTCCCGACAGCCATAATCCCCTCTCCCCTCCGGGGAGAGGGTTAGGGTGAGGGGGGTGCGCTTTTGCCGGACTTCCCGCCACTCTCAACTCCCTCACCGGCCCTTCGGGCCACCCTCTCCCCAGAGGTGAGAGGGCTAAACGGCAACGGCGTGAGGGCGGGTCACGGCGTCTGCACGGTGAACTGCCCCGGCAGCGTGATCTGGATCACCCCGCCCCAATTGCACATCAGCTTGCTGGTGGAGGTCAGGGCCGGCATGTTGCCGACCATCACGGTGGGCGCGCCGGGTACCCAGGGGGCGACGGTGCAGGGAACACAAGGTTGCGGCTTGATCACCCCCGGCGGAGGCACCGGAATCATCGAGGCGACCATGGGGTTGGCCGGGCTGGTGCACACGCCGAAGGGCGGGATGTTCAAAATGGGCTTGTTGTCCATGATGTTCGCCATGGGCGGCCCGCCGGCCATCGTGCGGTTCATCGGCAGAACCGCGAGCGCGGACGGCGCCGCCCCAAAACTGCAGGTCATCATGGCCCCCGCGCACACCGCCTGACTCATCCCGTTCCTCCATCGCGAAACGACCGCCGGAAGAGTGGGCGACCCCGCCGGGCCTCGGCAAGAAGCCCCTGAACCAGGATGGAGCGAATTCGCTTCAGCCCGGCGAGGACGGACCGAAGCCGTCGAACAGATCCGGCTCCGCCGCGTTCTCAGGGTCGAGCAGGTCGGTGCAGCCGACGCCGATCAGGCGGATGGACCGCCCGTCCGCCTCGGCGTCCAGCATCTCGCAGCCGGTCTGCCAGATCAGGCCCGCCGACCGCGCGGGCGGATCGACGCGGCGGGAGCGGGTGATGGTCTGGAAATCGGCGGTCTTCATCTTCAGCACGACGCTGCGCCCCTGGAGCCCGGCGGCGGCAAGGCGGCGGGCCACCGTCTCGGCCAGCGGGCGCAGCGCGTCCTTCAGCGCGGCCTTGTCGGCGGTCTCCCAATCGAAGGTGGTTTCGGCGGAGATGCTCTTGCTGGGAGACTCGGGTTCCACCCGGCGGTCGTCCTGGCCACGGGCGAAGCGGTGCAGCAGGCGGCCCATCTTGCCGTGGCGGCGCACGAGGTCGATCTCCGACCAGCCGCGCAGATCGCCCACCGTGCGGATGCCGTCCGATTGCAGCTTGCGCTGGAGCACCGGCCCGACGCCCCACAGGATCGACACCGGCTTCGGCGCCAGGAAGGCCAGCGCCTGCCCCCGCCCGATCACCGAGAATCCGCGCGGCTTCTCCAGGTCGGAGGCGATCTTGGCGAACAGCTTGTTGTAGCTGAGCCCGACCGAGGCGGTGATGCCCAACTGGCTCTCGAACCGGCGGACCAGTTCCACCAGCGCCTGGGCCGGGCTGATGCTCAGCCGCTCCACCACGCCGGACAGGTCGAGAAAGGCTTCGTCGATGGACAGCGGTTCCACCAGCGGGGTGAAGGCGTGCATCAGTTCCCGCGCCTGCCGTCCCACCGCCTTGTACTTCGCCATGTCGGGCCGCAACACCACGGCGTCCGGGCACGCCTCCATCGCCTGCCAGATCGGCATGGCGGAGCGCACCCCGGCCATCCGCGCGACGTAGCAGCAGGCCGCCACCACCCCGCGCCGGTCGCCGCCGATGATCAGCGGGCGGCTGACCAACTCGGGCCGGTCGCGCTTCTCCACCGTGGCGTAGAAGGCGTCGCAATCGATGTGGCCGATGGCGAGGCCGTGCAGTTCCTCATGCCGGACAAGCCGCCGGCTGCCGCATTTCGGGCAGCGCGGTTCCGTGCCGCGGAGCGCCGCCGCGCAGTCGCGGCACAGGGCCTTGCAATCGTCGAACACAGCCATGGCCGCAGTCTAGCAGCCGCGCGCCCGCGGCGGGGGATGAATGTTCCCGTCCCGTTCCGAATCCCCGACCGGGCGGGAAAAGGCCACGGCTCGCCGGACCTCTGGCAACTGGACCGCCGCCAACTGGATTCCCTGGTGTACCAGCCCCACATAATGTTAGGTCCGCATCGTTGACGCATCCTCCCGGCGCTAAGAAGGAAGAAGGCATGAGCCTCGAACCGAACTTCGAACATCTGCGGGCCAGGGCCGTGGAGTCGCTGTTCCATCATCTGGCGGATGCCTGCGTCGGGCTGATCGTGGTGGACCGGGACGCGCGCATCGCCTGGATCGGCGACCGCTATCTGGAGTTGCTGGGCTATACCGGCAACCCGGACGACGCGCTGGGCCGCCCGGTGGAGGAGGTCATCCCCAACAGCCAGATGCGCCATGTGGTGGAAAGCGGGCAGTCCATGCTGCTCGACCTTATGGACATCAAGGAGCGGACCATCGTGGTGACCCGCCTGCCGCTGCGCGAGGATGACGGGACGCTGATCGGCGCCATCGGCTTCGCCCTGTTCGACCGGGCCGACCGGCTGCGCCCGCTGATGTCGAAATACCAGAAGCTTCAGGAGGAACTGAACCGAACCCGCCAGGAGCTGGCGCAGGAGCGGCGCGCGAAATACTCCCTGTCGCAGATGATCGGCAACAGCGACGCCATGCGCGAGGTGAAGCGTCTGGCCCGCCGCGCCGCGCAGCTCGACAGCACCGTCCTGCTGCTGGGCGAGACCGGCACCGGCAAGGAGCTTCTGGCCCACGGCATCCACGCCGCCAGCCCGCGCGCCGGCGAACCCTTCGTCGGGGTGAACGTCGCGGCGATCCCGGAAAACCTTCTGGAGTCGGAGCTGTTCGGCGTCGCACCCGGCGCCTACACCGGCGCCGACCGCAAGATGCGCGAGGGCAAGTTCCAGCTTGCCGACGGCGGCACCCTGTTCCTGGACGAGATCGGCGACATGCCCCTGCCGCTCCAGGCCAAGCTGCTGCGCGTGCTTCAGGAACGGGAGTTCGAGGCGGTCGGCTCCAACAAGGTGGTCCGCGTCGATCTGCGCATCATCGCGGCGACCAGCCGCGACCTGGACGCCTTGGTCCGCGAGCGGCAGTTCCGCGCCGACCTCTATTACCGGCTGAACGTGGTTCCGATCACCCTGCCGCCGCTGCGCGAGCGGACGGAGGACATCGGCAGCGTCGCCGACCGCATCCTGGACGAGTTGGCCCTCACCGCCGCCACCCCGTCGCGGGAACTGACCGCCGGGGCCATCGCCGCGCTGGAGAATTACGACTGGCCGGGCAACGTGCGGGAGCTGCGCAACGTGCTGGAGCGGGTCGCCGCCATGACCGACGATCCGGCCCTGACCGCCGACCATATCCGCGCCGCCCTGCCCCGCACGGCGCGTCCGTCCGGTTCCGGTGACCGTCCGGCGGAGGGCGGCATCCGTCCGCTCAGCGACATGCTGAAGGACACGGAGCGCACGGCCATCGCCGGCGCCCTGTCCCGCACCGGCGGGGTGAAGGCGAAGGCCGCCAAGCTGCTGGGGATTTCGCGGGCATCGCTGTATGAGCGGATGCAGGCGCTGGGGATCAAGGACGACAATACGCAGGGGGCGATGTAGAAGCCCCTCTCCCCAGAGGGGAGAGGGGATCTTCAGACGCTCAATGCGCGCCGTGGAAGGTGCGGCTGATGACGTCCATCTGCTGCTCGCGGGTCAGCTTGATGAAGTTCACCGCATAGCCCGACACCCGGATGGTGAGCTGCGGGTACAGCTCCGGATGGTCCATGGCGTGCAGCAGCGTCTCGCGGTCGAAGACGTTCACGTTGATGTGGTGGCCGCCCTGGCCGAAATAACCGTCCAGCATGCCCACCAGATTGTCCACCCGCTCGCCCTCGGTCGGCCCAAGCGCGCCGGGGACGATGGTGAAGGTGTAGCTGATGCCGTCCTGGGCGTGGACGTAGGGCAGCTTCGCCACCGACGCCATCGACGCCATGGCTCCCTTGCGGTCGCGCCCGTGCATCGGGTTGGCCCCCGGCGCGAAGGGCTGGCCGGCCTTGCGCCCGTCCGGCGTGTTGCCCGTCTTCTTGCCATAGACCACGTTCGACGTGATCGTCAGCACCGACTGTGTCGGCACCGCGTCGCGGTAGGCCTTCTGCTTGCGCAGCAGGCCCATGAAGGTTTCCACCAGCCACACGGCGATGGAGTCCACCCGGTCGTCGTTGTTGCCGAAGGCCGGGTACTCGCCCTCGATCACGAAGTCGGTGGCAAGCCCGCGCTCGTCGCGGACCACCTTCACCGTGGCGTGCCTGATCGCCGACAGGCTGTCCGCGACCACGCTGAGGCCGGCGATGCCGCAGGCCATGGTGCGCAGCACGTCGCGGTCGTGGAGCGCCATCTCCAGCCGCTCGTACATGTACTTGTCGTGCATGTAGTGGATGGCGTTCAGCGTGTTCATGTAGGCGCGCGCCAGCCATTCCATCATCGGCAACAGCCGGGCGACCACCGCGTCATAGTCCAGCACGTCCCCGGTGATGGGCGCGAAGGCCGGGCCGACCTGCTCGCCGGACACCTCGTCGCGCCCGCCGTTGATGGCGTAGAGCAGCGTCTTGGCGAGGTTGGCGCGGGCACCGAAGAACTGCATCTGTTTGCCGATGCGCATGGCCGAGACGCAGCAGGCGATGCCGTAGTCGTCGCCCCAGTAGGGCCGCATCAGGTCGTCGTTCTCGTACTGAACCGAGCAAGTCTTGATCGACGTCTCGGCGCAGAACTTCTTGAAGCCCTCCGGCAGGCTTTCCGACCACAGCACCGTCAGGTTCGGCTCCGGAGCCGGGCCGAGATTCCGCAGCGTGTGCAGCATGCGGAAGCTGCCCTTGGTCACCAGCGTGCGACCGTCCAGCGCCATGCCGCCGATGCATTCCGTCACCCAGGTGGGGTCGCCGGAGAAGAGCTGGTCGTATTCCGGCGTGCGCAGGAACCGCACCATCCGCAGCTTGATGACGAACTGGTCGATCAGTTCCTGCGCGCCCGCCTCGTCCAGGCGGCCTTCGCGCAGGTCGCGCTCGATGTAGACGTCGAGGAAACTTGACACACGGCCCAGCGACATGGCCGCTCCGTTGGCCTCCTTCACCGCCGCCAGATAGGCGAGGTAGGTCCACTGCACCGCCTCGAAGGCGGTGGCCGCCGGGCGGGTCACGTCGAAGCCGTAGGAGGCCGCCATCGTCACGAGGTCGCGGAGCGCGCGGATCTGCTCGGTGATCTCCTCGCGCAGGCGCAGCGTGTTCTCGTCGATGCGGTCCAGTTCCAGGCTCTTGTACTGGGCCTGCTTGTCCTCGATCAGGACATCGGCGCCGTAGAGCGCCAGGCGGCGATAGTCGCCGATGATGCGCCCGCGGCCATAGGCGTCCGGCAGACCGGTGATGACGCCCGACTTCCGGCAGCGCAGCATCTCGTCGGTGTAGACGTCGAACACACCGTCGTTGTGCGTCTTGCGCAGGGACGGGAACACATCGTCCAGCTTCGGCGAGGGGGTGAAGCCATAGGCTTCAAGGCCCGTCTTGACCATGCGCCAGCCGCCGAAGGGCATGATCGCGCGCTTCAGCGGCTTGTCCGTCTGAAGGCCGACGACGACCTCAAGCTCCCGGTCGATATAGCCCGGCGCGTGGCTGACGATGGAGGACACCAGTTCCGTGTCGGCGTCCAGCACGCCGCCCTTGGCCGCGCGCTCTTCCTTCAGGAGATCGCGGACCTTGTTCCACAGCGACAGGGTGCGGGCGCTGGCCGGGGAGAGGAAGCTGCCGTCGCCGTGATAGGGCTGGACGTTCTTCACGATGAAATCGCGCAGATCGACCGTGGTCCGCCAGGAGCCGGGCGCGAAACCGCGCCAGGGGTCCGGTGTCCCGGCTTCGGCAACGGGGATTTTCGGTTCGAACATCAGGGAATCCATGACGCGCCTCTTTTGGTCTGCGGCGGTCCCTGCCCTCCCCGGCGGGGCCGCGCTTACCCGATCAGTAGGCGCCCGAGTTTGCTCAACCACATTGATCCCTGTCAATCAATCCCTGCGAAATACGCAGGTCACCGTCCAAGTTACATCCGGCCATAAAAACTGATTTAAATGAGGGCTATTGCGTCGCAGCATTTGAGACAGTCGATTGAAAATCGAATATCTCCATTTGTTCATCCCGTTTTAGAATGGCCGATCGGAATCAGCGCAACGCGCTTGCGATATCTTGCGCCAGCCGGGCCAGCGTGCGGCTTAGGGCGTCGGCTACGGCACCGGGATCGGCGGTTCCGCCCACCGGTTCCTGCACCGCGGTATGGCCCAGCCGGCGCAGCCGGTCGCCGCCCCGGTCGAAGACGCGCCAGCGCGCCTCCAGCACCGCCGGCCCACCCTCCGTCGCGTCGAAGCGGTCCAAGGTCACCTCCACCACCTGGGACAGCGGGAAATCGCGCTGGAGCGGCAGCCCGACGACCTCCGCCCCCGGCAGATCCATTTCCAGATTCCGCAGCAGCGTGCTGGTCACCATCTCGTCGATGGGGCCGCCCCAGCGGTCGAAGTCCATGACGACCAACCGGTTGCCCGGCGCGCGCAGCACCAGTTCGGGGCGGTCGAGATAGCCGGGGATCTTCACGCCATCCAGCCCGATCACCCGCCGCTGGGCGTCCGCGCTCCGCGGCTGGGTGGCGTCCGGCGTGGCGGCGTCCAGGTGGTAGAAGCGGCTGGGCGGCGTGCCGCATGCGGCCAGCAGAGCCACGGCGGAGGCGCACAGCAGAAGGCGGCGGGCATTCATGATGATATCGGCTATGGGGGCCATGGGTATCCTCAACCGCGCTTGCCCCGGATCAGGGCTTCGGGATGGCGTTCGAGATAGTCGGTCAGGCCGCGGATGGACCGGGCCGCCGCGGTCAGTTCGCGCACCAGACTTTGAAGGTCGTTGGCTACGGGCTTGGTCGTGTTGACCAGGCTGTCCGTGCTGCTGAGCGTCTGTTCCGCCTGCCGGACCAGCCTGGAGGTGTTTTCCGCCACGTCCCGCAACGCGCGGATGGTCGGCCCCCCTTCGGTGCCCAGCACCTGTGTCGTCTTCTCCAGCTCCGCCAGCGACCGGCTGAGCGAGACGACGGCCTGGGCCACCTCCGGCGAGCCGAGCAGGGCGCCGGCCTTCTGGATGGTAGAGCGCAGTTCCGTCACCGTTTCGGCGATGGGCGCGCGGGCCAGCTCGTTCATCAGGTCTGTGGCGGTGCGGGTCGCCGTGTCCAGCACGTTCGGCTGGGACGGCAGTTCCGGATAGGCGCCGCCGGTGATCAGCGTCTCCTTCGGCGCATCGGGGAACAGGTCCAGCGTCACGATCAGTTCGCCCGTCAGCAGGTTGCCGGTGCGCAACTGCGCCCGCAGCCCCTGCTCCACCAGCACTTTCATGCGGGCATAGGCGATCTCGGTGTCGCGCGCCGCCGGCCGGTCGCTGCCCAGCCGTTCCGGCTCGATATTCAGCGTCACCGGAATGCGGGCCTCGCCGGTTGCCGGGTCCACGTCCAGGCGGATGTCGGTCACCTCGCCCACACGGATGCCGCGGAACTCCACCGCCGACCCTGGATGCAGGCCGCGCACCGACCCGTCGAAATGCACCAGGAAGGGCACCCGCCGGGTGAAGCGCGCGTTGCTGGCGGCGTTGCGGCTTTCATAAAGAGGAAAGTCCGTGCCTTCCGCCGCGATCTCCCCGTGGTCGGAGGGGCCGCCCAGCCCCGGCGTCTCGAAGGACACCCCGCCGGTCACCAGCGACTGGAGCGATTCCAGCGCCACCGTCGGCCCGTCCGGCCCGATGGACACCGACAGTCCGCTGGCGTTCCAGAAGCGGGTGTTGGGCCGGACGATCCGGTCATAGGGGGCGTGGATGAAGACCGGGAGGGTCAGCGACTGCCAATCCTGGGAAAACTCGTAGCCGACCACCTCGCCGACCTGGATGCCGCGGTAGTAGATCGGCGCCCCCGGCCCCAGCCCGCCCAGCCGGTCCGCGCGAAGCGCGAAGCGCCGCCCCGGCGCGCTGGAACGGATCAGCGGTGGCTCCTCCAGCCCCCGGAAGGCGGTGACCGCCGGGCCGTCCGCCGTTCCGGGGTCCATGCCGATGTAGGCGCCCGACACCAGGGTGCCGAGGCCCGACACGCCGCCGAAGCCCAGCCGCGGCTTCACCACCCAGAAGCTCGTGCTGCGGTTCAGGTAGGATGCCGCCCCCTTCACCATGCGCACGGTGACGACGACGTTCGACAGGTCGGGCGACACCGCCACCCCCTCCACCGTCCCGACATCCACGTCGCGGTAGCGCACGCGGGTCTTGCCGGGCTCCAGCCCTTCTGCCGTGTCGAAGGTGATGGTGATGGTCGGGCCGCGCTCGCTCAGCGTCTTCCAGGCCAGCCAGCCGCCGACCAGTGCGGCGACCAGCGGCACCAGCCAGACCAGCGGCAGGCCGCGGCGGCGGCGGATCACCGGACTGGGCGGCTCCATCGTCGGGGTCTGCTCAGTCATGCGGGGATTCCCCGCGCTGCGGGGCATCCCAGATCAGCCGCGGGTCGAAGGATTCCGACGCCAGCATGGTGATGACGACCACCGCGGCGAAGGCCACGGCCCCCAGTTCCGCATGGATGGTGGCGATCGCGCCCAACTGGACCAGGGCCGCCAGAAGCGAGATCATGAAGATGTCCACCATGGACCAGCGCCCGACCCCCTCGATCAGCCGGTACAGCCGCGTCCGGTCGCGTTGCCGCGTCGGCGAGCGCCGCTGCACCGACCACAGCAGGTAGGTCAGCCCGATCAGCTTCAGCACCGGTACGGTGATGCTGGCGAAGAAGACCAGCAGGGCTACCGGCCACATCTCCGCCGCGATCAGCGCTTCCACCCCCGACAGGATGGTGTCGGGCTCGCCCGCGCCGAAATAGACCACGGTCATGATCGGCAACAGATTGGCCGGAATATAGAGGATCGTCGCGGCGGAGATCAGCGCCCAGCCTCGCCCCAGGCTGTTCGGCTTGCGGCGGTGCAGGCCGGCGCCGCAGCGCGGGCAGTCGCCCTCCGTCCCGGCGACCACCTGACGGCAGTCGAGGCAGGCGGTCAGCCGCTCCGGATCGGCGTTGGCGGCCTGGGCGACGCGGGTCTGCGGCGCGATCCGCTCCCACACCTCGAAGGGGCTCAGCGACGCCTCCCCCCACACCTGCACCAGGATGAAGGCGACCAGTGCCGCCAGCGACACCCCCGGCTCCAGTTCCGCCAGATCGGACAGCTTCACATAGGCGACGATCAGGCCGAGCAGGAAAACCTCCGCCATCGCCCAGCGGCGCAGCCGCGCCACCGTCCGGAAGATCCGGGCGGCCCCCGGCGCCGCCTTCCGTCCGGCGGCGAGCGGCATCACGACATGGAGCGTGCCCAGAACCTGTGCCAGCGGCGCCAGGAACAGCACGAAGAAGACCAGGGCGCCCAGCACCTCGTATCCGCCGTCCCACAGCGCGACGGAACCGCTGAGCAGGGTTGCCGTCTGCTCCCGACCCTCCAGTTCGAAGGTCAGGACGGGGAACAGGTTGGCGGTGACGAACAGGATCGCCGAGGCAAGGGCAAGGGCCACCGCCTGCCCCAGCCCGCCGGTCCGGAAATGGCGCAGAACCGCGCCGCAGCGATGGCATTCCGCACGGTGGCCGGGCAAGACCGGAGGCAGGGCGTGCCACGCCCCGCAGTCAGGGCAAAGGATGATCGGATGGTCCGGAGCGGTCATAGCGTTGGCTTAACATTTCCCGCGCGGGAAAGGTCCGCCGATTGTGGGTAGTGCCGGCGGAGGAGCGCCGACCGGGGCAGGGCACAGACCCCGAATGAAAAAGCCCTTCCCCCATGGGTGGGGAAAGGGCTCGGACCTTTGACGGAGATATGGAGAGTAGGGTCAGACGAACAGGTTGAAGCTGCCCAGAAGCTTCTGCGTACCGGTCTGGCCGCCGGGATAGGAGTTCAAGCTCGCCGCCGCCTGGCTCAACCCATCCAGCATGGCCTGCTGGCCGGTGGAGAGATTGAAGGGGCTCTCCCCCTTCTTCGGGGCTTTGGCGACCGTGTCGTAATCCTGGGTGTAGGTGCCCATGCTGAGCTGGATGGCGTAGTTCTTGTTTTCCTTGGCGGACACCCCTTTTTCGCGCGTCAGGCGCAGCGTGTAATCGCCGCGGTCGAGCGCGAACTCGCCCTGCATCATGCTCTTGTAGGCGTCGTGCTGCTTCCCGGCCTTCTCGTCGCTGTCGGCGAGGACGACGCCGTACTTGGACATGACCTGGACCCGCAGCCCCTCGTCGCCCACATGGCCCAGCGTCACCTCACCCTTCGTGGGAACCCGGAACTTGTAGAAATCGACCGGGTCGTCGGCGCCCAGCGCGCCGACCACGTTCAGGCGGGTCGTGTTCTTGGCGAGGACGCCGATGTCCGTGGCGAAGCCAGGGGTGTTGACGGAGGACTTGCGGACGTCCTTGCGGAATTCCTGCACGTTCGCGCTGGCGGCGGCCTGGGCCTCCCGCTGGGCGTTCAAGCGTTCGACGGCAGCGGATACGGACTTGTTAAGGTCCGCAACCATCTGGCCAACGCCGGCCAATGCGTCTGACATGGCACCCTCTCCCTTCAGGCGCGCCCCGGACTGGGCAGAATTGGGGAAGCGCGAATGGATCGCTAATCACTCATCTTATCGCAAAGCACGTAAAGTTGCGAATTGTTTTTCGCCGAAATTTCAGATAGCCCGCCGCGCGAGTTGTACGGCCATTCGTTTCAGCACACCGGCGATATCCTCCCCACCGCGCGGCTGGAACAGGCGCTGTGCCGGAAACCAGGGGCGCACCGCGGTGCCGAGCTGGGTCCAGTCCCGCCGCCCGAACCGCCAGACGGGGACGTCCAGCGCCGCCGCCAGCTCCCCCACCGCCATGGCGGGAGAGATCACGAGATCCAGCGCCGTCATCAGCGCCGCCGTCCCGTCGAAATCGTCGGTCAGGTCCAGATCGTCCCAGCGGTGGATGACGACCCCGAAACGCTTCTCCGCCGCGGTCCGTTCGGCCTCGCACGCGCCGTACTGGAGGTTGACGAAGACCAGGCCCGGCAGGGCGAACAGCGGCCCCCATTCCTCCAGCCGGCTGTAGGCGGCCCGGCGCGATTCGGTCATCAGCGCGCTGCGCCAGCCGATCCCCACCGCCAAGCCGGGACCGAGCGCCGCCACGCGCTCCCGCCAGACGGCCACCCGCGCCGGGTCGGGCACCAGCCAACCGCCACCGCGCGTCGGGAAATCGGACAGTTCCCGGCGGAAGACCCGCGCCAGGGAGCCGATGGGAACATGCAGGTCGCAGTCGGGCACCCCCTCCGCATCGGGCCGCCGGGCGCGGACCAGAGCGGCGGGGAAGGAGCGGGCGAACAGGGGCACCAGCCGCCGGTCGGTCTCGATCACCACCGAGCGGGCACGCGCGATGGCGTCCGCGCAGAGGGAGGAGAACAGGATGGTGTCGCCCACCCCCTGCTCCCCCCAGATCAGCAGGCGCTTGCCGGTCAGGCTCTCGCCGCGCCACGCGGGAATCCGCGGCTGCCGCCCCGCCCCCACCTGCCCGGACGCGAAGCGCCAGCCATAGCCGGCCCAACCCTCCGCCAGATCGCCGCGCTCCAGCCGCAGCAGGCCACGGTTGAAATGGGCCAGCGCCAGATCGGGCATCAGCCGCAGCGCTCTCCCATACAGGGCTTCCGCCTGTCCCCCGTCGCCCAGCCGCTGGACCGCCAAGCCAAGATTGCTGAGCACCGCCGCATAGGCGGGATCGAGCGCCAGGGCGCGGCGGAACCAGCGCGCCGCCTCGGCGTGGCGGAGCCGTCCTTGCAGCGCATGGCCGAAATTGTTGTTGATCTGCGGCTCGTCCGGCATCAGCCGCAGCGCGCGCCGGTGCGCCCGTTCGGCCTCCTCCAGCCGCTCCGCATCGCGCAGCCCGTTGCCGAGGTTGGACAAACCCTCCGGCAAGGCGGGGTCGAGCAGCACGGCGCACCGCCACGCCGCCAGCGCCTCCGCCGCCCGGCCCTGCCGGCTCAGAGCGTTGCCCAGATTGTTCCAGACCGTCGCCCGGTCGCCCCGGCGGGCCAGAGCCGCGCGGTGGCAGGCTTCAGCCTCGGCGAAACGGCCCTGTCCGGCGCGGAGCGTGCCCAGGCTGTCCGCCGCGTCCACGCCATCGGGGTCCAGGGCGAAGGCCGCCTCGAAGCATTTGGCCGCCCCGTCGATCTGGCCGAGATCGCGCAGCACCAGCCCGAAGCCGTAGAGCAGCGCCGGGTTGCGCCGGTCCAACCGCAAGGCGTCGGTGTAGGCGGTCACCGCCTCGGCCAGACGCCCCTGCGCATGGCGGCGGGCGGCGAGCGCCGTCAGCGTGGACAGTTCGTCGCGGAAGGCGTCGTCGGGAATCATCCCGGCAGAGTGGCCCGCGGGACCGGACCGGCGCAAGCACGGTCCGGTCCCGCGGATGCGGTTGCTCATACCGCCGGCACCTGAAGGCGCCGCCGGCACGACCCTCTCGATCAATGCCAACGCATTGATCTGACGGGCTTCACGGTTGGAAAATGATGAAAGTGGTCATTTTCCAACCGTATCAGTCCTCGCCGTCCTGCATCGCCGGGGGACGCGGGGCGGCGTTGACCGGCGCGGCAAGCTGGGCATCCACCACCGACACCGCCGTCATGTTGACCAGACCGCGCGTGGTCACCGACGGGGTGACGATGTGCACGGGGCGCGCGGCACCCAGCAGCATCGGCCCGACATTCTGCGCATCGGCCATGATCTTCAGCATGTTGAAGGCGATGTTGGCGGCGTCCAGCGTCGGCATGACCAGCAGGTTCGCCTCGCCCTTCAGGCGGCTGTCGGGCAGCACGCCCTTGCGCAGCACATCCGACAGGGCGGCGTCGGCGTGCATCTCGCCGTCCACCTCCAGGTCGGGCATCTCCTGCGAGATGAGCTGGTAGGCCAGCCGCATCTTGCGGGCGGACGGCGTGTCCGCGCTGCCGAAGTTGGAGTGGGAAAGCAGCGCCACCTTCGGTTCGATGCCGAAGCGCCTCACCTCCTCCGCGGCCAGCCGGGCGATCTCGGCCACCTGCACGGCGGTCGGGTCGGGGTTGACGTAGGTGTCGCAGATGAAATGGGTGCCCTTCTGCGAGATCAGGCCGTTCATCGCCCCGGCGACCTTCACGCCCTTGCGCAGCCCGATCACGTCCATGACGTGGTTGAAATGGTCGCCGTAACGGCCGGACGTGCCGCAGACCATGCCGTCGACCTCGCCCCGATGGACCATCAGCGCGCCGAAGACGGTCTGCTGGGTGCGCACGACGTTCAGCGCGTTGGCCGGCGACACACCGCGGCGGCCCATGATCTGCCGGTAGACCTCGGCGTAGTTATGGCAGCGCAGGTCGCGCGCCGGCTCGATCACCTCCACGTCCCGGCCCGGACGGATGCGCAGGCCCATGTCGGCGATGGTGCGCTCGATCACCTCGGCCCGGCCCAGCAGGACCGGATGGGCGATGCCGTCGTCCACCACCACCTGGGCGCAGCGCAGCACGCGCGGGTCCTCGCCCTCCGCGTAGACGATGCGCTTGGGCGCCGACTTCGCCTTGGTGATGACCGGCTTCATGACGAGGCCGGAACGGAAGACATACTGGCCGAGGCTGTCGCGGTAGGCGCGGAAATCGGCGATGGGGCGCGTCGCCACGCCGCTGTCCATCGCCGCCTTGGCGACCGCCGAGGACACTTCGATCACCAGACGCGGGTCGAAGGGCTTGGGCAGGATGTAGTCCGGGCCGAAGCGCAGGTTCTCGCCCACATAGGCGGCGGCCACCACGTCCGACGGCTCCGCCTGGGCGAGGCTGGCCATGGCGTGGGTGGCGGCGATCTTCATCTCCTCGTTCACCGTGGTGGCGCCGACGTCCAGCGCGCCGCGGAAGATGAAGGGGAAGCAGAGGACGTTGTTGACCTGGTTGGGGAAGTCCGACCGGCCCGTGGCGATGATGGCGTCCGGGCGCGCCTGCCGGGCGAGGTCCGGCATGATCTCCGGTTCCGGGTTGGCGAGCGCCAGGATCAGCGGCTTGTCGGCCATGCGGGCCAGCATCTCCGGCTTCAGCACCTTGGCGCCGGACAGACCCAGGAAGATGTCCGCCCCGTCGATGACGTCATCCAGCACGCGGGCGTCGGTTTCCTGCGCGTAGGCGTCCTTGTAGGCGTTCATCTCCTCGTTGCGGCCCTTGTGGACCACGCCGATGCGATCGACCAGCCAGACATTCTCGCGCTTCACGCCCAGGCTGAGCATCAGGTCCAGGCAGGCGATGCCCGCGGCCCCGCCGCCGGTGGAGACCACCTTGACGGTGGAGATGTCCTTGCCGACCAGCTTCAGACCGTTCAGGACGGCCGCGCCCACCACGATGGCGGTGCCGTGCTGGTCGTCGTGGAAGACGGGGATATTCATCCGCTCGCGGCAGCGGCGTTCCACCTCGAAACACGCGGGCGCAGCGATGTCTTCCAGGTTGATCGCGCCGAAGGTCGGCTCCAGGCGGACGATGGTCTCCACCAGACCGTCGACGTCCTTCTCGTTCAGTTCCAGGTCGAAGCAGTCGATGCCGGCGAACTTCTTGAACAGGACGGCCTTGCCTTCCATGACGGGCTTCGCGGCCATCGGGCCGATGTCGCCCAGGCCCAGTACCGCCGTGCCGTTGGTGATAACCGCAACGAGGTTCGCGCGGGACGTCAGTTCCGCGGCCTGGGCCGGGTCGGCGGCGATGACGCTGCACGCAGCGGCCACGCCCGGCGAGTAGGCCAGCGCAAGGTCCCGCTGATTTGCCATGGGCTTGGTGGCGACGATCGCCAGCTTACCGGGCTTCGGATTCCGGTGGTACTCAAGCGCCATAGCCTCGAAGTCGCCGGACATACGTCCTCTCTCCCTTTTAACCTGATTTGAGTTAATTTTCAGGACAACGCACTGTTTCCACTCCGGCTTATACCCGAATTGCCCGAGCACCGGAATGGGGAAAGGGGACAGCCCGCACCGGACCGCCCCATCCCCTTCGCTTTCGTCTCGACGGACCGTAGACCGGACCCGCGTCAGATGCGGGCCAGGGCCGGCTCCTTGAAGTGCTGCTGGTATTCGGCGACCGCCTTGCTCTCGTCGAATTCGCCTTCCATCTTGGCGACCACGATGGTGGCGACACCGTTGCCGATCAGATTGGTGATGGCGCGGGCTTCCGACATGAAACGGTCCACGCCCAGCAGCAGCGCCAGACCTTCGATCGGCAGGTGGCCGGTGGCCGACAGGGTGGCCGCCAGCGTCACGAAGCCGCCGCCGGTGACCGCCGCCGCACCCTTCGAGGTCAGCATCAGCAGGCCGAGGATGGTGAGTTGCTGCCAGATCGTCAGGTCGATGTTGAAGGCCTGGGCGATGAAGATCGCGGCCATCGACAGGTAGATGGAGGTGCCGTCGAGGTTGAAGGAATAGCCGGTGGGAATGACGAGGCCGACGACATGCTTCGAGCAGCCGAACTTCTGCATCTTCTCCATCATGCGCGGCAGCACGGACTCCGACGAGGAGGTGCCGAGCACGATCAGCAGCTCATCCTTGATGTAGCGCAGGAAGGACCACAGGCTGAAGTTGTACATGCGGGCGATGGCGCCCAGCACGACGAAGACGAACAGCGCCATGGTGATGTAGACCGCGGCCATGAGCTGGCCCAGCGAGGTCAGCGACGACACGCCGTACTTGCCGATGGTGAAGGACATCGCGCCGAACGCACCCAGCGGGGCGACGCGCATCAGGATGCCGATCACGCCGAACAGGGCGTGGGACAGCTTCTCGAACATGTCCTCGACCACCTTGCCCTTCTGGCCCATGGCGGACAGAGCGACGCCGAAGATCACCGCGAAGAACAGGATCTGGAGCATGTCGCCCTTGACGAAGGCGCCGACGACGTTGTCCGGGACGATGTTCACCAGGAAGTCGATGGTGGTGTGGTTCTGCGCCTCGGTCGCGTATTTGGCGACGGCGTCGGCCTTCAGCGAGCCAGCCTGGATGTTCATCCCGGCACCCGGCTTCACCAGATTGACGACCAGCAGGCCGAGGCCCAGGGCGAAGGTCGTGACGATCTCGAAATAGAGGATGGCCTTGCCGCCGACCTTGCCGACCTTCTTCATGTCGCCGATGGAGGAGATGCCGGTGACGACGGTCAGGAAGACGATCGGCCCGATGACCATCTTGATCAACTTGATGAAGACGTCGCCCAGGGGCTTCATCTGCACCGCAAGAGACGGGTAGAAATGGCCGAGCAGGATACCGATGGTGATCGCGGTCAGGACCTGGACGGTCAGGTTCGTATAAAAAGGTTTTTTCTTGGACTGCACTTGGGCGTTCATACTCGTCTCCTCGTGGCGTTCCTTGGAAAGGGCTGCCGCTCTTGTCTCCCGGTCGGCGGCCAGCCCGTCATGCCCTTGAGAAAGCAAGCAGCGTGCCAAGATAAGAAGTAAGGATTCGCAGCGCTCTGACGGGGAGCGTGGGTCAAAATCCGCACGACAGGGTCAAAATCCATGTGCGAGAATCCGCACATCGAGTCTTGTTGTTGCGGCGCAGCATGGATTGAGGATTGTTGGTTAGGATCCCCCCCACCCGCTGGACATTTTCGGAAAGCCGGGATTGGCTCGCCCGGCGGGCCACATCCCTGTTCGCCCGCCCGCGGCGGGTGATGCTGGCCGTTCTGGTGGTCGGCATGCCGCTGGCCGCGGCGGTGGCGGCGGGCTGGACGGCGGACAACGCCAGTGAATCCGTGCGCGAACAGGGCTTGGCGCAGCTTTCGCTGTACCAGTCCAACCTGCGCACGGAACTGGAGCGGCACGCCGCCGTGCCGATGGTGCTCGCCCGCGACCAGGAGGTCGCCGACCTGCTGCGCGCGCCCGGCCCGGAGCGGGTGGATCGCATCAACCGGAAGCTGGAGGCCATCGCCGCGACGCTGAACGCCTCCGCCCTCTACGTCATGGACCCCGCGGGGACCACCATCGCGTCCAGCAACTGGAACGCCGCGCCCAGCTTCGTGGGGCAGAATTTCAGCTTCCGCTCCTATTTCCAGTCGGCCATGGAGCAGGGGGAGGGCCACCATTTCGCGCTCGGCACCACCTCGCTCATCCCCGGCTACTACACGGCGCAGCGGGTGGTGGCGGAAAGCCGCACAGAGGGCCGCGCCTTGGGGGTCGTAGTGCTGAAGGTCGGCTTCCAGGAGCTGGAACGGGCGTGGTCGCACGCCCAGGAGAAGGTGCTGGTCACCGACCGCGACGGCATCGTCTTCATCACCAACGTGGAGGGCTGGCGCTACAACGCCCTGCCCCGCCGCCTGCCGGTCACGCCGCCCGCAGCGGCGGCGGCGGCCGAAGAACTCCCCACCCTGCCCTGGTCCTTCGGCGGCGCGTCCGACCGCGTCACCCTGCGGGAACGCAACGCGGAGCAGCGTTACCTCCTGCAATCCGCCGCGGTGCCCGGCGGCGATTGGACCATCCACGTTCTGACCAGCCTCGCCCCGGTCGCCACCCGCGCCCAGCAGGCCGGCCTGCTCGCCGCCGTGATGGTCGCCCTGGCCGCCCTGGCCGGCTACGTCCTGGCCCAGCGCCGCCTGAACCTCGTGGAGCGGCTGGCTCTCCAGGAAGAGGCGCGGGCCGAACTGGAGCGCCGCGTGGCCGCCGCCACGGCGGAACTGCGCGCCACGGAGAACGAGCTGACCCAGGCGGCGAAGCTGGCGGCGCTGGGCCAGATGTCCGCCGCCATGGCACACGAGATCAACCAGCCGCTGGCCGCGATCCGCAGCTTCGCCGACAACGCGGCGGTCCTGCTGGCGCGCGGGCGCTTCGATTCGGTGCGCGACAATCTGGCGGAGATATCCGCCCTGACCGACCGCATGGCCGCGATCACCCGCAGCCTGAAGGGCATCGCCCGGCGGGCGTCGGGCACGCTGGGCGCCGTCTCCGCCGCCGCCGCCGTCGGTCAGGCGCTGGCCCTGCTGGAGGCCCGGCTGCGCCGCGATTCCGTGACGGTGGAAACCGACCTGCCCCCAGGCCCCCTGCTGGTCACCGGAGAGGACGTGCGGTTGCAGCAGGTGCTGGTCAACCTGATCGGCAACGCCGCCGACGCCATGCGCACCTCCCCCCGCCGCCATCTGCGGATCGCCTTGGCCGAGGAGGGGGAGGAAGCCGTGCTGACCGTCCGCGACACCGGCCCCGGCATCGCGGAGGCCGACCTGCCCCGCATCTTCCTGCCCTTCTTCACGACCAAGGAGGCGGGCGACGGGCTGGGCCTGGGCCTGTCGATCAGCCACGGCATCGTGGAGGATTTCGGCGGCACCCTGACCGCCGCCAACCACCCGGAAGGCGGCGCCCTATTCACCATCCGTCTCAAGCGCAGGGAGCGTTCCGCATGACGACCGGCATCATCACACCGGGCGGCTCCGTCCTTTTCGTGGATGACGAGCGTTCCGTCCGCCTCGCCGGCCAGCAGGCGCTGGAACTGGCGGGCTTCGACGTCACCGCCTGCGACGGGGCGGAGCGCGCCCTGCGGCATCTGGGCCGCGACTGGCCGGGCGCTCTGGTCACCGACGTGCGGATGCCGCAGATGGACGGGCTGGAACTGATGGAACGCGCCCTGGCGCTGGACCCCGAACTGCCGGTCATCCTCATCACCGGACACGGCGACGTGCCGATGGCGGTGGAGGCGATGCGGCGCGGCGCATACGACTTCCTTGAAAAGCCCTTCCCGTCCGAACGGCTGGCGGAGGTGACGCGGCGCGCGGTTGAGAAGCGACGCCTGGTGCTGGAGAACCGGCGCCTGCGCGACCAACTGGCCGGACTGCCCGCCGGGGACGCCTCCCCCATCATCGGGCGGACGCCGGGGATCGAGCGGCTGCGCACCGCCATCGCCGCCGTGGCCGACACCGACGCCGACGTCCTGGTGCTGGGCGAGACCGGGACGGGAAAAGAGATGGTCGCCCGCGCGCTCCACGCCGGCAGCAATCGCCGCAAGCATCCCTTCGTGGCGCTGAACTGCGGGGCGATGCCCGAGGCGATCTTCGAAAGCGAGTTGTTCGGGCATGAGGCCGGAGCCTTCACCGGAGCCGCCAAGCGCCGCGTCGGACGCATCGAGCACGCCAGCGGCGGCACCCTCTTCCTGGACGAGATCGAGAGCATGCCGCTGTCGCTCCAGGTCAAGCTGCTGCGCGTGATCCAGGAGCGGGTGGTGGAGCCGCTGGGCTCGAACGAGCAGGTTCCCGTGGACCTGCGCGTCGTCGCCGCCACCAAGGTGGACCTGCGCAAGGCCGCCAGCGAGGGCAAGTTCCGCGAGGATCTCTATTACCGCCTCAACGTCGTCGTGGTGACGATCCCGCCGCTGCGCGACCGCCGCGACGATATTCCCCTGCTGTTCCAGCATTTCGTCGCCCAGGCCGCCACCCGCTACAACCGCGAGCCGCGCGTTCCCTCTCCCGCGCAGATCCAGCGGCTGATGGCCCACGACTGGCCCGGCAACGTCCGCGAACTGCGCAACGCCGCCGACCGCTTCGTTCTGGGGCTGGACGACACCCTGTCCGCGGTGGGCGGCGGCGCTCCGGCAGCCACGGCGACGGGCGGCGGCCTGTCGCTGGCGGAGCAGGTGGACCTGTTCGAGAAGAGCCTGATCGAAAGCGAACTGGCCCGCCACAAGGGCAGCGTGAAGGCGACCATCGAAGCGCTGAACGTCCCACGCAAGACCTTCTACGACAAGCTGAAGCGCTATGGCCTCAGCCGCGAGGACTTCGTGGAGTGACAGGCCGTCACTCGGCGGCCAGCGCGTGGGCGAAGGTGTCCACACCCTGGACGCCGGCCTCGGTCAGCCCGTAGGTGCCCTTGGCGATCCGCTCGAACCAGCCATAGACGTTGCGCTGGAGGATGGCGGCGACGTCCTTCGGCGCCCCGGCGGCGCGCAGCGCTTTCAGGGACAGCGGACCGTCCTGCAACAGCCGGGCGCAGCGCAGCGCGTCCTGGCGGTAAGCGGTGACGATGGGCACGCGGGTGGAACCGCCCCGGTTGGGGTCGCCCCGGCGCCGGGCGTGCTCCCCCAGCAGGCGGGCAGTGCGCTTCCTGTCCTTGCGCGGGCTGTAGGGGACCGGATCGAGCA
>JAEYPE010000172.1 GCA_023411035.1 Pseudomonadota bacterium
GCCCAGCACCAGCCGGGCCATGGACAGCGGCAGGCCGGAGGAGGTCGGCAGGCAGATCACCGGTCGTGCGCCGGAGAACAGGTCGGCCACCACGTTGGAGCCGCCGAAGGCGACGATGACGTCGGGGTCGAAGCCGTCCACATAATCGACGATGGCGTTCACCTTCTCCTCGTCGAAGCGCTTCTGCGGGAAGGAGACCATGCGGACCCGCGCGCCGAAGGCGGCGATGATCTGCTCGTCCTCATACTCCTCGGTGATGTTGTAGGCGTATTCGGGGACGAAGCCGTTCTCGCCGGTGATCGCCATGGCGTTCGGATTGACGATGACCACCTCGCGCCCGAACTCGTCCTGAAGGCGGCGGGCGAAGTCGAAGGCGTCCGCCGTCGGCTGGTGGCCGGCGCCAAGCATCTGGTTGGTGATGAGGACGATCCGCTTCACCTCGCCGCGCGGCGTGGTCCGCTTCATGCGGCGGCGCAGGTGATAGCGCAGCGCCGTCTCGTCCACCATCAGCCGGTAATAGTCCGTGAGGTTCCCGGCATGGAACGCGCCGGAATCGCCGGATCGCGCCGCGCCCTGGAAAAGCTGCATCGCCATGCCCCAGAACGCGTAATGGATCGACGGCACGGTGAAGCGCATCGGATCTTCCAGGACGGCAGCAGTCAGCGATTCATAATGGGCGATGTCGCCGTCCAGCAGGAACAGCAGCGAATGGCGCCGCATCACGTCGCCCATGGCGTATCCCGCTTCGACCTCCGCGGCGGCGGCCCGGCGGGTTTCGTCGTCGTAGCGGCGGATCAGGTTGGCCAGGGCGCTCACGTTGCCCCAGCCTTCGCCCTCGTTGGTCAGCAGGGTCAGGGCGCGGGCGAAGCTCAACGCCGCGTCGCGGGTCTGGCCGACGGCGTGCCGGGCGTGGCCCAGGTTGGCGTGCAGCAGCGGCGAGGTCGGGTCGCCGGCCACCGCCTGTCCGATCAGATCCACCGCCTCCGCCGGACGCCCGCCTTGCAGCGCGATGACGCCAAGCAGGTGCAGCGCGTCCGGATGGCCGGGCGACGCCGCCAGCACCTCCCGGTACAGGCGTTCCGCCTCCGTGGTGCGGCCGGCGCGGTGGTGTTCGGTCGCGACGGCCAGCGTCTGTTCGATGGTGTCCATGGTCGGCGTTCCTGCTGCTTGGTCACTGACGGCATGTTTACGCGCTTTTAGGGCGGATGCGCTGAACTTTTCCCATGCAGCGCACCGCGACATTCTTGAGGCATCTCGTTCCGGCGGCAACCCTGGCGATTGCGCTCCTGCTTCTTTCGCCCGGCGGCCCGCGCGCCCAGGACGCGGCGGGGGAGCCGGCGCCGGCCGCCGAAGCCGCTCCGCGGCAGCGAATCGTGATCAGCCTGACGGAACGCCGCCTGCATCTGCTGGAGGACGGGCGCCCGCCGCGGTCCTTCCCCGTCGCCATCGGGCGGCCCGGCGTCGCGATTCCGCTGGGCGACAGCCGGGTCGTGCGCAAGCGGCGCAACCCCACCTGGCACCCCACCGCCAATCAGCGGCGGGAACGTCCATCGCTGCCCGCCGCGGTGCCGCCGGGGCCGTCCAACCCGCTGGGCAAATATGCGCTCGACCTCGGCTGGACGGCGATCGCCATCCACGGCACCAACGAGCCGGATTCGGTGGGCCGCCGGGCCAGCGGCGGCTGTTTCCGCATGCTGCCCGCCGACATCGCAGCCCTGTTCGAGGCGGTGCCGGTCGGGACGCCGGTCCGAGTCGTCGCCGGGGCGGCCTCCCTCCTGCCGCCGGGGCCGGTCGCGGTGGCGGCGGTTTCACCGGCTCCGGCAGCGCCGCCGGCACCGCCACCTGCCGTTGCGGCCCCTCCGCCGCTTCCCATCGTCCAGGACCCCCGCTGCGCCACGGCCAGCGCGCCGCTGCGCCGGATGATCTGCACGGTGCCGGAACTGGCGGCGCTGGACGGGCGGGCGCGCGGGCTTCATCAGCGTTACCTCGCGGCCCTTCCGGCGGACCGCCGGGACGCCGCGGCCTACGCGCTGCTCCAGGAGGAACGCCGCTTCGACGACCGCATCACCGCCCGCTGCTGGGTCCGCCGCGGCATGGAGGAGGAGCCGGCGGTGGCCGCCGCGGCGGGCGCCTGCCTGCGCGACGCCCTGACCGCGCGCCTGGAGGATGCAAAGCGCCGATGATCCGCACAGTGATCCGCACAGGAAACTTGCCACGCCTACGAAGGACTGCTACGCCGCTGGGGCTTGGCCATTCGGGGCACCGTTGGCCATCCAGGGCTCCGTTGGCCTCCAGGGCTCCGCCAAGGGCGAATCGCGCATGCCGCTTGACTATTATCTGAACATCGCCGCGTCGGGTCTGCTGACTGGTCTGGTCTACGGGCTGGCGGCGCTCGGCCTGTCGGTCATCTTCGGCGTGGTGCGCGTGGTCAATTTCGCGCATGGCGAGATGATGGTCGCCGGCATGTACGGCGCCGTTCTGCTGGCCGGCGTCATCGGGCTCGACCCCATCCTGGCGGCGCCCATCGTGGCGGCGGTCCTGTTCGCTTTCGGCTGGGTGCTGCAGCGCGGGCTGATCAACCGCTTCGTGGAGCGGCCCGAGCACATGCAGTTCATCCTGCTTCTGGGCATCGCGACGATCATCCTGAACGCCATGCTGATGCTGTTCGGGCCGGATTCGCGCAACGTCATGGTGCCCTACAGCTTCGACACGGTGGAGGTCGGGCCGCTGCTGCTCGACGCGGTGCGGCTGCGCGCCGGGGCCGGGGCGATCGTGGTTACGGCGGCGCTGTTCGCCTTCTTCCGCTTCAGCCGCACCGGCAAGGCCATCCGCGCCTGCGCCGACAACCCGCTGGGCGCCCGCGTCGTCGGTCTGAACATCGACGGGCTGTACGCGCTGACCTTCGGCATCGGCGCCGCGGTGGTGGGCATCGCGGGGGCGCTGATGACGCTTCTGGTCGATTCACGGCCCCAACTGGCGCCGGAATACACGCTGCTCAGCTTCATCATCGTCATCGTCGGGGGGCTGGGCAGCCTGCCGGGCGCGCTGTTGGGCGGCGTGCTGATCGGCCTGTCGGAGGCGATGGCCGGCTTCCTGCTGGACCCCTCGCTCAAATCCCTCTTCAGCTATGGTGTGCTGATCGTGGTGTTGCTGCTGCGCCCGCAGGGCCTGCTGGGGAAACGGTCGTGACGGGGCGCGGGATCGTCCTTCTGGCGCTGTCCGGCGCGCTGCTGCTGGCCGCGCCGATGTTCGCCGACCGTTACGTCCTGTCGGTGCTGACCACGGTGCTGTGGTTCGCCTATGTCGGGCAGGCGTGGAACGTGATGATGGGCTTTTCCGGCCTGCTGTCGCTGGGCCATGCGCTCTATGTCGGGCTGGGGGCCTACGTCAGCGCCGCGCTGTTCGTGCATTTCGGGATCGGCCCCTGGGCGGGGATGTGGGTGGCCATGCTGGCGGCGACGGCGGCGGGTTGCTTCATCGGCTTCCTGGGCTTCCGTTTCGGCGTGCGCGGCGTGCATTTCGCGCTGCTGACCATCGCCTTCGCGGAGGTCGCGCGCATCGGCTTCGACCATCTGCAATGGTTCGGCGGATCGGGCGGCTTCTTCATCCCGGTGGCGGGCGACGCCGGCAACGACCTGCTGAACCTTCGCGGTTCGCCGGAGCTGTTCTACTACGTGATCCTGGCGCTGGTCCTGTGTGCGCTGGTCCTGTCGCGGGTCCTGCTGCACAGCCGGCTCGGCTACCAGTGGCTGGCCGTGCGGGAGGAGCCGGAGGCGGCGGAGGCGGTCGGCGTGGACCTGTTCCGCGCGCGCATCGCGGCGGTGGCCGTGTCCTCGGCCCTGACGGCGCTGGGCGGCGTGTTCCAGGCCTTCTATTTCAGCAACCTGTTCCCGGAGCAGGTCTTCGCCATGGGCCGCTCCATCGAGATCATCCTGCCGGCCATCGTCGGCGGCATCGGCACGCTGATCGGGCCGATCCTGGGGGCCTTCATCCTGACTCCGCTGGGTGAACTGCTGACCTTCCTGATCGAGGTGACCGGGTTCGACCTGCCGGGCCTGAAGCAGCTGTTCTACGGGGTGGCGCTGGTGGTGATCGTCGTGTACCGCCCGGACGGGGTGTGGCCGTGGCTGGCCGCCCGGCTGGGCCTCGTCCGCCGCCCGGAGGAGGATGCCTGATGGCGGAGCTTCTGGAAGTCGAGGGCCTGTCCAAGCGGTTCCGCGGGCTGAAGGCCGTCTCCAACGTCGGCTTTTCCGTGCCGGAGGGCCGGATCGTCGCGCTGATCGGGCCGAACGGGGCGGGCAAGACGACCACCTTCAACCTGATCGCCGGCGTCTTCCCGCCCGACGAGGGGCGCGTGCACCTTCAGGGCGCGTCCATCACCGGGCTGAAGCCCAACCACATCTGCGCCGCCGGCATCGGGCGGACCTTCCAGATCGTCAAGCCCTTCGGCCAATTGTCGGTCGAGGAGAACGTGGTGGTCGGCGCGCTGGCCCGCGAGCGGTCGGTGGAGGCGGCGCGCCGTCACGCCCGGCAGGTGCTGGACCGGCTGGGGCTGGCCGATCAGGCCGCCCGCCCGGCGCGCAGCCTGACCCTGCCGGACCGCAAGCGGCTGGAGGTCGCCCGCGCGCTCGCCACCCGCCCGATCCTGCTGCTGCTGGACGAGGTGCTGGCCGGCCTGCGTCCCACCGAGGTCGACCGCATGGTCGAGGTGCTGCGCGACCTGAACCGGCGCGAGGGCATGACGATCCTGATGATCGAACATGTGATGCGCGCCGTGATGGCGCTGTCCGACCGGGTGGTCGTCCTGGATCACGGTGAGAAGATTGCCGACGGCCTTCCCGCGGAGGTTGTGGCTAATCCCAAGGTGATCGAATCCTACCTGGGCGCCGAGGACATCTGACCGGCTCGGCGTAACGGCCTATCTCCCGGAGGGACCGTTCGTACTCCCAAATAGTGGAAACGCTCCGTTTAACGGGAAACACTCTGTTAATGTTTGTTGGCCCATCATTCGTTCCCAGCTAAGGGCAGCAACCGGAACAACAACGTCCGGTCGAAAAAGAAGCGTCCGAAAAGGGCGTGGCACGGGAGGAACGAATGAGGGCACTCGGCAATCTGCGGATTGGCCGGCGGCTGACCATCGGCTTCGCGGCGGTGATCGCGGTGCTGGTGGTGACGGTCGGCACCGGACTTCTCCTGACTGAAAACAGCAAGACGCTCAGCCGTCTGGTGGCCGATGTCCGCATGCCGACGACGCTGGCCGGACAGGGCATCGTCACGGCGGTCACCGCCACCAACGCGGCCATGCAGGGCTATCTGCTGACCAACCGCGAGGATCTCAAGCAGGAGCGCAACCTCGCCTGGGACCGCATCGACGCCCTGCGCAAGGAGATGGACAGCCTGTCGGCCCGCTGGACCGACGCACAGGTGCGGGCAACCTGGGACATCGTGAAGCCGCTGCTGGAGGATCTGCGCCGCGATCAGGACATGGCCGAATCGCTGGGCACCATCGGCGACCAGATGGGGGCGCTGAACTCCCTGAACGACGACGCGATTCCGCGCGCCAATCAGGTCATGAGCCTGCTGGTGGGCGATGCCCGGTCGGAGAGCGCCAGCGGCATGATCCCGCGCCAGCGCGCCCTGCTCCTGGCCGACACGGACGGGATGATCCAGGCCGCCGATCATCTGGTGATGGTGCAGGCGGTGCTGCTGACGGTCGCCCTGCTGGTCGCCGTGGTGGCGGTGATGCTGACCTCGCGCTCCATCGTGCGGCCCCTGGCCGCCATGACGGAGGCGATGCGGCGGCTGGCGGACGGCGACTCCTCGACCCATGTCCCGGCCACCGGGCGGCGGGACGAGATCGGGCAGATGGCCAAGGCCGTGCTGGTCTTCAAGGACAACATGATCGCCGCGCGGGCGGCCGCGGAGCGCGAGCGTGCGGAGCAGGAAACCCGCGCCCGCCGCGCCCGCGCCATCGAGGAGCTGACCGGCCGCTTCGACCGCGAGGCGGAGGCCGTGCTCAGCTCCGTCTCCGCCGCCGCGGTGCAGATGAAGGCGACGGCCAGCCAGCTCGCCGCCACGGCGGAGCAGACCTCCCGCCAGTCGGTCACCGTGGCCGGCGCGTCGGAGCAGGCCAGCGCCAACGTGCAGACCGTCGCCACGGCGACGGAGGAACTGTCCGCCTCGGTCCAGGAGATCGGGCGGCAGGTCGCCAGCAGCACCGCCATCGCCGACGAGGCGGTGCGGAAGGCCGAGCGGGCCGATCACGCCATGCGCAGCCTCGCCACCGCCTCGGCGGAGATCGTGGCGGTGATCGACCTCATCACCCAGGTGGCGTCCCAGACCCGGCTGCTGGCGCTGAACGCCACCATCGAGGCGGCGCGGGCCGGGGAGATGGGCAAGGGCTTCGCCGTCGTGGCGGCGGAGGTGAAGGCGCTGGCCGACCAGACCACCCGCGCCACCGACGAGATCGCCGCGAAGATCGCCTCCGTCCGCTCGGAGACGGAAGGGGCCGTGGCCTCCATCGGCGACGTGATGGGCACCATCGGGCGAATCAGCGCGGTCGCCTCGACCATCGCCGCGGCGGTGGAGCAGCAGCAGGCGGCGACGCGGGAGATCGCCCGCAACGTCCAGCAGGCGGCGGTCGGCACGCAGGACGTGACGTCCAACATCGCCGACGTGAACCGGGCGGCCAGCGAGACGGGCACCGCCGCCCGCAACGTGCTGGAGGCCGCCGGATCGCTGTCCGATCAGGCGGACGGACTGCGCAGCAAGGTGGAGGTGTTCCTGTCGGCGGTGCGCACGGCCTGAAGCATCGGCGGGCTTCGCGGGGAGGGACGGGACGGGCAAAAGATCGGTGCGCCGGGTTTCTTGCCAGATCTGCACTTGACCCGGACGCCCGAGCCCGTCAGCTTCTCGCCGGGCTTTCCCGTGACGCATGCACATGAACCGACTGCAACGCTATCTCTTCCGCAATCTTCTGATCGCCCTCCTGTATTCCACGGCCGGCCTGACCTTGACGATCTGGCTGAGCCAGTCTCTGCGGCTGATCGAGATGGTGGTGGAAGCCGGGGCGCCGATGCGGGTGTTCCTGTGGCTTCTGATCCTGACGGTGCCGACCTTCCTCGGCATCGTGCTGCCGCTGGCGCTGGTGGGGGCGGTGCTGTTCACCTACAACCGGCTGGCAGCCGACAGCGAGCTGGTGGTGATGCGCGCCGCCGGCGTCGGCCCCTTCGCGCTGGCCGCGCCCGCGATGCTGCTGGCCTTCGGCGTGACGGTGGTGGTCTATGTGCTGAACCTGTGGCTGACGCCCGCCGCCCACCAGGAGCTGGTGCGCATGGAATACGCCGTGCGCAGCGACTACTCGCAGCTTTTCCTGCGCGAGGGCGTGTTCAACGAGGTGGGCGACCGCTTCAGCGTGTTCGTGCGCGAGCGCGACAGCGACGCCAACCTGCACAATGTGATCATCCATGACGGGCGCGAGCCGGAAAAGCCGGTCACCATCATGGGCGAGCGGGCGGTGATGCTGACCGGTTCGGAGGGCGCGCGCTTCGTCGTCTTCAACGGCAACCGGCAGGAACTGGACCGCAAGACCAACCGGTTGTCGCAGCTTTTCTTCGAACGCTACGCGGTGGACCTGAAGGTGCTGAGCAGCGCCAGCGGGGAACGCTACCCCGACGCCCGCGAACGCTCCACCGACGAGCTTCTGCATCCGTCGCCCCAGTTGGCGTCGGACCCGAAGATGATGCGTGATCTGCTGGCGGAACTGCATCATCGGCTGTCCTCGCCGCTGCTGGCGCTGGCCTACACCATGGTGGCGCTGGCCTGCCTGCTGTCGGGCGAGTTCAACCGGCGCGGCCAGTCGGTGCGCGTGACCACCGCGGTTCTGGTGGTGATGTCCATCCAGTCCGCGGTGCTCGGCCTGTCCAGCCTCGCCGCCAAGGTGAGCGTGCTGGTGCCGATGATGTATGTGCTTCCGGTCGCGGCGCTGGTGCCGGCGGCCTGGATTCTGTCGCGCAACCTGCGGCGGCGCGTGCCGTCCGGCGGCGAAGCGGCGGCGGGCTGAGAGGGGCGGACCGCATCTTGCGCATCCTGTTCATCACCTCCAACCGGCTGGGCGACGCCGTTCTCTCCACCGGCCTTCTGGCCCATCTGACGGAACGGCATCCGGACGCCGCCCTGACCATCGCCTGCGGGCCTTTGCCGGCCCCCCTGTTCCGTTCCGCGCCGGGGCTGGAGCGGCTGATTCCCATGCCGAAGCGGGCCTGGGCGCGGCATTGGTTCGATCTGTGGCGGGCTTGCGCCGGCACCCGCTGGGACATGGTGGTGGACCTGCGCAACTCCGCGGTCGGCCGTCTCGTTCTGGCGAAGCGCCGCTTCTTTCACACCCGCGCTCCGCAACTCCACAAGGTGGAGGAGATCGGGCGGGTGCTGGGCCTGTCCCCGCCGCCATCCCCCCGCCTGTGGATCGACGCGGCGGCCGAGGCCGAGGCCGACCGGCTGCTGACCGGTGGGGCGGAGCCGTTCCTGGCGATCGGCCCGACCGCGAACTGGACCGGCAAGGAGTGGCCGGCCGACCGCTTCGCCGAGCTTGCAAC
>JAEYPE010000195.1 GCA_023411035.1 Pseudomonadota bacterium
CAGGGCGCCCTCGGCCAGGCGCGCGCCCTCGATCGATGCGATGCGCTCGCCGACACGGATGCGATAGCGCCCGGCATCGCCCTGCGCGTGCAGCTCGATGCGCTCGCCGCGATGCTGGAAGGCGAGCGGACGTTGTCCGGCATGGCCCAGTCGCCAGCCGTCGGCGATCGCCCACGGCGACGTCGGATCGCTGGACGCCGCGGCCTGCTCGCGCCGGCCTTGCTCCTGAGCCAGCAGGGTGGCGGTGGCGGCCGCCAGCACCAGCTCCTCGGCAGGGGCCTGCACATTGACGAACTCGTCTAGATGGCGGTCGAGGTAGCCGGTGTCGATCCGCCCCTCGACGATTGCAGGGTGCCGCGCCAGCGCCTCGAGGAAGGCGATGTTGGATTTGGGTCCCTCGATCGCGCACTGCGCCAGCGCCTCGCGCAGGCGGGCGAGGGCGGCCGGGCGGTCGCGGTCGTGGACGATCAGCTTGGCGATCATCGGGTCGTAGAAGATGCTGACCGTGTCGCCCTCGACCACACCCGAGTCGATGCGCACCGACGGCGAGGGCGACGGCAGCGACAGCCGCTCCAGCCGACCCGAGCCGGGCAGGAAACCCGCCTCCGGATCCTCGGCGTATAGGCGCACTTCGATCGCGTGCCCCTGCTGCGGCACGTCGGCCTGCGCCAGCGGCAACCGGTCGCCGGCCGCGACCCGCAGCTGCCACTCGACCAGGTCGAGCCCGGTGGTCATCTCGGTGACCGGATGCTCCACCTGCAGCCGGGTGTTGATCTCCATGAAGTAGCACCGGCCCGACGGGTCGACGATGAACTCCACGGTCCCGGCATTGGCGTAGTCGATCGCGCGCGCGGCCAGCACCGCGGCCTCGCCCATGGCCGCGCGCAGGGCCGGGGTCAGGAACGGCGACGGCGCTTCCTCGAACACCTTCTGGTAGCGGCGCTGCGCCGAGCACTCGCGTTCGTTGAGGTGGATGACGTTGCCGTGCGCGTCGCCGAACACCTGGATCTCGATGTGGCGGGGCGATTCGATGTAGCGCTCCAGCAGCACGCGGTCGCGGCCGAAGGCATTGGCCGCCTCGCGCTGGCAGCTCTCCAGGTGGGGCAGGAACTCCTCGGCCGAGCGCACGATGCGCATGCCCTTGCCGCCGCCGCCGTGCGCGGCCTTGATCATCAGCGGAAAGCCGATGCGCGCCGCCTCGCGGGCGAGCAGGTCGGGCGACTGGTCCTCGCCGGTGTAGCCGGGCACCACCGGCACGCCGGCGGCCTGCATCAGCTCCTTGGCGCCGGCCTTGCTGCCCATCTTGCGCATCGACGCGGCCTTGGGCCCGATGAACGCCAGGCCGGCCGCTTCCACCGCATCGGCGAACCCGGCGTTCTCGCTGAGAAAGCCATAGCCCGGGTGGATGGCCTGCGCGCCCGTGTGCAAGGCCGCCTGGACGATGGCGTCGCCGCGCAGGTAGCTCTCGGCCGGGCGGGGTCCGCCGATCGGAACCGCCTCGTCGGCCAGGCGCACGTGTTGGGCATCGACGTCGGCCTCGGAGAACACGGCGACGGTGCGGATGCCGAGCCGGCGCGCGGTGCGGATGACGCGGCAGGCGATTTCGCCGCGGTTCGCGATCAGGATCTTGTCAAACATGATGCATCAGCCCCGCCACGCCGGTTCGCGTTTCTCCAGGAAGGCGCCGACGCCCTCCTTCCCCTCGTCGCTCGCGCGCTGGCGGGCGATGCGCTCCGCCGTGTCGCGGGCCAGGGCGTCGTCGAGCGGACGGCGGGCCACGGCGCGGATCAGCTCCTTCGCCGCGGTCTGGGAGGCCGGGCCGCAGCTCAGCAGGTTGCGCACCATCACCTCGACGCAGGCGTCCAGTTCCGCCGCCTGCACGGTCTGGTGCAGCAGGCCGTGCCGCAGCGCCTCGGCGGCGGAGAAGCGCTCGCCGGTCAGGAAATAGCGGCGGCAGGCGCGCTCGCCCATGGCGGCCACCACAAAGGGGCTGATGACCGCGGGGATCAGGCCGAGCCGGACCTCGGTCAGCGCGAAGGTGGCGGTGTCGGCGGCAATGGCGATGTCGCAGGCCGAGACCAGCCCCACCCCGCCGCCGAAGGCCGGTCCCTGAACCACGGCGATGGTCGGCTTCGGGCATTCGTCGATCGTGCGCAGCATGGTGGCGAGGCCCATCGCGTCCTGCACGTTCTCCTCATGGCTGTAGGCCGCCATGCGCTTCATCCAGCCGAGGTCGGCCCCGGCGGAAAAGCTCTTGCCCGCGCCGCGCAGCAGGATGACGCGGACGTCCGGGTTCTCGCCCAGGCCGCGGAAGGCGTCGGTCAGGCCGGCGATGACGTCTTCGTTGAAGGCGTTGTGCACCTCCGCCCGGTTCATGGTGACGGCGGCCACGCCGCCCAGTGAGCCGTTGCGGGCGATGTCGATCTGAATGTCGCTCATGATTGTCTTCCCCCGCTCACATCCGGAACACGCCAAAGGTGGTCTTTTCGACCGGGGCGTTCAGCGACGCCGACAGGCCGAGGCCCAGCACCATGCGCGTGTCCGCCGGGTCGATGATGCCGTCGTCCCACAGCCGGGCGGAGGCGTAGTAGGGATGGCCCTGGTGTTCGTACTGCTGTCGGATGGGCGCCTTGAAGGCTTCCTCCTCCTCCGGCGGCCAGCTCTTGCCCTGGGATTCCATGGCGTCGCGCCGGACCTGGGCCAGTACCCCCGCCGCCTGCTCCCCGCCCATCACGGAGATGCGGGAGTTCGGCCACATCCAGAGGAAGCGCGGGGAATAGGCGCGCCCGCACATGCCGTAGTTGCCGGCGCCGTAGCTGCCGCCGATGATGACCGTGAACTTCGGCACCTTGGCGCAGGCGACGGCGGTGACCAGCTTCGCCCCGTCCTTGGCGATGCCGCCCGCCTCGTACTTCCGCCCCACCATGAAGCCGGTGATGTTCTGGAGGAAGACCAGCGGAATGCCGCGCTGGCAGCACAGCTCCACGAAATGCGCGCCCTTCAGGGCGGATTCGCTGAACAGGATGCCGTTGTTGGCGATGATTCCGACCGGATAGCCGAAGATGTGGGCGAAGCCGCAGACCAGCGTCGTGCCGTAGAGCGGCTTGAACTCGTCCAGCACCGAGCCGTCCACCACGCGGGCGATCACCTCGCGCACGTCGAAGGGCTTGCGCGGGTCGCTGGGGATCACGCCGTAGAGTTCGCGGGGATCGTAGGCCGGTTCCTGCGGTTCGCGGAGATCCAGGTCGATGCGCTTGCTGCGGTTCAGGTTCGACACGACCTTGCGCGCCATGGCGAGCGCATGGGCGTCGTTCAGCGCGTAATGGTCGGTCACGCCGGAGGTGCGGGAATGCACGTCCGCCCCGCCGAGATCCTCCGCCGACACCACCTCGCCGGTCGCCGCCTTCACCAGCGGCGGGCCGCCGAGGAAGATGGTGCCCTGGTTGCGCACGATGATCGCCTCGTCCGACATGGCCGGAACGTAGGCGCCGCCCGCCGTGCAGCTTCCCATCACCACGGCGATCTGGGGGATGCCCTGGGCCGACATGTTGGCCTGATTGAAGAAGATGCGGCCGAAATGGTCGCGGTCGGGGAA
>JAEYPE010000244.1 GCA_023411035.1 Pseudomonadota bacterium
CCAGCGCCGCCGCGATCGCGGTGCCGGTGGCGGCGTCGCGGGTGACGCAGGCGATCTGGACGGCCATGGCTTCCGTATCGGCGCCGCCGATGCGCTCGGCGAGGGCGAGCGAGGCCATCTGGCGCACGATGGGCAGCGACAGGACAGGGCGCCGGTGCTGCGTGGTGGTGGCGACGAAGCGGGCAGGGTCGGGGAGCGCGTGCAGGCGCAGGTGGGGTTCGGGGGAGCGCGAAGCGTCCATGCCGAGGCATCCTGTGTTGCGGATCCATGAAATTTCCGCCCGACTTCGCGCACAATATGGTTAACGCGAGATGACCGTGCACTTACACCCTTGCCTTGCCGGGCATTAGGAGCTATCTGAGAGCGCCATAAGGCGCCCCCGTGTTGGTCACAGTGGCGCGCGGGCCGTCGTCTGTGATAGAAGGCGGTCCAGAATTGGGATCAACCGCGACGGAGCGTCCGGGCGTGAGAGCGCGCGGGTGTTTCGCCTAACGTTTATCGTGCCTTAACCGAACACCCGTAAAACCCCAAACCACCCGCCGGAGCGGACGCCTGATCGTCGTGCTTCGCGTACAGGTTTACACCGTAACGGATCGCCACATGCCGCGCCAAACGCCTCTTTCCGATATCCGCAACATCGGCATCATTGCTCACGTCGACGCTGGCAAGACCACGACGACCGAGCGCCTCCTGTACTACACCGGCCGCAAGCACACGATGGTGGACGTCCATGAGACGAAGGACCTGAAGTCCTCCACGACGACCGACTACATGGAGCAGGTACAGAAGCGCTGCATCACGATCCAGTCGGCTGCGGTCTCCGTGTATTGGCACGGCAAGAAGATCAACGTCATCGACACCCCGGGCCACGTGGACTTCACCATCGAGGTGAACCGTTCGCTGCGCGTGCTCGACGGCGCGGTTGTGGTGTTCGACGGCGTGGCCGGCGTCGAGCCGCAGTCGGAGACCAACTGGCGCCTCGCCGACAACTACGACGTTCCGCGCATCTGCTACGTCAACAAGATGGACCGCTCCGGCGCCAACTTCCGCCGCTGCGTCGACATGATCCGCAACCGCCTGGGCGCGCGTCCGCTGCCGGTGATGGTTCCGATCGGCTCGGAAGACAACTTCCGCGGCATGGTCGACCTCGTCGAGATGAAGGCCCTGGTCTGGACCTCCGACGACCGCGACGCCAAGCCGGAAGAGTGGGAGATCACCGACGATCTGGCGCAGAGGCTGAACCTGTCGGTCAAGGAAGACCTCGACAACATCGCCAGCATCCCGGCGCTGCGCACCGAACTGATCGACACCTGCCTGGAGCAGGACGAGGCGGCGATGGAAGCCTACCTCGAGTCGGGTGAGGAGCCGTCGGCCGACGTCCTGCGCGCCTGCCTGCGCAAGGGCACCCTTGGTGGCGCCTTCAACCCCGTGCTGTGCGGATCGTCGTACAAGAACAAGGGCCCGACCCAGGTTCTGGACGCCATCGTCAACTATCTGCCGGCCCCGACCGACGTCGCGGCCATCAAGACCGTGGACGAGGACGGCAACTCGAACGGCGAGCGTGCCAGCTCGGACGAGGCTCCGTTCGCCGCGCTGGCCTTCAAGGTCATCAACGACACCTACGGCTCGCTGACCTTCATCCGCGTCTACTCGGGCGTGCTGACGAAGGGCATGTCGGTCATGAACTCGACCCGCGGCAAGCGCGAGAAGATCGGCCGCATGGTCGAGATGTTCGCGAACCAGCCGCACCCGCTGGAAGAGGCCCGCGCCGGCGACATCGTCGCCCTCGTCTCGCTCACCGAGACGGACACCGGCGACACGCTCTGCGACGCCGCGCACCCGGTGATCCTGGAGCGCATGCGCTTCCCCGAGCCCGGCATCAGCGTCTCGGTCGAGCCGAAGACCCGTGCGGAGCAGGAGAAGTTCTCCATCGCGCTGGGCAAGATGGTCCGCGCCGATCCGTCGCTCCGCCTGGAGACCGACCGCGAGACCGGCCAGACCATCCTGCGCGGCATGGGCGAGTTGCACCTCGAGGTGACGATGGACCGCCTGCGCACGGAGTTCGGCGTGGAAGGCAACATGGGCAAGCCCCAGGTCGCCTACCGCGAGACGATCACCAAGCCGGTCGAGTACACCTACACCCACAAGAAGCAGACCGGCGGTTCGGGCCAGTTCGCCGAGGTGAAGATCATCTTCGAGCCGCGCGAGCGTGGTGAAGGCTTCGAGTTCAAGGACGAGACGGTCGGCGGCTCGGTGCCGCGCGAGTACGTGCCGTCCGTGGGCAAGGGCCTGGAGATGCAGAAGGAAGAGGGCGTCATGGCCGGGTATCCGACCGTGGACTTCCGCGCCCGTCTGGTGGACGGCAAGTACCACGACGTCGACTCGAACGCCCTGACGTTCGAAATCGCCGCCAAGGCCTGCTTCCGCGAGGCTCTGAAGCTCGGCGCGCCGATCCTGCTGGAGCCGGTGATGAAGGTCGAGATCGTCACCCCGGACGACTATCTGGGCGACGTGATCGGCGACGTGAACCGCCGCCGCGGCACGGTGCTGGGCCAGCTCGAGCGTGGCACCAACATCGCCGTGGAAGCCCATGTGCCGCTGAACGAAATGTTCGGCTATATCGGCCAGCTCCGTGGCATGACCTCGGGCCGTGCGTCCTACACCATGGAGTTCAGCCACTACGAGCCGGTGCCGCGCAACGTCACCGACGAAATCGTGGCGGGCCGCAGCAAGGCCGCCTGATAACGGGCTGCTGCATCCAGGAAAAGGGGCCGGCGGAGCGATCCGCCGGCCTTTTTCTTTGTCTGGCTTTCTTTGTCCGGGCTTCCTTCGGATCGGCCCTGTGACAGCGGCGGAACCTTTTGTTTCGTCCCTGAAAAACTTTTAATCCACCTGCAAGCCCCCCGTGACCCGGCGCCCACTACCTTCTGGGCAACGAACAACGCATGGCAGTCACGGAGAGCTATCGATGACTACCCCCGCCAACACCGGACGCTTCCAGCGGTCGAGCCGGGTGCGGCGCACCATCGCCGCCCTTCTCCTCGGCACCACGGTGCTGACCGGTCCGTTCCTCATCGCCACCCCGCACGCCGCCACCGCCGCCGAAGGCGTCGTGACGCAGAGCGCGCCGTCCCAGAGCCTTCCCGGCAGCTTCGCCGATCTGGCGGCCAAGGTGTCGCCCGCCGTCGTGAACGTTTCCACCACCCAGCAGGTGAAGGCCGAGCGCGCCAATCCGCGCATGCCCGCCTTCCCGCCGGGGTCGCCCTTCGAGGAGTTCTTCCGTCAGTTCCAGGACCAGTTCGGCCAGGATGAAGGCCAGCAGGCGCAGCCGCGCGGCAAGGTCGGCTCGCTCGGCTCCGGCTTCATCATCGACACCGAGGGCCATGTGGTGACCAACAACCACGTCATCGATGGCGCCGACGAGATCAAGGTGACGCTCCAGGACGGCACGGAACTGCCCGCGACCCTGGTCGGGCGCGACGCCAAGACCGACATCGCCCTGCTGAAGGTGAAGTCCGACAAGCCGCTGCCCGCGCTGGAGTGGGGCGACAGCGACGCCGCCCGCGTCGGTGACTGGATCATGGCGGTCGGCAACCCCTTCGGGCTGGGCGGCACGGTGACCAGCGGCATCATCTCGGCCCGCGGGCGCAACATCCACAGCGGCCCCTACGACGACTATCTCCAGCTCGACGCCGCCATCAACCGCGGCAACTCCGGCGGCCCGACCTTCACCCTGGATGGGCGGGTGATCGGCATCAACACCGCCATCTATTCGCCGAACGGCGGCTCGGTCGGTATCGGCTTCGCCATCCCGTCCAACATCGCCAAGCAGATCGTCGCCCAGTTGAAGGAGAACGGCCATGTGGCGCGCGGCTGGCTGGGCGTGAAGATCCAGGAAATCTCGCCCGAGATCGCCGAGTCGGTCGGCCTCTCCCAGCCCAAGGGCGCTCTGGTCGCCGAGGTGACCCCGGACAGCCCCGCGGCCAAGGCGGGCGTCCGCCAGGGCGACGTGATCCTGGCCTACGGCGGCAAGCCGGTGAACACGGTGCGCGACCTGACCCGCCGGGTGGCCGACACCAAGGCCGGCGATTCGGTGGACCTGACCGTGCTCCGCAAGGGCAAGGAGATGACGATCTCCGCCAACATCGCGCCTCTGCCCGGCGAGCAGCAGATGGCCTCGGCGGAGGACGCCGGCCCCGCCGCCGACCGCGCGGTGGAAGCCGTGAAGGGGCTGAAGCTGGCTCCGCTGGACGGCGCCACCCGCAGCCGGCTCGGCCTGGATGAGGGGGTGAAGGGTGTGGTCGTCACCTCGGTTTCCCCGCAGGCCGGTGACGTGGCCGTCCGGCCGGGCGACGTGATCGTGAAGGTGGGCGACCACGCCGTGACCTCCCCCGCGGAGGTGGCCAAGAGCCTGCACGAGGCCGAGAAGGATGGCCGAAAGGCGGTCCTGCTGCTGGTCAACCGCGGCGGCGACGAGAGCTTCGTCCCGCTGAAACTCGGCAAGGCGTGACGCAGGGAAACACCGGCGCTTTTCCCCGGCGAGTCTCTCCCGTCGCCGTTGATCGGGGCCGGTGATGGGGTGGAGGATGGCCGCGGTGCGAGCCCCCGCTCCGCGGCCATCCTCCACCTTCGTTTCGTATGGTCCTCGCCCTTTCCGGAGGGGCGAGGGCTATTCGTCTTTTGAGCGTCGGAAGGATGCGGTAGATTCATGCTCATGAAAATCCTGGTGATCGAGGACGATCAACAAGCCGCCTCGTACCTCGCCAAGGGGCTGAAAGAGGCCGGGCACGTCGTGGATGTCGCCAACGACGGCAAGGAGGGGCTGTTCCTGGCCGGTTCCGAGCATTACGACGTCATGATCGTGGATCGTATGCTGCCGGGCCGCGACGGGCTGTCGCTGGTCGAGATCCTGCGCGCCACCGGCAACGACACGCCGGTGCTGTTCCTGTCCGCGCTCGGCAGCGTGGACGACCGGGTGAAGGGCCTGAAGGCCGGCGGCGACGACTACCTGACCAAGCCCTTCGCCTTCTCCGAACTGCTTGCCCGGATCGAGGTGCTGGTGCGCCGCCGCAGCGCCGCCCAGCCGCAGACCCGTCTGGCGGTCGCCGACCTGGAACTGGACCTGCTGTCGCGCACGGTCCGCCGTGGCGGCAAGTCCATCGACCTGCTGCCGCGGGAATTCGCCCTGCTGGAATATCTGATGCGCAACGCCGGCAGCGTGGTGACCCGCACCATGATGCTGGAGAATGTGTGGGACTATCACTTCGACCCGCAGACCAACGTCATCGACGTGCACATCGCCCGCCTGCGTCAGAAGATCGACAAGGATTTCCCGACGCCGCTGATCCACACGGTGCGCGGCGCCGGCTACAGCCTGCGGGCGCCGCAGTGATGGTGGCGGGCGGGGAAGCGTGAAGGCGACCTCAATCCCCGTCCTGCGGCTTCTGCGGACCACGCCCTTCCGGCTGGCCCTGCTGTATCTGGGGCTGTTCGTCATCTCGGTCGGCGTGATCCTGGCGGTCGTCTACCGCTCCACCGCCGGCTTCCTGGAGGAGGAGATCGGCGCCACCATCGCGCTGGAGGTCTCCGCGCTTCAGGACCAGTACCGCAACGCCGGCCTGCGCGGGCTGGTCGATTCCGTTCGGGAGCGCAGCGGGGTCGCCCACACCAACTCCATCTATCTGCTGACCACGCCGGGTGGCGACATCCTGGCCGGCAACCTGTCGGGCTGGCCGGACGCCACGCCGGGGCCGGGCGGCTGGACCCATTTCAAGATTTCCGACTATGGCGGGGTGAACAACCGGCCCTCCACCGCCATGGCGGTTTCCTTCATCCTGCCCGGCCAGTTCCGCCTGCTGGTGGGCCGCGACATGAGCGAGTTGGACCAGCTCCGCGGGCGCATGATCGTGTCGCTGCGCTGGGTCTTCCTGGTGACGGTGGTTCTGGGGCTGGGCGGCGGGCTGCTGCTGGCGCGCGGCGTCATGCACCGGATCGAGGCGATCAACCGCACCACGCACCGGATCATGGCCGGCGACCTGACGGGCCGCGTTCCGCGGGACGGCGGCGGGGACGAGATCGACCGGCTGGCCGGCAACCTGAACGCCATGCTGGACCAGATCGAGCGGCTGATGACCGGCATGCGGCAGGTGACCGAAAGCGTGGCGCACGACCTGCGCACGCCGCTGTCGCGCCTGCGCACCCGCGTCGAGCTGGCGCTGATCCACGAGAGCGACGATCCGGAGGTCTACCGCGCCGTGCTTCAGGACACGATTCTGGAGGCCGACCGGCTGCTCGCCACCTTCACGGCGCTGCTGTCCATCGCGGAAGCCGAATCCGGAGCCAACCGCAAGGCGCTGGAGCCGGTGCGGCTGGCCGAGGTGGTGCGGCTGGCCGCCGACCTCTACGAGCCTGTGGCGGAGGAGAAGGGACTGACCCTTACCACCGACATCCGGGCGGAGCCGACCGTGCGCGGGAACGAGCAATTGCTGGCCCAGGCGGTGTCGAACCTGCTGGACAACGCCATCAAATACACGCCGGAGGGCGGGCGCATCGCGCTGCTGCTGGAGGGCGAGGGGCCGGGGCAGGCCGCCCGCGTCACCGTGGCGGACAACGGCCCCGGCATCCCCCCGGACATGCGGGAAAAGGTGCTGGAACGCTTCGTCCGGCTGGACGCCGCGCGGGCCTCGCCGGGCAACGGGCTGGGGCTCAGCCTCGTGGACGCGGTGGCGCGGCTGCACGACGCATCGCTGCGGCTGGAGGACAACGCGCCCGGCCTGCGGATCAGCATCGTCTTCCCGCAGGACGCCGATTGAACCGGTCCCCGCAAGAAAAGAGCCCGCCGTTTCCGGCGGGCTTTCGAGGTGACATCAGCGAGAATGACTCCTTGGCGTCAGACCTTATATGGGATGCCAACCGCCGGAGCGCATTCGGATAAGTGTAGTAGCACGAAGGTGCTAGTGGGGCGGCGGTGCAACTCTTTCCACCGGGCGGCGTTTGTCCATCGGACGGCATGACGCGGCAGCGGACGGGAAGGGGCGGCGATGGACGTGACCAGACAGGGGGCGGACGCGACGGCTGCCGTGAACCGGGGTGCAGTGAACCCGGACGCCCCCGGCTCAACCGGACGGAGCGCATCGTTCGAACTGAAGCTGTTCACCTGGAAGGTGCTGATCGCCGCGGGCGTGCTGGGCACGCTGTTCCTGTCCTGGCAGGTGGCGGACGCGCTTCTGCTGGTCTTCGCGGGCGTGCTTCTGGCGATCCTGTTCCAGCGCGTGGCCGGGCTGGTGCGCCGCTTCACCGGGCTTCCGCAGGGCTGGGCGCTGGCCGTCGTGCTGGTGCTGCTGGCGGCCCTGTTGGTCGGCGGCGCTTTCCTGATGGGACAGTCGGTGGTCGGCGAGTTCGACCAGCTTTCGCAGCGGATCAGCGCCGCCGTGCAGCAGCTTCCCGGCACGCTGCGCGACCAGATCATGCGGCAGGGGCAGGACGCCTCCTCCTGGATGAGCCGGCTGCGCACCGTCGCGTCCAGCGTGGTGTTCTTCCTGGGCGATCTGGTGGTGGTCATGTTCACGGCCATCTATCTGGCGGTCTCGCCCGGAATCTACCGGCGCGGCGTCGTCCTTCTGGTGCCGCCGCGCGGCCACGCCCGCGCGCAGGAGGTGCTGGACGTGATGGGAGAGTCGCTGTGGAAGTGGCTGATCGGGCAGCTTTCGGCCATGGCCATCGTCGGCGTGCTGATCACCGCGGGCCTGCTGCTTCTGGGCATCCCGAGCGCCCTGGCGCTGGGCCTGCTGGCCGCGCTTCTGGAGTTCGTCCCGCTGATCGGCCCGTTCCTGGCCGCCGTTCCGGCGATCCTCATCGCCTTCGCCCAGTCGCCGCAGGACGCGCTGTGGGTGGCGTTGCTCTACCTGACGATCCAGCAGGTGGAGGGCAACGTCGTCATGCCGCTGATGCAGAAGCAGGTGGTGGACCTGCCCCCCGTCGTCACCATCGCGGCTATCGCAGCGGGGGGCGTGCTGTTCGGGCTGATGGGCATGTTCCTCGCCACCCCCTTCGCCGTCGTCCTGCTGGTGCTGGTCAACCTGCTCTACATCGAGGACAAGCTGGGGGAGGGGCGGCACTTTCCCAGCGAGGACAAGGCTTGACCGTCAAACCACCTCCGCCCCGGCCTTGGCGTCGGCGGCGGAGCGCAGGGGAAGCTCCTTCAGGAACAGGGTCAGCAGGAATGACACCACCGCCAGCCCGGCGGCGAGCAGGAACAGGGTGGAGAAGCCGTGCTCGAACACCGACCGGGCGGTGGCGTGGGCGGCGGGCGGCAGGCTGGACAGGGCGGACGGGCCGTGCTCCATCACCTCGCGCCCGCTGATGCCGGGCAGGCCGGCGGCGTTCAGCCGGGCCTCCACATCGGCGGCGAAGACCGCGCCGAAAACCGCCACCCCCACCGACCCGCCGAGCGAGCGGAAGAAGCCGACCGACGCCGTCGCGGCGCCCAGGTCGCGCCGCTCAACCGCGTTCTGCACGGCCACCGTCATCACCGGCATCACCAGCCCCAGCCCGATGCCCAGCGGGATCAGGATCAGCGTGGACCACAGCCCGCTTTCCGACACCGTGGGCGACAGGCCGAGCGCCAGATACATCACCGCCGCCAGCGCCAGTCCGGCCAGCGGGAAAATCTTGTAGCGCCCGGACTTGGAAATCAGCCGCCCGCCACCCCCGGCGCCCAGCACCATGCCCAGCACCATCGGGAGCAGCAGGAAGCCGGAGGTCGTGGCGCTGGTCCCTGCGACCAGTTGGGAGCGCATCGGCAGATAGACGATTCCGGCGAACAGCACCATGGCCGACACGGCAACCACCGGGTTGGCGACCGCCACCACCGGTACCCGGAACAGGTGAAGCGGCAGGATCGGCTCCTTCACCCGGCGCTCGTGCCACAGGAAGACCGCCAGAAGACCCACACCCAAGGCACACAGGCCGAGAATCGCGGGGGAGGTCCAGGGGAGGGCGACACCGGCGCGCGACACCACGAACAGCAGCGTGCTCACCGTTCCCATCAGCAGCGCGGCCCCCAGATAGTCGATGGTCGGGTGCGCCCGCCCGGCGGGCAGGCGGTCCAGGGCCCGGCTGGTCATCAGCAGCGCCGCCGCCCCCAGCGGCAGGTTGATGAGGAAGATCCAATGCCAGCTCAGCGATTCCGTGAAGACCCCGCCCAGCAGCGGCCCGGCCACGCTGGACAGGGCGAAGACGCCGCCGATGTAGCCCTGGTACCGCCCGCGCTCCCGCGGGGCCACCACGTCGCCGATGATGGTGAAGGCCAGCGCCATCAGGCCGCCGCCGCCCAGCCCCTGGATGCCGCGGAACAGGATGAGCTGCCCCATGCTCTGTGCCAGCGCGCACAGCACCGACCCGATCAGGAACAGGAAGATCGCCGCCTGGAGCACCCGTTTGCGCCCGTACAGGTCGCTCAGCTTGCCGTAGATCGGCGTGGTGGATGTCGAGGCCAGCAGATAGGCGGTGACCACCCAGGGCAGGTCTTCCAGGCTTCCCAGATCGTGGGCCATGGTCGGCAGGGCCGTCGCGACGATGGTCTGGTCCATCGCCGCCATCAGCATGGCGAGCGCCACGCCGCTGAACACACGCATGATTTCGCGGTGCGTGAAGACGGCGTGGTCGTTGGAGGCGTCGGTCATGGTCTCGGTTCAGGCCGGAATGTACGGTGGGGCGTACCATAATCCCCGGAGCGCTCCGTGCAAGGACTCCGCCGCGGAGGGCTGCTAATCTCGCGTCGGAACTACGGAATTGCCGAGGCCCGCCTCATGCTCTCCGTCCGCAACCTGTCCACGCCCGTCCTGAAGCCCGCCTCCTTCCGGCTGGAGGCCGGGGAGTGCGTGGCCGTGCAGGGAAGGTCCGGATCGGGGAAATCCGTGCTTCTGCGCGCACTGTCCGATCTCGACCCCTCGACCGGAGAGGTGCGGCTGAACGGCGCGCTGCGGGAGGAGATGCCCGCTCCGGTCTGGCGCCGCCGGGTGACCTATGTCGCCGCCGAGTCGGGCTGGTGGGAGGACCGGGTGGGCGCGCATTTCGCGCATCCGGACCGCGCCGCCGCGCTCGCCGGGGCACTGGGCCTGCCGGCGGAGGTGATGGGGTGGTCCGTCGCCCGCCTGTCCACCGGGGAGCGGCAGCGTCTGGCGCTGGTCCGCGCGCTGGTGCAGGGGCCGGAGGTGCTGCTGCTCGACGAACCGACCGGCCCGCTGGACGCGGAGGCGACGGAGCGGGTGGAGGCGCTGCTGCGCGGCGCGCTGGAGCGCGGGGCCGGGGTGCTGGTCGTCACCCATTCGTCCGAGCAGGCCGCCCGGCTGGCCCGCCGGCACCTGCATGTCGCGGACGGCGAGGTGACGGAAGGGTGACATGCCGCTGATTTCCCTCCATTACACCGACCTTGCCGTCGCGGCGCTGCTCCTGCTGGTCAACGGGGGCCTGTCCATGGTCCTCGCGCTGGGGCTGGCGCGGCCCCTGGCGGTGGCGTCGCTGCGGATGGTGGTGCAGCTTTCCCTGGTCGGGCTGGTGCTGACCCGGCTGTTCGCCCTGGAAACGCCCTGGCTGACGCTGGGGGCGGCGCTGGTCATGCTGCTGTTCGCCGGTCAGGAGACGATGGCCCGGCAGGAACGGCGGCTGGCCGGCTGGTGGGCCTACGGAATCGGCACCGGGGCCATGGGGACGGCGGCGGGGATCGTCCTGCTGCTGGGCCTGTCCACCGCAGTCCGGCCCGATCCCTGGTGGGACGCGCGCTACGCCATTCCGATGCTGGGCATGGTGCTGGGCAACGCGATGAGCGGGGTGGGGCTGGCCCTGCACACGCTGACGGCGGCGGCGGCGCGGGAGCGGCCCGCCATCGAGGCGCAGCTTGCCCTGGGCTGCACCCGCTGGGTGGCCTTGCGGCCCGTTCTGCGCCACGCGCTGCGCACGGCGCTGATGCCAACCATCAACAGCATGGCGGCCATGGGGGTGGTGGCGCTGCCCGGCATGATGACCGGCCAGATCCTGTCCGGCGTCGATCCGGGGGAGGCGGTGAAGTACCAGATCCTCATCATGTTCCTGATTTCCGGCGCGACCGGGCTGGGCGTCCTGATGGCTGCCCTGGCGACGGTGCGGCGGCTCAGCGACCGGCGGCACCGGCTGCGGCTGGACCGGCTGGTGCGGCGGGATGCTGCGTAAGGAACCTGGACGGGACCGTCGCCGTTGAAGCCGATTGGGATGCACACTGGGATGCACGCAACGGCGGCAGGGGGCGCGGGTCATGGCGCACATCGTGGAAATCCGGAACGGCACGATCGTCGGCAACGACGAGGCCACGGACGAATATCTGCCCGTTGGAACGCACATTGCCGAGGCCGACGGCTTCTACGTCAGCTTCGGCATGGACGTGGAAGGCCCCTACGCCCGCGACGAGGCGGAGGAACGGCTGAACCACCTGAAGCGCGCCACCCAGGAGGATTTGGAACGGGGGTAGGGGCAGACTCGACCCACTCCTTGATCCGTCCCCTCCACGAGATGGAGGGAATTGCCGCCCCTTCGCATCAGGCACCCTTTCCGGCTGGATGGGATTGTGCAGCAGGGCGCATTGCGCTTCGGCGCGCCTTTGAAGATAAAAAACGAATTTCATGACTTTCCGGAGTGATTAGACGGCTTTCTAATGAATGGCATGAAATTCGAATGGATTTTCTACCTGCCCAGTGCTTACCCATAAAGTATTATGTGGTGCTGGCACAACACTGTGCAGGATTTGTTACTTCGTATGCTTATGTCGCTTTACGCGAATGGCGCTTTGCGCAATCTTTGATCCATAGCCACTCATCATGAAAAAACATAGGAAAGGAGTGCGCCAGATGGAGCGCGAGGACGAATGTGCTCTCGATCGATATATCACGGCGATTCCGCCTAGCCTGAGAGTAGTGGCCAGGGCTGCTTACGAGGAGCTGTCGAACAATCCCTTCCTGCCGGTCTTCTCGAAGGATGAAATTGCGCGGTTGGTATGCTCGCCGGGATTTCAGAGTTACTTGGAAAGCGAGAAGCGAACGAGTTCCGGTTCTCTGATGATGTTTTGTTCGGCAGGACTCGCGACGCGCCATTGACGCGGTGCCCGCAGCCGCCATTCAGCAGGCCGGCGGTGCCCCGCCGGCCTGAATCTTCATTCAGAGCAGTGCCGTCACCGCTCGATGCCCAGAGGCGGCAGGCGCGCCTCCACGGCGCCGCTGCGGGCCGCGTTCACCAAGGGTGCCAATTCGGCCAGCGCCGGCCGCAGCCCGGCCAGCACCGCTGCGGCTTCCACAAGGTCGCCCTTGCCCGAGGCAAGGTCTAGGAGTTCCCGGATCACCGGTTTCGGACGGGGGAAGGGGGTCAGGGTGACCGGTGCGTCCGGGTCCAGCTTCGCCGCCTGCTTGGCGAGCGTCAGCGCGGTGGAGATGCCGCCCAGCTCGTCGATCAGGCCGAGGGTCCGTGCCTGGGCGCCGGTCCACACGCGCCCTTTCGCGGCGGCCCGCGCCTGTTCGGGGGTGAGGTGCCGCGCCTCCGCCACGCGGGTGAGGAAGGTGGCGTAGCTGCTGTCGATGATGGCGTTCAGCCGCTCCTCTCCCGCAGGGCCGAAGGGGCGGAAGGGGGACCACAGGCCGGCGTTGGTGGCGGTGTCCAGGATGCCCCAATGCACGCCCAGCCGCTCCGACAGGCCGGCGACCGACATCTTGCCGGCCACCACCCCGATGGAGCCGGTCACGGTGGCGGGGGAGGCGACGATGCGGTCGGCGGCCAGCGCGATCCAATAGCCGCCGGATGCCGCCGTTCCGCCCATGCTGGCGATCACCGGCTTGCCCGACTGGCGGGCCTTGACCAGCGCGCGGCGGATGGTTTCGGAGGCGGTGACGCTGCCGCCGCCGCTGTCGATGCGGAACAGGATGGCCTTCACGTCGGGGTCGTCCACCGCGTCCTCGATGGCTTCCACGATGGTTTCCGATCCGGCGGTGACGTCTCCCAGACCGGGCTTGCCGCTGTCGCCGCCGGTGATGGTGCCGGTGGCGTGGATCAGCGCGATGGCCGGGCCGCTGCGGTTGGGTGGGCCGGCGATCTTCAGATAGTCGGACGGCTCCATGGTGTCGGCGTCCGGCCCGGCCCCGGCCCGGCGCAGCGCCTCCTCCCGCGCCTCGTCGGCGTAGCCCAGCCGGTCGATCAGCCGGGCCTCCACCGCCTCACGGTCGAGCAGGGGCGCGCGGTCCATCGCCGCCTTCACGGCGGCGGGTGCGAGGCGGCGGCTCACCGCCACGCCGTCCACGATCTGGTTCGTCAGGTCGCCCAGCAGCGACTCCACCATTTCGCGGTGGGCGGGGGTGAAGCCGGTTTGGGTGATGCTGTCGGCGAGGCTCTTGTACTCCTCCCGCTGGAGGATCTGCGGCTGGATGTCCAGCTTGTCCAGCGCGCCGCGGGCGAAGGGGATCTGAGCCGACAGGCCGGTCAGGCCGAGCAGGCCCAGCGGCTGCATCCACACCTCGTCGAAGGCGCTGGCCAGCAGGTAGGAGCGGTTGCCCGCCCCGGTGTCTCCGTAGGATTCGGCGAAGGCGATGGCGAAGCGGCCCGACGCGCGGAACCGCTCCACCGCCGCCCGAAGCTCCTGCACCTGCGCGAAGCTCGCGCCGTCGCCGCCGAAGCGGGCCAGAACCCCCTTCACCCGCGGGTCGTTGCGGCCCCGCTCCAGCGTGTCCAGCACCTCCTGGAAGGTCGTCTCATGGCCGAGGAGGCTGCCCAGCCGGTCCACGCTTCCTTCCGCCAGCGGATCGCGGAGGTCCAGTTCCAGCACCACGGTGTCGGGCAGGGTGGGCTCGTGCCGGATCGCCAGAACGACTCCGGTGACCACGGCGGCCACCACGAGGAAGCCGATGAGGGCGAACAGGCGGACGAAGAACCTCAGCATCCGTGCGGCTCCGGTGGTTGCGCGGCGTCAGCGGTCCAGCTTGTGGTATTCATGGTTCGGCAGCATGTCCACCGCGGAGGCGACGCGGTTGGACATGTTGTAGAAACCGGCGGTGTCGGCAATGTCGAAGATGTCCTCCTCGCCGAATCCGGCGTCGCGCAGCGCCTGCCGGTCCGGTTCGCCCATGGTCCAGGGCTCCCTGGTCAGCTTCCACGCGAAATCCAGCATGGCGCGGTGGCGCGGCTCCAGCTTCGCGGCGCGATAGTTGAAGGCCAGCATCTCCCCCAGCTCCGGATCGCCGGACAGCTTGCGCACCGCCTGCCCGTGCGCGACGAGGCAGTAGTAGCAATGGTTGGCGGAGGACACGACCACGGCGATCATCTCCCGCTCCAGCTTCGACAGGCCGCTCTCGCCCACCATCAGCTCGTTGTAGAGCTGGGCGAAGGTGCGCAGCTTCTTCGGGCGCAGGCTGTAGGCGCGCAGCACGTTGGGAACGAAGCCCAGCTTCTCCACGCACTTGGCGAAAAGAGCCTCCATCTCCGGGTCGAGGTCGGGCGTCTCGGGAACGGGCAGGGCCATGACGTGATCGGGCTGGGGCATCGCTGTGGTCTCCTCGGGGTCGTTCGCGTTGTTGTATTGGCCGCGTCGATTAGGCCGATGTCGTTTTGGGCCACAGCGTAGCCGGGCCGCCGCGCTTCGCAAAGCCCCACATCCGGTCAGGACGGAGTGGGTTGTGAACCGATGGTTGCAACCCTGCCTTTCGTAAGTTGCGACTCGCCAATCCGCCGCTGGCCGTGCGAAGACTTCGCCCCGTTGCAACGCATTGGTTTCACCAAATGAACGATCACGGCGGCAAAGGCGCGCCAAAGCTCGGCCTCCTCTCGGTTTTGGTGGTCGAGGACAGCGCCTTCATCCGCAGCGTGCTGACCGCTACCCTGCGCACCATCGGCGTCGGCACGGTGCATGCCGAACCCGGCGGGGCGGAGGCCATCCGCTTCCTGGAAGGGCGGCGGGCCGCCCTGCCGCCCGGCACGGCGCCGGTGGACGTCGTCATCTCCGATCTGGTGATGCCGGAGGTGGACGGGCTGATGCTGCTGCGCTGGCTGCGCTACAGCCCGAAATCGCCGGACCGCTTCCTGCCCGTGCTGATGCTGTCGGGGGCCGCCGACCGTCATTACGTGGAACAGGCGCGCGACCTGGGCGCCACCGATTTCATCGCCAAGCCCTTTTCCGCGGGCACCATCGCCAGCCGCCTGATGGCCGCCATCGCGCGCCCGCGGCGCTTCGTGCTCGCCAAGGGCTATTTCGGGCCGGACCGGCGGCGGACCCGGCGGCCGGTGGCGATGGACTGCCGCATGACCGGCCCCAATGAAATCCTGGTGGTGCACAGCAAGTCGAAGGCGGCGGGCATCGACCGCTTCCCGGTCGTCTGTTTCGACCTGCCCAACCGGCTGGGTGCCAAGATGGGCATCGCCCCGAAGGACCCCGTGCCGACCCTGCCGGACGAGGTTCTGGAGGCGGCGGAAGCGGAGATTCAGAACCGGGCCGGCGATTACGCCACCTGGATCGCGGGGGAGGTGGACGAACTGGCCCGCCGCGTCGAACGGCTGCTGGACGCCGCCGCGGTCCCGGTCCTGATGATGCAGATCAACCGCTCCGCCCACGAGATGCGCGGGCAGGGCGGCATCTTCGGCTATCCCCTGATCACCCGGATCGCCAAGTCGCTGTACGAGGCGACGCAGGGCAGTTTCCCCGCCGTGACCGCCAACGAGCGCCTGCTGCTGAAGGCCCATGTGGACGCCATCAAGGCGGTGATGAACGGGCGGATCAGCGGCGACGGCGGGGCGACCGGCCAGCAGCTTCTGGCCTCCCTGGATCTTGCCAAGAAGAAATATGCGAAAGTGGAGGGCGATCCGGCGTGAGCGCCGCCGCCATTTCCGCCATCACTATTTCCGCCATCACTATTTCCAGGGAGTGCCGGCCTCGCGGCGGATGTCCTCCATGCGCTCCAGCGCCGGCTTGAAGCCGTTCAGGGAAAAACGGATTTCCGCCTTGCCCCCCGCAGGGGCGGAGCCGACGATGGAAACCGCCTTGCCGGACGCCAGCCGTTCCACCAGCTTGGCGTTGGTGTCCGGGTTGCTCACCGCGCAGGTGTTGGTTTCCCACTCGAACCGCTCACAGGGATTTTCCGGACGGAAGAGTGCCCGGTCCACCCAGACGCGCACGATCCGCGACAGGTCCATTGCCTCATCGTCCAGCCGGAAGCGCAGCCCCTCCATCCAGCGTTCGCTGGAGCGCAGCCAGACGAGGCGGGACCGCCGGTCGCTGCCGGGGCGGGACAGCATCTCGCATTCGACGCGGCGGGGCTCGCTCCAGGCCTGACAGTAGAGCCGCCAGTCCTTGAAGGTTTCCGAATATTCCCGATAAGCCGGGGACTGGGCGGCGGCGGGAAGGGCGGCGAGCAGCAGAAGCCCCGCGATCGCTCCACCACGCCACGCACCCGCCATCCTTCCGGCTCCCACTTTTCCCTTACCCCCGCGCATAGGCGCGGTGGCGCAGCAGATGGTCGGCCAGCACGCAGGCCATCATGGCCTCGCCCACCGGCACGGCGCGGATGCCGACGCAGGGGTCGTGACGGCCCTTGGTCAGGATGTCCGTGTCCTTGCCCTCCAGGTCCACCGTCTGGCGCGGGGTCAGGATGGAGCTGGTCGGCTTCACGGCGAAGCGCACCACGATGTCCTGGCCGGTGGAGATGCCGCCGAGGATACCGCCGGCCTGGTTGGACAGGAATTCCGGTTCACCGTTCGGGCCGGCGCGCATCTCGTCGGCGTTCTCCTCGCCGGTCAGGGTGGCGGCTTCGAATCCGTTGCCGATCTCCACGCCCTTCACCGCGTTGATGGTCATCATGGCGCGGGCGAGGTCGCCGTCCAGCTTGTCGTAGAGCGGATCGCCCAGCCCGGCGGGCAGGCCGGAGGCCACCACCTCCACCACCGCGCCGATGGACGAGCCGCTCTTGCGGATGCCGTCCAGATAGCCGGCCCATTCGGCGGCGGCCTGCGGGTCGGGGCAGAAGAAGGGGTTGTTGTCCACCTCCGCCCAATCCCAGCGGCTGCGGTCCACCTTGTGCGGGCCGATCTGCACCAGCGCGCCGCGGACGGTCACGCCGTCGCCCAGCACCTTGCGCGCCACGCCGCCCGCCGCCACGCGGCAGGCCGTCTCGCGCGCCGAGGAGCGCCCGCCGCCGCGGTAATCGCGGATGCCGTACTTTTTCCAATAGGTGTAGTCGGCGTGGCCGGGCCGGAACTTGGCGGCGATCTCGCTGTAGTCCTTGGACCGCTGGTCGGTGTTCTCGATCATCAGCGAAATGGGCGTGCCGGTGGTCTTTCCTTCGAACACGCCGGACAGGATCTTGACCTGATCCGGCTCCTGCCGCTGGGTGGTGTAGCGCGACTGGCCGGGGCGGCGCTTGTCCAGCCAGGGCTGGATGTCGGCCTCCGTCAGGGAGAGCAGCGACGGGCAGCCGTCCACCACCACGCCGATCGCCGGCCCATGGCTTTCGCCCCAGGTGGTGAAGCGGAAAAGCGTTCCGAAGCTGTTGCCGGCCATGGCGAGGACTCCCGATGCGACGCGATGTTGCCGTACATCGTACGGCGGAGCGCGTTTCTTGCGGCGTTTCGGCCAGCGCGTCAAGCGCAAGGGGCGGAAATCAGAAGGCGCCCTTCTGCTCGCGCCGGCGGTCGAGCGCGATTTCGAACTGGCGCAGCAGTTTGTGCATGGTTTCGAAGTAGAGCTTGCGCTGCGGGTTGTTCTTCATGCAGCGGGCATCCAGATGGGCGACGCTGGTCAGCGCCGAGACGCAATAGCCCAGCAGCCAGTAATGGGAGCGGATCTTGCGCAGATAATCGCGGAAGGGTTCCGGCTGTCCGGCCATGAAGGCGGAAAAGCTGGACTCGTAATCCGCCAGGATCTGCCGGATGTCCAACAAGGTGCCTTCCAGCAGCTTGCCCACCTTTTCGATGTGCATCAGAAGCTGGGTCTCATAGGGCTTGTGCATGCGGATATCGACCGGAATGCAGTCCCGCGACTTCAGCCAAGTCAGGATGGTGCGCGCCCGCGGGGCGATGCGGCGGAGCTGGTATTCGTAGAAGGTCGTGCCTTTCCAGGCACTGAAGATCGAGTCCGCTTCGCTGCGGTCGATGCCGAAGGCCGAGACGAACAGGCTGGACTCCTCAAGCTCGGGGTTCCAGATGGCTTCCAGGAAGCGCTCGACGCTCTTGCCGCCGGTGCTGCTGCCGTCGATGGCCTTCCGCACGATGGGCTCGATGCGCGCCCGGATCAAGCGGCGGAGCTGCTGGTCCTCGGCATCGCCGATGGTCCAATGGCGCTTGTCCACCGAGACCTTTTCCGCTTCGAAACAGGCTTTCAGCAGAAAGGCGTCCAGGGATGGAACACCGTCGATCAGCGCGAGCGTGCGCAGGTCCGCCGCCGCAGCCTCGTTCGTCGCTTCGCTCAGGCCGAATTGCTCACCCAGAAGAATGCTGCTGTTGCGGGCGCGCAGATAGATGGCGACGCCGCCGCCTTCGGTGTGATCGACGCTGTGCGGGATGTAGATGCCGGTTTCCACGGGCCGCGACGCGATTTCGTCATCCTCCTCCCCCTCGACGATCGGGTTGGCGTAGTCGTCGACCCCCTCATCGAAATTCGGATATTTGAACAGGATGGCCTTGTTCAGTCCCCGGGCGCGGAACAGGCGGTCTTCTTCGGGGATGTCGCGGGTGATGGCGATCAGATTCATCGACACGCTGGAGCCGCCGTAGAGAATCTGCTCCAGGATCGGGGATACCGAATCCGATTGCCGCCGCGCACGCATCAACTCTCACCTTCCGAAACCTTACCGTGGGCGCGGAGAATAGCGGTGCGCTGCGGCGCGCAAAAGTAGGTAATACGATGATTGGAGAAAAATGTCGGGAAATGGGCAACGGAGTTGCCGGCGGGCGCCCCGAACAAATCCGGGGCGCCCGCTGCCGGACTTATTCAGACTTGCCCGCGCCGCCCAGGGAACCCAGAAGCTGGGACACTTCCGCCGCCGCGTCCACCGCCACCATGCCGACGGTGTGATAGCCGGAATCGACGTGCATCACCTCGCCGGTCACGCCGGTGCCGAGGTCGCTCAGCAGGAACAGGCCGGCGCCGCCGACCTCGCCGATGGTGACGTTGCGCTTCAGCGGGGCGTTCAGCTCGTTCCACTTCAGGATGTAGCGGAAGTCACCGATGCCGCTGGCGGCCAGCGTCTTGATCGGGCCGGCGGAAATGGCATTGACGCGGATGTTCCGCCCACCCAGATCGACGGCCAGATAGCGCACGCTCGCCTCCAGCGCGGCCTTGGCGACGCCCATCACATTGTAATGGGGCATCACGCGCTCGGCGCCGTAGTAGGAGAGGGTGAGCAGGCTGCCGCCATCCTTCATCAGCGGAACGGCGCGCTGCGCCACCGCGGTGAAGGAATAGCAGGAGATGTCCATCGTGCGCAGGAAGTTGGCCCGCGTCGTGTCGAGGTAGAGGCCGTCCAGCTCGCTCTTGTCGGAAAAGGCGATCGCATGAACCAGGAAGTCCAGCTTGCCCCATTCCTTTTCGATGGCGGCGAAGGTCGCGTCGACGCTGGCCTCGTCCGTGACGTCGCAGGGCAGCAGCAGCGGCGCCTTCACCTGCTCGGCCAGCGGCTTCACGCGCTTCAGCAGCGCGTCGCCCTGGTAGGTGAAGGCCAGCTCGGCGCCGTGCTGCGCCAGCGTGGAAGCAATTCCCCAGGCGATCGAACGATCGTTCGCCACGCCCATGATCAGGCCGCGCTTGCCGTCCATGAGCGGCTTCGGGTTGGACATCCGTACCTCGTGCATCCAGAGTATGCTTTGGAAAGTGGGCCGCATCCTACACGAAAGACCGGCCCGGTCAAACCAAGGCGGGAGGCATCCTGTGGCTGAAACCGACGGCACTTCCAAAGGAGCGTCGAGCCCGTTCTTGCGGATTCGGCCCCTGGTGCGGATTCGGGAGGCCGGCGGATTCATCGCCTATTCCGCCATGCGCTTCTACAACGACAACTGCTTCCAGACCGCGGCCTCGCTGACCTACACCTCGCTGCTGGCGCTGGTGCCGCTGATGACCATCGGCTTCGCCATCTTCTCCGCCTTTCCAGCCTTCAACGCGCTGCAATCGCGACTCCAGACGCTGCTGTTCAAGAACCTCGTGCCGGAGAACAGCGACGCCATCCTGCAGTATCTCGCCGCCTTCATGGCCAATGCCGGGCAGATGCCGGTGTTCGGGATCATCGGGCTGGCGATTTCCGCCGTGCTGCTGATCTGGACCATCGAAGGGTCCTTCGCCACCGTCTGGCGCGTGCGGGAGCCGCGGTCCTACGTCACCCGCATCCTGTCCTTCTGGGCGGTGGTGTCGCTCAGTCCCCTGTTCGCCGGCGCCAGCCTGTCGCTGTCCAGCACCCTGTGGGCGGTGCTTCAGTTCGTCCATCTGGAGGGGGTCGCGGACCCGCTGGTGGGAATCGGGGCGATCCTGCCCTTCCTGCTGCAACTGGTCGGCTGCACGCTGCTCTACGTCATCATCCCGAACCGGGAGGTGGCGTGGATGGACGCCGCCTGCGGCGGGGCGGTCGCCTCTCTGATGCTGGAAACGTCCAAGGCGGGCTTCGCCTGGTATATGAGGGAGTTCCCCGCCTACCAGACCATCTACGGTGCGCTGGCGACCGTGCCGATCTTCCTGTTCTGGCTCTACATCGCCTGGTCCACGGTGCTGTTCGGCGCCGTCATCACCGCCTCTCTGCCGGAATGGCGCGCCGGCAAGATCACCCGCGGCGGGCCGGAAGGGCTGCTCCCGGCCCAGCGGCTGGGGCTGGCGTTGGCCGTCCTGCACGAGCTTCTGGAGGGGACGCGGCTGGGCGTGGGGCTGCGGCGGCGGACGCTGGTGGGGCGCGTGCCGGTCGGGACGGTGCTGATCGACGGCATTCTGGAGCAGCTTCGCGACGCCCATTGGGTGGCCCACACCACGCACAACGCCTGGGTCGTCACCCGCGACCTGGGGGAGGCCACGCTCTACGACCTGATGAAGGCGCTGGGCATCGGCCTGCGCGGCTCCGTCCGCGGGCTGGGCGGCCTGGAACTGCCCTGGCAGGACCGCACGGCCCAACTGCTGGAGCAGGCGGAACGGAACCAGGAGGACATCCTGGGCGTGCCGATCAAGGAGCTGCTGTCGGACCGGCCTCTCGAAGCGGGTCCTTCGGAACCGGAATCGCAGGACTCCGGGACGGCGGCGCGGGAGGGGGGCGGCGCCGTGCCCCTGCGGGCGAAGCGGCGCCCGTAAAGGCTCGCGTAACGGGTAAAGGTGGGCCTCGCGGACTATCTGCGGCCATTCGCCTCACGGCGATGCCGGCGCATCCGTTGATGTTTGAACAGATGTTCACAGTCTGGTAGCGGTCGCGGTGTCTTCCCCAGCCGCCACCACGCCGCGCCATGACCCTCGCGACCGCCCTCATCCTCGCCTTCAGCCTGTCCATGGACAGCTTCGCCGCGGCGCTCGGCGCCGGTGCCTGCCTGCGCCGTCCCGGCCTGTGGGAGGCGGTGCGCGTCGGCGCCTGCTTCGGCGGCGTCCAGCTTGCCATGCCGCTGATCGGCTTCACGCTCGGCCTGACCTTCGCCACCGTCGTGCAGGAGGTCGATCACTGGATCGCCTTCCTGCTGCTGCTGGGCGTGGGCGGCAAGATGGTCTGGGAAAGCCTGTTCGGCGACGACGATGAGGATGCGGACGCCGGCTGCGGCGGTCGCACGGCGCTCGGTCCGCTGCTGCTCACCGCCGTCGCCACCAGCATCGACGCGGCGGCGGTCGGCGTCTCGCTGGCCGTGGTGGATGTGGACATCGTCGGCGTTTGCCTGCTGATCGGTGCCGTCACCTTCGGCCTGTCGTCGAGCGGCGTCCTGATGGGCCGCGCCGCCGGCCCGCTGCTCGGCCGGCGCGCCGAGCTGATCGGCGGGCTCGGCCTGATCGCCATCGGTGCGAAGATCCTGGCCGAGCACACGCTCTGGGTTTGAGAAAGGCCGTTTAGGCCGGCGCCCGGTACTTCGCGATGAGATCGGCGGCGAAACCGTCCAGATTGTTGTCGGCGGGCAGGGTCTTCACATAGTCGCAGTCCCGGCAGGCTTCGATCTCCTCGCGGCGGCCTTCCAGATGCTTCAGGCGGAAATCGCGCAGCCGTTCGCCGTTCCAGATGTCGCGCAGCGGCTCCTCGGCCACGTTGCCGACGATGGTTCCCATGCGCCAATCGGCGCAGCAGACCGACACCTCGCCGTTGAAGTTGATGGCGAGCTTCAGGAAGGGTTCGGAGCAGACCTTCCGCGCCGTGTCCGGGGCGGCGGCAAAGGCGCTGTCCTCGGCCAGCGCCTCCCCATGCACGGGATGGACGAACAGGCTGTCGCAGATCGGCGTGAAGCTGTCGATGAAGGTCTGCCGTTCCTCCTCCGTCAATTCCACGTTGATGATCTTGCAGTGCAGGTGGAAATTGCGGCCCAGCTCCGTCTTGCGGCGGTGGAGATAGGCCACATTGTCGACGATGGTCCGGAAGCGGTCGAAGCGGCGGGTGACGCGCCTGTACATGGCGTCGCTGGCGCCGTAGACGGACACGCGCATGGCGTCCAGCCCGGCGGCCAGCAGCGCGTCCGCCCGTTCCGGCGTCAGCAGCGAACCGTTGCTGGTCATCTCCACATGGCGGGCGAGGCCGCGGGACTTCAGCAGATGGACCATATGCTCGATCCGCGTGTTCACCAGCGGCTCGCCGTCCTTGTAGAGATGGACGGATTTGATCGGCGCGTCGAAGTCGGCGATGTCGTCGGCGATCTTGCGGAACAGGTCGAACTTCATGGCCCCGCGTGGACGCCCCACCTCCTTCAGCAGGTCCGGGTTCCCGGTGGCGCAGAAGACGCAGCGGAAATTGCAGCCGTTCGACGGGTCGATCAGCAGCGAGAAGGGCGTGGTCAGCGGCAGCACCTGCGACAGGTCGTTGCGGTCGCGGTGGCGGCCATAGGGAATGTTCGCGGGGGCGGTCGCTTCGGTGGACGCTTCGGTCATGACCTTCGCCGGGCAGGGCTGCGGAAGACGGTGTGACTATCAGGGGAACACGCGCACCGTAAAGGAATCCTTCATTCCGGCAACCGGACAGTGAAGGGGCGTCCTCGATGTCGCGGGCGCAAGGCGGATTTCAGGGGCATGCTCGATATTCTTTCCCATCGCGTCGTCTACAGCGACCGGCGCTTCTATGCGTCCTTTCCGTCGGCGGCGACGCTGGCCGACGGGCGTCTGCTGGTGGCCTTCCGGCGCGCCCGCGATCACCGCTGGCTGCATGGGGAGCCGGCCGGCGGCAACGGCGATTTCACCAGCGTGGACCATGTGGATTCGCGCTCCCACCTCGTGCTCCAGCGCTTCACTTCCGACTTCGAGCCGGAGGGCGCGCCGCAGCCTCTGCCCACCGACCCCGAGGCGGGCGACCAGGACCCCAGCCTGCTGGTTCTGCGCTCCGGACGGATTGTGATGGGCAGCTTCGGCTGGTACCCGATGTCGGCGCGCCACGGCCTGCGGCTGCGGGAGAGGGGTGTCCATCTGCTGGGCAATCCGGCAACCTCGGGCACCTTCTTCCTGTTCTGGGGCGGCAGCACCCGCTTCAGCGACGACGATGGGCGGCACTGGTCGGCGCACCGCTATCTGCCGGAACTGCCGGACCAGGGGCCGATCCTGCCCGGTCTGCGCCCGATGCTGGGCGGTGCGGTGCGCGGGCGGGCGGTGGAGGCGCCGGACGGCACGCTGCTGATGGCGACCTACACGGGCGGCCCCTACACCAGCTATCTGTTCGCCTCCCGCGACCAGGGGGAGAGCTGGACCCTGCGCAGCACCATCGCACGGGACCCCGCGGGCCGGGCCGGCTTCTGCGAGACCGCGCTGCATCTGACCGCGGACGGGCAACTGGTCGCCTTCCACCGCACGACCGGGCTGGACGACCGTCTCGCCACCTCCGTTTCCCACGATCTGGGGGAAAGCTGGGCGCCTTGGATGGAGAACGCCGTCACCGGCCATCCCTACGACGCCTGCCCGCTGCCGGACGGGCGTCTGTTGGTTGTCTACGGTTACCGCCACGAACCCTACGGCGTGCGCGCCCGCGTCTGGGACAGCCGGCGGGAGACGCTGGAGGACGCGCCGGAGATCGTCATCCGCGACGACGCGCCGTCGCCCGACGTCGGCTATCCCTGGGCGACCGTGCTGGCGGACGGGCGGGTGGCGGTCTGCTACTACACCTGCGACGCGGCGGGCGTGCGGCACATTCAGGCGACGCTGCTGCGCGTGAGCGGCTGATTGACGGGTTCCCGCGCAAATTCTATCGTCCGCCCCCGTACCGCAATCCCATATTTTGGGGAGTAGAGTGCCCATGAAGCCCGCCCGCCGGCCGTCGAACCCGCTGTTTTCCTCCGGCCCCTGCGCCAAGCGGCCCGGCTGGTCGTTGGACGCGCTGGACGGCGCGCTGCTCGGCCGTTCCCACCGGTCGAAGCCCGGCAAGGCGAAGCTGAAGGAGGTCATCGACCTGACCCGCGCCGTGCTGGCCATCCCCGGCGACTACCGCATCGGCATCGTCCCGGCCTCCGACACCGGGGCGGTGGAGATGGCGCTGTGGAACCTGCTGGGCGCCCGCGGCGTGGACATGCTGGCCTGGGAGAGCTTCGGCAAGGAGTGGGTGAGCGACGTCACCAAGCAACTCCGCCTGCCCGACGTGCGGACCATCCAGGCCCCCTACGGCGAGTTGCCGGATCTGTCGCAGGCGGATTTCAGCCGCGACGTGGTGTTCACCTGGAACGGCACGACCTCCGGTGTCCGGGTGCCGAACGGCGACTGGATTCCGGCGGACCGCGAGGGGCTGTCGATCTGCGACGCGACCTCCGCCGCCTTCGCCATGGATATTCCCTGGAGCAAGATCGACGTCGCCACCTGGTCCTGGCAGAAGGTGCTGGGCGGCGAGGCCGCGCACGGCATGCTGGTGCTCAGCCCGCGCGCCGTGGAGCGGCTGGAGAGCTTCCAGCCCGACCGCCCGCTGCCGAAGATCTTCCGCCTGACGAAAGCCGGGAAGAACGGGGGCGCCGAGCTGATCGAGGGCATCTTCGTCGGCGACACCATCAACACCCCCTCCATGCTGTGCGTGGAGGACGCCATCGACGGGTTGCGCTGGTCGCTGTCGGTCGGCGGGCTGACGCACCTCATCCGTCGGTCGGAGCAGAATCTGCGCATCGTCGGGGAATGGGTCGCCAACTCCTCCTGGGCCGGTTTCCTGGCGGGCGAGCCGTCGGTGCGCTCCTGCACCGCCATCTGCCTGCGCTTCACCGATCCGGAGGTGAACGCCCTGACGCCGGAGGCCCAGGCGGAGTTCGCCAAGAAGCTCGCCGCGCTTCTGGAGAAGGAGGAGGCCGCCTTCGACGCCGGGTCCTACCGCGATGCCCCTCCGGGCCTGCGCCTGTGGGGCGGCGCCACGGTGGAGAACGAGGACATGGAGGCGGTCCTGCCCTGGCTGGACTGGGCCTTCGCAACCGTGAAGGCGGAAACCTTCGGGCGATAAGGCGGAGCGACGGTGTCTGTAGGCCCCTCTTCCCTTCGGGGGGAGGGGCGACACAGTTCGCTGAAGCCGGTGCGACGCTCTCCGCCCACACAATCCTGTCGCGCGGTGGCGTCGCGCCGCGGTCAGACGAAACCGGCCTCTCCCAGCATCCGGTAGAAGTCCCGCAGGGCGCGCTGCTGCGCTGCCGCATCGGGCAGATCCTCCACATACTTCCGGTCGAAATGCGGTTGGCGCAGATGGGCGAGCACGCGCTTGCGGACCATCTCCAGCGCCCGCCGGCTGCGGAGGATGCCCGGCACGCAGATCTGCACCAGACGGTTCGCCCGCAGCCGCAGGGCGTCGCCGGGATCGTCCAATCGCTCCACCACCCGGTCCTCGGTGATGTAGGCCACCAGAAGCTCGTCCAGCTCGCCGGTCAGGCGGGTCCGCGTCTCCTCCGGCAGGGCCGATTCGGCGGCCTGGCAATAGAGCAGGGTCAGCGCCTCCAGATTGTCGCGGGGCGGCAGGCGGGGGTGGATGAAGCGGCCATAGCCCGCCGGGTTGCCGGTCAGCTTGTGCAGCAGCCGGGCGATGTCCCCGGCGTGCCCGCGCCCGAGGTCGGAGTCGCCCAGCGCCATCAGGAAGCGCACCCGCCCCGCCGCGTCGGGGATGCGGTCGGTCACCTCCGTGATGGCCTGCTTGCGGCCCGGCGCGCCGCCGCCCTCCAGGAAGCGCAGGTAGCGCATGACCAGCGCCTCCGCCATCGGGCCGCCCCCGGCGGGTCCGTCGGGGCCGAGTGAGCGCTTCAGAATCTCCTGGAAGGCGTCCATTTCCAGCGCCGGGTCGTGGCGGTAGAGCGGCTGGGTGCTCTTCAACTGCCGGCGCACCAGATCCAGGATGACGAACCGCGTTTCGTCCAGGTCGTGGAAGGCCAGAAGCTCGCTCAGTTGGATGGCGCGGTCGTCCTCGGCCCGCTTGGCGGGTGACAGGCGGCCCCGCGACAGGTCGATCAGGTTGCACAGCGCCTCCGCCAGACTGCCCTGGGCGCCCAGAAGCTCCTGCGCGACGGAGGGGGCGCCCAGCACGTCGGCGATCACCCCGTCCAGCAGCACCAGCGGCCGGTCGGCGCCTCCTCCGTCCTCCCGCGCCAACTCGCTCAGGAAATCCAGCTTGGCCAGCCAACTGCGCATCTGAACCAGCTCGCGCGACAGCACGACGCGGGCGAGGAAATCGCGCTCCTCCGCCGGCAGGCCGGAGTCCAGCCGGTCGAACATGGAGCGGAAGCCGGTGGCGGCGATGGCCGGCAGGTCCTTGCGCGCGGCGGCGACGCGCGCCCGGTCGGTCAGTTCGTCCACCAGCAGGTTCAGCGCGTCGCGCCGCCCGCGCCCGTCCGTTCCGGCCTTCTCCGCCTGAAGGGCGGCGACCCGCCCGACCGCGGTGGGCACGAGATTGTCGGTGTTCAGCAGCCGCGCCAGTTCCGTGTGGTTGTGCAGCACCTCGGTCGGGGTGACGACCGCGCGCTCCACGTAATTGCGCAGCACGCGGTTCATGGCCATGCGGCTCTGCACGCCGTAGCAGTGGCCGGGCGTGAGGCAGAGCGACGGGGCCTCGTCGATGGGGGCGGCGGCCACCGCCCGGGAGATCTGGCGGAACTCCACATGGACTTCCGTTTCGACATGGCGTCCGTCCGGGCGCCGCCAGTCGCGCAGCACCCGCATGCCCTCGACCTTGCCGCTGGACAGCACCTTGCGGCCAAAGGCCATGGCCTCCGCCTCGGTGTCGAAGCGGCCTTCCAGGACCCAGTGATCCAGCTTGTAGATCTGCACTTCGTAGCTGGCGGACGGACGTGCCATGGCGCCGTTGCCCCTGTTCCGGATGGCACGGATGGTCGCAGGATGCCGGACATTTCCTATCGAACTCAATAAAGATTCGATCGAAATACATTGTTGTTTAGAACCTTTGGGATGGAGCATCTGTTGCCTGCGCAGGGGAGACGGGCACATGTCGCGGGGCTTTTCCGTTTGCATGACGAAGGGGTGTGGGGTATTCACCCGCTCCGTATGCCCGAGCCCCGCAGGACCGCTGGCCTTGCGGGCGTTCGCCATGCCGAGAGTTTGCCATTATCCGATGAGACGACGCAGGCCATGCCCGCTGATTCCCTGAGTTCCGCCCTGTTGCCCGCCGGCCTGCACGACGTGCTGCCGCCCGAAGCGGCGCACGAAGCGGCGGCGGTGGCGCGTCTGCTGGCGGACTTCACCGCCCACGGCTATGAGCGCGTGGAGCCGCCGCTGGTGGAGTTCGAGGACAATCTGCTGTCCGGCTCCGGCGCCGCCATGGCCAAGCAGACCTTCCGCCTGATGGACCCGCTGTCGCAGCGCATGATGGCCGTGCGCGCGGACATCACCCCGCAGATCCTGCGCATCGCCACCACCCGCCTGAAGAACGGCGCCCGTCCGGTGCGGCTGTGCTACGCCGGGCCGGTGCTGCGCGTGAAGGGCTCGCAGCTTCGCCCCGAACGGCAGATCACCCAGGTCGGCGTGGAACTGATCGGCCCGCTGGAGGCCGAGGCGGACGCCGAGGTGATCCTGCTCGCCGCCCATGCCCTGGAAGGGGTCGGGGTGCAGCATCTGTCGGTGGACCTCTGCGTTCCGACCATGGTGGCGCGGGTCTGCCGCGGCCTGGGTCTGGGCGATGAGGAAACCGCCCGCCTGCGCGAAGCGTTGGACAAGAAGGACGCGGCGGCGGTGACCGCGGTCGGCGGCCCGGCGGCCACGCTGCTGCACACGCTGATGACCGCCTCCGGCCCGGCGGAGCGCGCCATGGAGGTGCTGTCCGCGCTGCCGCTGCCGGAAACGGCGGAGAAGGACCGACGCCGCCTGACCGACACGCTGCGCCTGCTGCGCGCCGCGCGCCCCGACCTGACGATCACCGTCGATCTGGTGGAGCACCGCGGCTTCGAATACCAGACCGGCCTCAGCTTCACCCTGTTCGCGCGCGACGTGCGCGGCGAGCTGGGGGCGGGCGGGCGCTACCGCGCCGGCGTGCGTCCGGACATCGAGGAGGAGGGCGAGCCGGGGACCGGCTTCACCCTCTACATGGACACGCTCCTGCGCGCCGTTCCGGCGCCGGAGCCGGCCAAGCGCGTTTTCGTGCCGCATGGCACCTCCTGGGCGGCGGCGGGCAAGCTGCGCGCCGAGGGCTGGATCACCGTGGCGGGTCTGGTGCCCGTGGCGGACGCGGCGGCGGAGGCCCGGCGGCTGAGCTGCGGCCATCGGCTGGACGGCGGCACGGTCAAGCCGCTGGCTTGAGACTTCACGATCAGGAATCCCCCCCGCGCAAACGGGGGGCGGTGTACGGGTAACGTTTTCTTTCTGCCTTCTTATTTTGCGGAGACACACATGGCCAACGTGGCGGTGGTCGGCGCCCAGTGGGGCGACGAGGGCAAGGGCAAGATCGTCGACTGGCTGTCGAGCCGGGCCGACGTGGTGGTGCGCTTCCAGGGCGGTCACAACGCCGGCCACACGCTGGTGATCAACGGCGTGACCTACAAGCTGAGCCTGCTGCCTTCGGGCGTGGTGCGGCCGAACAAGCTGTCGATCATCGGCAACGGCGTCGTCTTCGACCCCTGGGCCTTCATCCGCGAAGTGACGGCGATCAAGAGCCAGGGCGTCGCGGTGTCGCCCGCCACGCTCCAGGTCGCCGAGAACGTTCCGCTGATCCTTCCGGTCCACAGCGCGCTCGACAAGGCGCGCGAGGAGGCCCGCGGCGCCGGCAAGATCGGCACGACGGGCCGCGGCATCGGCCCGGCCTATGAGGACAAGGTGGCCCGCCGCGCCATCCGCCTGTGCGACCTCGGCGACGAGGCCGTGCTGAAGGAGAAGGTCGACGCCCTGCTGGCCCACCACAACCTGCTGCTCCGCGGCCTGGGTGCGGCGGAGATGAAGCCGGCTGACCTGCTGGACCCGCTGCGCGAGATCACTCCGCAGGTGCTGCCCTACGCTTCCGTCGTGTGGAAGACGCTGGACGAGCTGCGCCGCGCCGGCAAGCGCATCCTGTTCGAAGGCGCCCAGGGCTCGATGCTCGACATCGACCACGGCACCTACCCGTACGTCACCTCCTCCAACACGGTGGCCGGCAACGCCGCCGCGGGCAGCGGCATGGGTCCGCGCGCCGTCGGCTATGTTCTGGGCATCTGCAAGGCCTACACGACCCGAGTCGGTTCCGGCCCGTTCCCGACGGAGCTGTTCGACGACATCGGCGAGCTGATCGGCCAGCGCGGCAAGGAGTTCGGCGTGGTCACGGGCCGCAAGCGCCGCTGCGGCTGGTTCGACGCCGTGATGGTCCGTCAGGCCATCAAGACCGGCGGCATCGACGGCATCGCCATGACCAAGCTGGACGTTCTGGACGGCTTCGACGAGATCAAGGTCTGCGTCGGCTACCGTCTGGACGGGCAGGAGCTGGACTATCTGCCGGCCAACGCCGCCGCCCAGGCCCGCGTCGAGCCGATCTACGAGACCTTCGAAGGCTGGAAGGACAGCACCCAGGGCGCCCGTTCCTGGGCGGAGCTGCCGGCCCAGGCGGTCAAGTACGTCCGTCATGTGGAGGAGCTGATCCAGGCCCCGGTGGCCCTGCTGTCCACCAGCCCGGAGCGTGACGACACCATCCTGATGAACGATCCGTTCCAGGATTGACGGGAGTTTCCGTGTCGAACCCCCTTCCAGCCCTCCCTCACCAAAGGTGGGGGAGGGAGGGGGCGCCGCAATCACTTCCCGTTACGTTAACAGTTTGTTTGCCCTTTTCGAGCGACTAAGGCTGGCACACGCTCGCAGGCTCCGGGGATTCGAACGCCATGCCATCCGATGCCATGACCGCAGCCGCCGCGGATCGGATGATGGCGAATGCCGACCCGGTCAAACTGGCCGAGCGGTACGAAATCCTTCCGAGCGCGCCGCTGGTCGGGCTCAACGCCATCGGCGGCAACGCCTATACCGCCAAGCCGCTGCGTGACAAACGGTCGGAAGCCTTCGCCATCATCGGCCATGGCGCCACGCTGGCGCGCACCGACATCGCGGCCACCGTCTCCAGCCTCGACAACCCGGCCCATATGCGCCTGCTCGACTGGGGCATGGTGGACTGGCCGGCGAGCCAGGGGCGGCGCGTCTGCATGATCTTCGAGCGCCCGGCGGGCAAGCGGCTGATGAACAGCCTGGTCGAGCCTACGGAGCCGGTCCCCGAAGACCATCTGACCCGCCAGATCATCAACCCGCTGGTCTCCGCCCTGAAGGAGCTGTCGAGCCGCGGCGTCGTCCATGGCGCGATCCGTCCGACCAACCTCTACTACCGCGATCTGGCGTCCAGCACCATCATGCTGGGCGAATGCGTGTCCACCCCGCCGGGCTACGGCCAGACGGTCCTGCTGGAAACGGTGGAGCGCGGCATGGCCGCCCCCGCCGGGCGCGGCAACGGCACCATGGCCGACGACCTCTATTCGTTGGGCGTCACGCTGCTGCTGCTGTTCCTGGGGCGCAACCCGGTGGCGACGCTGGAGGACGAGGCGATTCTCCAGGCGAAGATCGAGCGGGGGTCGTACCCGGCTCTGGTCGGCCAGATGCGCCTGCCGCTGGCCCTCAACGAGGTGATCCGCGGACTGCTGGTGGACGATCCCAAGCAGCGCTGGACGCTTCAGGACCTCGACCTCTGGGTCGCCGGGCGCCGCCTCAGCCCGAAGCAGCCGCAGGTGCCGCGCCGCGCCGCGCGCCCGCTGGAGTTCCAGGGGCAGGACTATTGGCATTGCCGCACGCTGGCCCGCGCCTTCGCCCGCCATGTGGCGCCCGCCGCCACCGTCATCGAGGGCGGCGAACTGGACAAGTGGCTGCGCCGCTCCATGGGCGACGAGGCGCGGGCGGAGGCGGTGGCGAACGCGGTGCAGACCGCCTCCACCACGGGCAAGGGCGGCAGCATGGCGGAACGGCTGGTGTCGCGCGTCTGCATGGCGCTGGACCCCGGCGCGCCCATCCGCTACCGCGGCAAGGCGATGATGCCCGACGGCATCGGCAGCATGCTGGCCGACGCCTTTCTGCGCGGCGAGTCGCCGCAGCCGGTCGCGGAGGTTCTGGCCAACCAGCTGCCCATGTTCTGGGTGAGCGTCCAGACCGATTTCAGGCCGGAGTTCGTGCCGATGGTGCAGCACTTCGACCAGATCCGCGGCTTCCTCGACCGCCCCGGCCACGGGCTGGGGGTGGAACGCGTGCTGTACGAAATGAACCCTACCATGCCCTGCATCAGCCTGCTGGTGGCCAAGCAGATGCCGACCACCCCGGCGGAACTGCTGCGCGCGCTCGATTGGGCGGGGGCGGGGAGCGAGCGGCACAAGGACCCCATCGACCGCCACGTCGCCGCCTTCCTGGCCGTGCGGCACCGGCGGACCGACGAGATGCTCTACACCCAGCTCGGCTCCAGCATCGAGCCGATGCGCCGGGTGATCGCCATGCTGACCATTCTGGCGGACGTGCAGGCGCGCACCGCCACCGACTCGCTGTCGCACCTCGCCGCCTGGGTGGTGGCTCTGCTCGATCCGGCCTTCCGGCGCTTCCACAGCCGCCCGCAGCAGGAGACCGTGCGCAAGCAGGCCGACTCCGCCGCCCACAACGGACGGCTTGGCGAATTGCTCAAGATCGTGGACGATCCGGAGGCGTTGCGCCGCGACAAGCTGGAGTTCGAGGCCGCCCAGATCGCCTACCGCGAGGCCGACGCCGAGATCAACAAGCTGCGGGAAAGCATCAGCGACCGCAACCGCATCATCGAAACAACCGGGCGGCAGGTGGCGGCCATCGCGTCCAGCCTGCTGTCCACCATTCTGGTCGGCGGCATCATCCTCTTCTTCGCCTTCTGAGGGCGGCCTTACATCACGGATCGGGTGGCACCCATGGCGCGCGGCAGGAAGAAAAAGAAAAGCAAAGGCAGCATGCTGACGCTGATCCTGCTGATCATCCCGGCGGGTCTGGTGGTGCTGCCCACATCGATCCTGTTCGGCATCGGCATGATCCCGACCATGGTTGCCTACGCCACCGACCGCGACCCGGAAAAATCGGCGCCGATCACCGTCGGCGGGCTGAATTTCTGCGGCTGCATGCCCTACGCCATCGAGTTGTGGAGGCACAGCCATACCGTCGCCTCCGCCGGGAAGATCTTCACGGACCCGCTGGCCTGGCTGGTGATGTACGGGTCGGCGGCGATCGGCTGGGCGCTCTATTTCGGCATCCCGCCGATGGTGGCGAATTTCGAGGTGATGCGCGCGGAAAAGCGGATCGGCGCGCTGAAGGACGTGAAGGTCGGCCTGGTCCAGGAATGGGGACCGGAGGTGGCCGGCGACCTGTTCGACGGGTCAGGCGACCTGGCGGAGGAAGACCAGGATCAGGCGGCTGAAGCCGCGGGGGCATAAGAGGGGGCGCCGCCCGCCGTGGTTGGGCGGGCGGCGGTGATCACCCGGCCAGCTTCTGTTCCACCGCGGCGTTGCGGATGGCCTTCTGAAGCTTTTCGAAAGCGCGCACTTCGATCTGGCGGACGCGCTCGCGGCTGATGCCGTACTTTTGCGACAGGTCTTCCAGGGTGGTGGGATTGTCGCGCAGGCGGCGCTCCACCAGGATGTCGCGCTCACGCTCGTTCAGGTTCTGCATGGCGGCGGACAGCAGCTTGCGCCGCTTGCCCAACTCCTCGCTCTCGGCCAGGGAGATTTCCTGGTTCGCCGTCTCGTCCACCAGCCAGTCCTGCCACTCGCCCTCGCTGTCGGCGCGCAGCGGCGCGTTCAGGGAATGGTCGGGGGCGCCCAGGCGGCGGTTCATGTTGACGACGTCCTGCTCCGGCACGTCCAGCGTCGTGGCGATGTGGCGCACCTGCTCGGGCGACATGTCGCCTTCCTCGATGGCCTGCATCTGGCCCTTCAGGCGGCGCAGGTTGAAGAACAGCTTCTTCTGGGCCGCCGTGGTGCCCATCTTCACCAGCGACCAGCTGTGCAGGATGTATTCCTGGATGGCGGCGCGAATCCACCACATGGCGTAGGTCGCCAGCCGGAAGCCGCGGTCGGGGTCGAACCGCTTCACCGCCTGCATCATGCCCACGTTGCCTTCGGAGATCAGCTCCGACAGCGGCAGGCCGTAGCCGCGGTAGCCCATGGCGATCTTCGCCACGAGCCGCAGATGGCTCGTCACCAGCTTGTGCGCGGCTTCCGAATCCTCGATCTCCTGCCAGCGCTTGGCCAGCATGTACTCCTCCTCCGCCGCGAGCATGGGGAACTTGCGGATTTCCTGGAGGTAGCGCGAGAGGTTGCTTTCGGAACTGATGACCGGAACGCTGGATGTCGTCGCCATGTTGACCCTCTCCGACGGCTGTTGTTCGTGCCTTCTGACGGGCACACGGCCGTTTACTGTTCTGCGCTGCTTCCCCGTCCGCTTGTCCGTTCGATCCGCCGGGGATGGTCCCGGATGCAAGCGTGAGCGTGGGCGGCTGCTGACGCGAAGGATAGCCGACTTCCGCGCGCGGTTATAGTGGCTTAAAGGGATTCTAAGATATCTGACAAATATTTAATATCCGCTGGAAGCGGCGCCTGGAAGCGGACCGTCTCTCCCGTTGCCGGGTGCCGGAAGGTCAGTCCCGCGGCGTGCAGCGCCTGCCGTGGAAAGCCAACAAACAGCTCGCGATGGGGTTCCGGCAGGGCTGAGGCGTGCTTGCCGCCGGCGCGTCCGGCACGTCCCTTGCCATAGAGCGGATCGCCCACGATGGGATGGCCGATATGCGCCATGTGCACGCGGATCTGGTGGGTGCGCCCGGTCTCCAGCGTGCATTCGACCAGAGCCAGCGCGGTGCCGAAGGAGCGGACGACGCGGTAGCGGGTGGCCGCGTGCTTTCCGCCGCCGGTGACCACGGCCATCTTCTTGCGGTCGGTGCTGCTGCGTCCGATGTTGCCCTCGATCCGTCCCTCGCGGGGGGAGGGGACGCCCCAGACGAGCGCCCGATAGGTGCGGCTGAGCGTCCGGCCGGAGAACTGCTCCGTCAGCGCATGGTGCGCGCGGTCGTTCTTGGCGACGACCATCAGGCCGCTGGTGTCCTTGTCGAGCCGGTGGACGATCCCCGGACGCCGCACGCCGCCGATGCCCGACAGGCTGTCTCCGCAATGGGCCAGCAGCGCGTTGACCAGCGTGCCGTCCGGATTGCCGGCGGCGGGGTGGACCACCATGCCCGCGGGCTTGTCGATGACCAACACGTCCTCATCCTCATAGACCACGTCCAGGGGAATGTCCTGGGCTTCGGGCTGTGCAGGTTCAGCTTCGGGGATGAAAACGTCGAAAGTTTGGCCGGGTTTGACCTTCATGGAGGGGTCGGTCACCGCCCGCCCGCTCCCGTCCCGCACGCAGCCCTGCTCCAGCAGCGCCTGCACGCGCGAGCGCGACAGGCCGGGAAGTCCCGCCGCCAGAGCCTTGTCGAGCCGCTGGCCGCCGGATTCGGGCGGAACCTCCCAGCGGTGCCGCCCGCCTTCGGCGGTTTCGTCCGCTTCGGTTCCGGTGTATTCGTCCTCATCGTCGTCGATTTCGGTGCGTTCGGGCATCGTTCGGCAAAACTCCTCACATTCGCGCGAGAGTGGACCCCAAACCGTGCAGTTCCTCAAGGCACTCGTCGTCATCATGGGCGTGATGATCATCGCCGGCTTCGCGATCCTCGGCGTCGAACTCTACAAGCGCATGAGCGATCCCGACCGCCGGTCCGGCACCGAAGCCGAACGGACCGTCCTTCCCGCGGGCAGGACCGAAGAGATCACGCTGGGCCTGCCGGCGGGCGCGCGCATGGGCGATCCGGTGGCGGTGGGCAACCGCGTCGTGTTCCGGGTCACCATTCCGGACGCCGCGGACCGCCTCTATGTGATGGACCCGCGCACCGGCGTCATCGCCGTGACCGTCACCGCCGGAGCCGCCGCGCCATGAGCGCCGATGGGAGCACCGATGTGAGCACCGATGTCGTGCACGACTTCCGCAGCGACAATGTGGCCGGCGCCGCGCCGGAGGTGGTCAACGCGCTGGCCGCGGCCTCCGTCGGGTTCGCCGACCCCTATGGCCTGGACCCGCTGACCGCCGGCGTCACCAGCCGCCTGTCCGCCATCTTCGAGGCGGAGGTGACGGTCTTCCCGGTCGCCACGGGCACCGCGGCCAACGCGCTGGCCCTGTCGGCGCTGGTGCCGCCCTACGGCGCGGTCTATTGCCACCAGGAAAGCCACATCAACGTCGACGAGTGCGGCGCGCCGGAAATGGCGACCGGCGGGGCCAAGCTGGTGCCGCTGGCCGGGGAGGGCGGAAAGCTGACGCCCGCCGCGCTGACCGCGGCGCTGGCCGGTGCGGGCATCGGCGTGGTGCACAAGGTGCAGCCCGCCGCCCTCAGCCTGACCCAGGCGACGGAGGCGGGCACCGTCTACCGTCCGCAGGAGGTGGCGGCCCTGTCCGACGCGGCGCACGCCCACGGCTTGGCGGTGCATATGGACGGCGCGCGCTTCGCCAACGCGGTGGCCCGGCTGGGCTGCGCCCCGGCGGAGGTGACCTGGAAGGCCGGGGTGGATGTGCTGTCGCTGGGCGGCACCAAGGGCGGCTGCCTCGCCGCGGAGGCGGTGGTGTTCTTCAACCCCGCCCTGGCCGAGGATTTCGGATTCCGCCGCAAGCGGGCCGGGCATCTGGTGTCCAAAGGGCGCTTCCTGTCGGCGCAGTTGGACGCCTGGCTGGCCGACGACCTGTGGCTGCGGCTGGCCCGCCACGCCAACGCCATGGCCGACCGGCTGTCCCAGGGGCTCGCCGCGCTGCCGGGGGTGGAACTGGCCTATCCGGTGGAGGCCAACGAGATTTTCGTGCGCCTGCCCGCCGCGATGGCCGACGGGCTGGAAGCCGCGGGTTTCCGTTTCTACCGCTGGGAGGGGGATCTGCTGCGTCTGGTCACCGCCTTCGACACGCCGCAGGCCGTCGTGAACTCTTTTCTGAAAATCGCAAAAGATCTTTCAGAAAAGGCTTGATCGGGTAGGGCGGGTTCGCTAAAACCCCGCCCACGCCGACGACGCCACGTCGTCAGACGACGAATGACTGTCCCCTTCGTCTAGAGGCCTAGGACACCGCCCTCTCACGGCGGTAACAGGGGTTCGAATCCCCTAGGGGACGCCAATTCGTTCGGCTGGCAACCGAGCATCGCCCGATGAAGGTCCCCTTCGTCTAGAGGCCTAGGACACCGCCCTCTCACGGCGGTAACAGGGGTTCGAATCCCCTAGGGGACGCCATCCTTTCCGGCATCAACGACCAACGGCCCGCCCAATCGGCGGGCCGTCGTCGTTTCGGCATCGTCGTTTCGGCATCACCGCTTGTTGCTCGTGCGGCTGGACGTGCTCAACTCGGCCACCTCCTCCTGCCTTGCGGCGGGGAGGCCGGCGGAGCGGACCACGCCGGGGTCGTGGGGATGGACGCGGCGCGGGTAGACGCTGTGAACCTTCACCACATAGTCCTGCGTCTCGCGGTAAGGCGGAATGCCCTTGTACTGAAGCACGGCCCCTTCGCCCGCGTTGTAGCCGGCCAGCGCCAGGGTCACGTTCCCGTCGAAATAGGCCAGCAGCCAGCGCAGGTACTTCATGCCGCCGCGCAGGTTCTGTTCGGGGTCGAAGGGCTTGGTCACGCCGAACCGCTCCGCCGTCTCGGGGATGAGCTGCATCAGCCCCATGGCGTTCCTGTCCGACACCACGTCCACGCGATAGCCCGACTCCACGGCGATCACCGCCAGCACCAGATCCGGGTCGAGGCCGTAGCTGGGAGCCATCTTGGTGACCATGGCGCGGATTTCCTTGGGCGGCATGCGGATCTCGCCCCAGCGCACGCTCGGCGGCTCGCAGCGGTCGGGCAGCTTGCTCTTGGCGCTGGCCGGCTTGACGAGTTGCGTGGCGTCCCCGTTGCCCAGCAGGGCGGCGCGGCGCAGCCATGAGCGGCCAAGCTCCTCGTCCTTCGACACCGTGCCGCGTCCCGCCATGTGCATGCGCCCGGCGCGGTAGGCCGCCTCGGCATAGTCCTGACGGGCCGCCCGGCAGTAGAGGGAGAGGGCCAGCCGCTCGTCCCGGTTCACGCCTTTGCCGATCTCGTACCGCATGGCCAGCTCATACTGGGCGCGGGCGCTGCCCTTGCTGGCGAGCGCTTCCAGGACGCGGACGGTGCGGTCGGGCGAGCCCTGATAGGCTTGGGTCTGGGCCGTCGCGGGCGTGGCGGCCAGAAAGGACGTGAGCAGCCCGCCGGCGGCCAGCGCCGCCGTGGTTTTCGCCGTCCGGAACCGCCTTTCACCGATTGGTGGAGCCGGCCCGTCTTTCGGCGTATGCGGGAAGATCGCCGCGCTAGAGCCAACGTCCGGCTGTACGCGAAAGACGTAACGCGATATGGTCCCGGTCAACAGAGGAAGCGGACCATAATGGAATAAGACTTCCACGAAGGGACGGAAACGCCGCCTATACAGAGAAGAAGAACCGCTGGCAGCGGACCTGCGGATGGATGAATGCAAAAATTCATCGTTAGCCATAGACATGGCTGTCCCGCAAAGGAGATTTGAGGTCGGTTGGTGAAAGCCAGCCGGCCTTTTCCTTTTGAGCAAAGTCATGAAGCCTCCCGTATGTCCCTGAACAATACAGCATCCCCAATCGAATGTTCCGAGGGCAATCGGACGATACGCAGCATGTTAGAGGTAATCTCGCCAAATTGTGCAGGGTCCTAGCCTTTTTCCCAACTGGCAGGCCCAAGGGTGGGCCATTACGTACTGAACGACCGACGATTGTCGTTGGAGAATCCGGTTATGCCCTCTGCGCATTCGGCGCAACACGGGGTCTGGAGCGATGGTCCGCGCGTTTCCGGACGCGCCCGGAATGATCGGCAAATCTTTCGGTACATAGGGAGGCAGCGTTCCACCGATGGCGAACCACGTCGCGAGTTCCTTGCGCCGTCCGGCGAGCAGCCCCGCGCCGCTCGACCCTGCCGCCCTCAAACCGGTGATGGGGAGCCGCCCTGCGGACGAGGATGAGTTGAACGTCGCGGGCGAGGCCGAGGACGCATCCGAAGAGGGCGCATCCGAAGCGGACGAGCCTTCCGCACCGCTGGCACCTCCCGATCCGGCGGTCATCGCGCAGATCGAAGCGGAAATTCCCCGCCTGCGCCGTTTCGCCCGCGCCATGGTGCGGGACGCCACGCTGGCCGACGATCTCGTCCAGGAATGCCTGGAGCGCGCCCTGTCGCGCCTGCATCTCTGGCGGCCCGGCAGCAACCTGCGCGCCTGGCTTTTCACGATCCTGCGCAACCTGCACATCAACGGCATCCGCCGCCGTCAGGCCGTGGTGGACATCGACGGGGAAGGGCAGGCGGCCATCGGCGCCGCCCATGGCGGACAGTTCGTGCGGCTGGAACTGCGCGACCTGAAGCGCGCGCTGGGCCTGCTGCCGACCGAACAGCGGGAAGTGGTGCTGCTGATCGGGCTTGAGGGCATATCCTACGGCGAGGCCGCGGACATCCTGGGCATCTCCATCGGCACCGTGAAATCCCGCCTGTCGCGCGGGCGGCGCGCCTTGCGTCAGCTCATGGAAGGGCACAGCCCGACCGACGAAGACTGATCGTCCCGCTTCCCGTATCGAAACAGAAAAACCGGCAACGCTCCGGATGGGGCGTTGCCGGTCAGGTGCGAGGCTAACATCGAGAGGCTTTGGGGGTATTCGCGCGCCCGGCCCTCCGCTCTGGAACGTGATGGCCGAACGCGGGCGCCCTGCGGGAAACCACCCGCCCGGAGGGGACCGGACGGGTGCCGGGTCTAGCGGCGCCTGACCAGGCCCAGAATCAAGCTCGCGGCGAACAGGACCAGGAAAAGGAAGAACAGGATTTGTGCGACGCCCGAAGAGGCGGACGCAATCCCGCCGAAACCGAGTGCACCGGCGATCAGCGCGATGACGAAGAAAACAAGTGTCCAATAGAGCATCCTAACCTCCCTCGCTCGGCCCGAAGCGCTTTGTGGCTCGTCCGGCGCGCAGTCTGTTGAGCGTCCTACTCTGTGAAGAGCGATCAGTACTGTGCAGAACACTTCGCCCGTCTGAAGGTTCCCCGATACCGCCAGCGCAAGGGGCTTTTTTTGGGTAGGGTCGGTTCCAAAAGGGGGAGGGCGATCCCGATACCGCTGGCTTGACCGCAACAACGGCCCGCGAACGCTGTTGTCGGAAGCGCCAGCCCGCGCGGTTCCGGCCTTGCGGGCGAAAAAAGGCGCCGCGCCGCTCCGATGGTGCGAGACCCCGTATCGAGAGAAGAGGATGCCATGAACGCCAAACTGCCCCTCGCCGTTCTCGCCGCGACCCTGGCGGGTACCCCCGTCGCGATGGCCCAGTCCTACCAGAACAACGCGCCGCAAATTCCCTACGAGCGCTCCAGCCCGTCGGGCCTGCCGACGACCAGCCCGCAGGTGGAAAGCCTGCCCGGCGAGCAGCTCAATCCCTGGAACGCCCCCACCCGGAACCAGATGCCCGACCGTGCGACCAGCGGCAGCACCGGCACCTATGGGACGCCCGGCACCTATGGGTCCACCGGATCGACCGGCAGCATGAGCAACTCCATGCCCAGCAGCGGCGCCATGGGGAGCACCGGATCGACCGCCGGCACCATGCAGGGCAACCGGCAGGTCATCATGCAGGTCGATCCGAGCATGCTGCCGCGCAATGTGCCGGGCAACAGCCGCACGTCATTGATGCAGACCGCGCTGCTGAACTATTTCAGCGCCGCCGGCTTCACCTCCGTCCGCGACTTCCGGAGGGACGGCAAGAACTATATGGCGGAGGCGCAGTCGCCCGACGGCACCTGGAACACCGTGCTTCTGGACGCCAACAACGGAACGATTTCCAAAATCCGCTGATTTTCCACCTCCTCGGCTCAATCCATCAGCCGTGTCCATGATCCCGTCAGGCGGCCATAGCCCGCCGGGACCGACGCATCGTACAGGGGCAATGGCTGGCGCAGCCGTTGCCCCGCGTCGCGTCCGAGGGTTTCCACCGCGGTTGCCAACCGCCCGTCCGGCGGCCAGGACCCGCCGGGGCTGAACGGCACCACCAGCGCGATCCCCTGGTCCAGCCGCCCGCCGTAGCGGCTCTGCGCACCCTCCGGCCCTTCCGTCCAGGTGACGTGGGCGGACAGGCGGATGCCGCCCTCGAACGCGCGCATCAGTTCCACCGTGCCGCCCCAATCCCCGCCGAGATAGCGCCCCAGCCGCAGCACGCCCGTGGTGGCCGCCCCCGGCGCTTCCCAATAAAGGCTGGCGTGGCCGGTGTTCCGCCCGCTCTCGGGGGCGATGCGCAGCGCTTCATGGGGCGGGCGTTTCCAGACGCGGTTGATGTCCAGCCCCAGCGCCCAGCGCGTCGTCAGCGGATGGTAAAGCGCCTCCGCCCCGACACCGCCGAACATCTCCTCGAAATGGCCGATGGACAGGCGCGTGCTCCAGCTTTCGGAAGGGGCGGCCAGCCACGCGCCGTACAGCCGCTCCACGGCGGCGACGCGGTCGGCGTAGTGCGGCAGGTCGCTGCGCACCGGCTCCGCCGCCGGGATGGCGTTGGTGTCGAGGAGATGCAGGTTGTGGCTGGCGTTCAGCCGGACCCCGGCGCCGAGGACCAGCCCGCGCAAAGGCTCCGCCGTAAGCAGCGCGTCGCCGTAGGTCCGCTGCACCAGCGGGGCGCTCTGCTCGAACAGGCTCACCTCCACCGTCGGGGTGACGGTCAGGGCCAGCCGCGCCGGCCAGTCCGGCGGCGGACCGGCGGAGCGCTCCACGCGGGCGGTGCGCCAGATCTCCTCCGGGCTGCCGCGCTTGCGGGCGGCCTGTTCCACGTCGCGGCGCGACAGGGTGACGGCGGTGCCGTCCAACCCTGCGCCGCCGGTGACGACGGTCAGCCATTCGACCTCCGGTGGCGCGCCGTCGGCCAGCAGGCGGGCGGCGCGGCCCACCTCCTGCGCCAGCGGGGCGGTGCCGG